>JAENWC010000328.1 GCA_016650235.1 Terriglobia bacterium
GGTAGAACTGCATCCAAGGAGCCACCGAGGTGCCCACCATGCCGATCAGCATGGACAGATAGCCCGGGTCCAGCATCAGCACCGGGCTGACGCTGTAAATGGCCGCTTCCTTCCAGTCCGGCTTCACCAGAATCCCGGCCGCGATGTAACTAACATACAGCGAGCAGGAGAACAGCAATATCTTTTCCACGCGCTCATAACTATTCTTGACAATCAGCATCCAGACGCCCGCCGCGGCCAACGGAACCGAGACGTATCGGCTCACATGAAACAGTTCCAGGGATGTGGCCACGCCCGCAAAGTTGGCCATCACGTTAGTGAGATTGGTGGCCACCAGCGCCGCCATCATCAGAAACGTTGTGCGCACTCCGTACTCTTCACGAATCAGGTCCGACAATCCTTTCCCCGTCACGGCGCCCATGCGGGCACACATCTCCTGTGTCACGATGAGCAGCAGCGTAATCGGGGCCAGCGTCCATAAAGGCAGATAGCCGTACTTGGCGCCGGCTTGTGAATAGGTGTAGATTCCGCCGGCGTCGTTATCGACAATGGCTGTGATGAAGCCCGGCCCCAGCACGGCCAGGAATGCCGCAATGTTGTACCGCAGTTTTTTGAATATGCGCAATCGCGGCTACCCTTGGCGCAGGACCGTGATCACGTCATCGGCCGTGATCACACCCTCCAGCGTTCCTTCCTCGTCCACTACCGGGAGGCTCAACAGGTTGTATTTATCGAATAACTCGGTCACCTTATTCTCTTTCGCCAGGACAGTAACTTGAATCAGGCCTTCGACAGCCAATGTGGATATCCTGGTATCGGGCTCACCGCACAGCAGGCGCGCCAAAGGTACTGCCCCGGTCAGCTTGCCGTCGCTGTCAATCAGAAACAGCATGTTCAGCGAATCCAACAGCTCTTCATTTCCACGTAGCGCGGCAAGAGCGCCAGCCACCGTGGCCTGGTCGTGCAGGGCCACGTATTCGGTATTCATCATGCCGCCGGCAGTGTCTTCCTTGAACTCTAAAAGTTCACGAACCTCGCTCTTGGGCTCGGCCTCCATCTCCTCCAGAATGCCGGCCGAGGTATCCTCTTCCAGCTCGCCCAGCGCATCGGCGGCTTCATCCGGCGCCATCTCATCCAAAATGTCGGCCGCCTTCTCCACCTCGAGCGATTCGAGAATGCTTGCTTGAATATCGGGATTCACCTCGCTCAGCGTTTCCGCCGCCACTTCACTGTCAATGGATTCGAAGATGGCTTCCCTGTGATCCGGGCTCAGATCTTCGACGATATCGGCCAAATCGGCCGGGTGCATCGACTCGAGCAGTTTGTGCGAAATGTTCAATCGCAGGCGCCGCTGCGGATCCATTTCGAGAATGTTGGTAAGTTCCCAGCGGATGGAGTTCGGCGCGATGGGCCCCTGCATGCGGCGGATCCACCGGCGCGGCAACACTCCCTGGAAAATGCGCCGTACTACGCTCCGCAACCCGACATCCACTTCCATGACGCGCAGCTCATTGCCGTCGCGAATCGCAAAGGTGACGTCGGTCACCCGCACCACCTTGCGTCCCAGCGCGTCGATAATCTGCTTATCCATCAGGTCGCGCACCAGGCGCAGCAGATACTCGTCGGCGTGATAAGGCACCAGATGCTCATCGCGCAGATGAATGCCTTTCAGCGAGATGGATTTCACCTGGTCGTGCTGGAAGGTGAGCCAACTCCAGCCGCCCCCCACCAGGAAGCGGTCCACCCGCGCCGGGTCGATCAGCGGGACCAGCGCCGCGTCGCGGATCCTCCCGATCTTACGACCACGCACGTCGTAGACAACCAGTCCCACCAGTTCTGTGAGATAGAGCATCGTGTCCATTTAAGTAACAGTCCGCAAGACGGAGCCTGGGTCGCGGAATGGAACGGGCCTGTTGCTGGTTGGCAAGAAAGGCCGAGACCGGCCCTTTGCGGGCTGCATTGATCCAATTCCACGGCCATCTCAATGTAGCATAGAAGGCGGGTATTTCATGCGCCTTTCTCTCTCCCTCCTCGCTCTATTCTTGACCGCCTGCGGATCCTCCCGCCAAGGCTGGCTCCCGCCGGAAGAGGCGCTCAAGAGTTTCCGCCTGAGCGAGGATTTCCGCATCGAACTATTCGCCGCCGAACCGGAGATTCAAGACCCCGTCGATATGGTCTTTGACGACCAAGGCCGGGCATACGTTGCCGAAATGCTCGACCTTCCCTATGACCCGTCCCCGGGTAAACCGGCCCGTTCGCGCATACGCATGCTGGAAGATACCAACGGGGACGGCCGCGCCGACCGCAACATGATTTGGGCGGACAATCTTTTGCAGGTGAGCGGTCTCATGCCGTGGAAGGGCGGCATGATAGTCCCCGCCGCCCCGCAAATCCTGTACCTCAAAGACACCGACGGAGACGGGCGCGCCGATTTGCGGCAGGTCCTCTTCACCGGTTTTTATCAGGGCAACCCGGAAGGGCAGATCACCAACCCGCGGCTGGCCATCGACAACTGGATCTACTTTTCCAATGCCGGCAACGAAGGTCTCATCCAATCTCCCGCACACCCGGATCGTCCGGCGGTGCAAGTGCGCGGGGCCGACTTCCGTTACCACCCGTTGCGTGGCCTGTTCGAGGCGGCCTCCGGCCCGGCGCAGTATGGCTCCACTTTCGATGACTGGGGTAACCGCTTCATCTCCCAGAACACCACGCACCTGCGGCATGTCGTCCTCCCGCGTCACTACCTGGCCCGCGCTCCTCTGTTGAATGTGCCTGCCGTGGTGGAGGACGTCTACGGCGATTTCCCCCGCAAGATGTATCCACTCACGCAGCCGCAGCACTGGCGCGTCGAGCGTACACGCCTCCGGCAGGAGCGTTTCGACGAGCTGAAGCTGAATCGCATCGAGCATCTCTCCGGCGTGATCACCGGCGCATCCGGCGGCACGCTCTACTCCGGCGATGCCTGGCCGGCCAGTTACCTCGGCGCCATCTTCACGGGGGATGTGAGCGCCAACCTCGTACGCCGCGACGTGCTCACCCCGAATGGCGTCACCTTCACGGCGCGTCCGGCAAAAGAGGGTGTCGAGTTCCTCGCCTCCACTGACCCCTGGTTCCGGCCCACCTCTTTTGCCAACGCACCGGACGGAAATCTCTACATGATGGACATGCAGCGCGAGTTCATCGAAACGCCGTTGTCGGTGCCCGAGGAGTTGCGCAAGGAGATGGATTTCTACAGTGGCGATCAACTGGGACGCATCTACCGGATCGTCGCGAACAAACCACTCC
The DNA here is from genome assembly GCA_016650235.1 of Terriglobia bacterium. Taxonomy (GTDB): domain Bacteria; phylum Acidobacteriota; class Terriglobia; order Bryobacterales; family Bryobacteraceae; genus VFZE01. The sequence goes on from JAENWC010000328.1 coordinate 3,286, forward strand.
TCAAGCGTCCCCTCAAAGTGAACCTGGGCGCCGCTTCCCCTGCCGAGCTCGTGAATCTGTTCGAGCATCCCAATGGTTGGCACAGGGCAACCGCGCACCGGCTGCTGATCGAACGGCAGGACAAAGCTGCCGTCCCGTTGCTGCACGCCAAAGCGAAGCAGTCCGGCATTGCGCGAGCGCGCCTGCTGGCGCTTTCCGTGCTCGATGCGATGTCGGCGCTGGAGGAGGGCGATGTGCTCGCCGCACTGTCAGACGGGCAGCCGCAGGTACGGGAGCACGCCATTCGCTTGGCCGAATCGCTGCCACATTCTGAAAAGATGGAGGCCGCGCTGCTCGCCCGGCGCAACGACGAGGATCCACGTGTGCGGCTGCAGCTTGCCTTCACGCTAGGCAATTTCCATAGCACCGCGGCCCGCAACGCGCTGGCAGGTTTGGCGCTCAGCAACTCCTCCGGACCCTCGATGGGGCCATGGATGCGCACGGCGATTCTCAGCTCCGTGTCTGATGCGCCGGCGGCTTTCCTGGTGACGCTCAGGCAAAAATCGAAAACCGGTCTCGACGGAAACCTTGTCAACGGGTTGGGTTCGCTGATCGGCGCTCGTCTGCAACCAGCGGAAATCCAAACGTTCCTGCAGACCGCCGCCGGCGAGAAGGACCCCGGCCCAGCTCTGGCCGGGCTGGCCAAAGGCCTGCGCATGGCCGGAGCGCGCAACTTGAAGATTCCCGCCGCCGAGGCCAGCCTCGAAGCAATGATCAATCGCAACGTTGAGACGGCTTGGGAGCTGGCGCGCTTCTTTGAACTGCGCACCCTCACACGGCGCGCCTTACGCGAGGCGGCCAACACGCAGCTTTTATCGGAACCCGCCCGCGTGCGGGCCATCGGGGCCTTGCGCGGCGCCTCCTACTCCGATGCCGCCGGCGTGCTGGAGAAGATTCTGTCCTCACGGGCGTCCTCCGCCGTGCAGGCCGCCGCGGTACAAACCCTGGGAACCTTCCAGGAGCCTTCAGTTGCTCCTTTGCTGATCAGACATTGGAAAAGTTACGGCCCGGAGGCGCGTATCGGAACCGTGGCCGCCCTGATGGCAAGCAAGGATCGCCTGCCGCTCCTGCTCAACGCCCTCGAGGGTAAGGAACTGGATGTGACCGCCTTGGATGTCTCCTCGCGGAACCGCCTGCTGGAGGACCGCGATCCACAGGTATCAGCGCGCGCGCGGCAAATCTTTCAAACCGCCACCGCCGGCCGAAGCACGGTGATTGCCGCTTACAAGGGCGCCCTGCGGCTCAGTGGCAACCCGGCGCAAGGCAAACTGGTCTTTGCCGAGACCTGTGCCAACTGTCACATGCCCCGAAAACAGGGTGCGCGCGTGGGACCGGATCTTTCCGGCATCAGCGTGAAGACCAAGGAGGAACTGCTTGCCGCAATCCTCGATCCCAGCGCGGCTATCGAATCGCGCTTTGTGAACTATCTGGTCACCACCAAGGATGGGCGCATGTACGACGGCATTCTCGCATCGGAAACTCCCGGCGCAATCACCTTACGCGGCGGGGCGGAGGAGGACGTGACCTTGCTGCGAGCAAACATCAGCGAGATCCGCTCCTCCAGCCTCTCCCTGATGCCGGAAGATCTTGAGAAAAGTTTGACCAAACAGCATCTGGCGGACCTGATTGCCTATCTACGCGCTGGATTGTAGGTGTGCGGCCAAATCACCTTTGCGACGGGAATTAGTTTCATCGAGCCGCCCATGCGGCGAGCCGCAATCGAATTGACGGCGGCTGGGCACGCCGGCCGTCGAACCGGGCAGGATCGGGCGCTTCATGGCAACTGATCTTCCAGCACCTGGCGGGTCTGAGCTTCGCGGAAGGCGACCAGGCGTTCCCGAAGTCCGGCATCGTGGCGGGCAAGAATCGCGATGGCCAGCAGAGCGGCATTCTTTGCGCCAGCCTTGCCGATGGCAAGCGTGCCCACGGGCACTCCGGCGGGCATCTGCACCATCGAGAGCAAAGAGTCCATGCCGTGCAGCGCCGCACTCTCGATGGGAACTCCAAGCACCGGCAAGATGGTGTACGCGGCTATTACTCCGGCCAGATGAGCGGCCCCGCCGGCAGCCGCGATGATCACCTGCAACCCATCCTTTTCCGCCTGACTGGCGAAGGTTGTCGCGAGATCCGGTGTCCGATGCGCGGACATGATCCTGGCGAGGTGAGGGACCTGGAACTCGGTCAATATTTCGGCGGCATGGCGCATGGTATCCCAATCCGAGCGGCTGCCCATGATGACGGCGACTAATGGCTTTTCTAGCATAAGTGAGAATCTCCTATCTTACCCGCATTCCCCGTCATTGTGCCTATAATGCACCCATGAAGGCATCCAAACTTTTTAGAATAGTCGCCGGGGCTCTGCTGATCGCTTCCTGCTCCCTGGCCCAACCCGTTTATGATCTGTTGTTGCAGGGCGGGCACGTGATCGACGCAAAGAGCCGGCTCAGCACCCGGCGCGACGTTGCCATTGCAAAGGGAAAAATTGCCGAGATAGCCGCCAGCATTCCGGCATCGAAGGCCACCAAGGCGGTGGATGTCTCGGGTCTGTACGTAGCGCCCGGCCTCATTGACATTCACGTACATGTATTTGCTGGCGAAGGCCCGCAGTACACCGGCGAGAACGGCGTGTTCCCCGACGATCACACCTTTCGCAGCGGCGTCACGACGGTGGTGGACGCAGGCTCGTCCGGCTGGCGCAGTTTCCCCGATTTCAAGCGAAGAACAATCGACCGTTCCAAGACGCGCGTTCTGGCGCTGCTCAACATCGTTGGAAAAGGCATGGGTGGCCAAATGGAACAAGACACTTCGGATATGGACGCCAAAGCCACCGCGGACCGCGTGATGTCGAACCGGCAACATGTGGTGGGCGTCAAGACCGCGCACTTTGCAGCGCCGAACTGGATCGCGGTGGATCGCGCGGTGGAGGCGGGCAACCTTGCCGGCGTGCCGGTGATGGTGGATTTTGGCAGGTTCACCAGCGAGCGCCCGTTTGAGGAGTTGGTGGGCAAGCATCTGCGGCCGGGTGACATCTATACGCACACCTATCTGGCCGCCGTGCCAATGCTCGATCCGTCCGGCAAAGTGCGGCAGTACCTGTTTGATGCGCGCAAGCGCGGCATTCTCTTTGATGTGGGACATGGCGGCGGCAGCCTCGTGTTCAAACATGCGGTTCCCGCTATGCGCCAGGGTTTTGCGCCGGACTCCATTTCCACCGACCTGCACATTACCAGCATGAATGCCGGCATGAAGGACATGCTGAATGTCATGTCGAAGTTTCTCAACATGGGCATGTCGATGGACGATGTGATCGCCAAGTCCACCTGGAACCCCGCCCGTCAGATCAAACGGGAAGAACTGGGGAACCTGTCGGTGGGCGCCGTGGCCGATGTCGCCGTATTGAAACTGGAAAAGGGCGACTTCGGATTTGTCGATGTGCATGGCGCGCGCATGAAGGGGACACAGAGACTGGCCGCTGAAATCACTGTGCGAAACGGGCAGGTTGTGTGGGACCGCAACGGCCTCACACGCCAGGATTGGGACAAGCTCGGCGACTACGGTCCGCAGGGAGAGGCTTCCTGGGACGGCACGCTGGGACATGGTCCCCGCCGCCGCTAGCCAGATGTAGGATAGGCCTCCTGGCCTGTTGGCCGGTCAGCAATTACAGCTTGTAGGGCGCGCGGTATTGATAGCTGAGGTAGCGGTTCGCAGCAGCGTTGTTTGTGAACTTTTCCGTTTTCCCGTCCCACTCCAGGTAGCTCTTGGTTTTGAGAGCGATGTTCCCGATGAGTGTGGCTGCCGTGGATCTGTGGCCGGTCAGTACATCGCAATTGCACTTGGCCCGGCTCTTGACGCAATCGAGGAAGTTGCGCGCGTGAAATGCCGTATCGGCGCTGCCCTTCACCGTGCGCGGTTCCACCCCGGACGCTCGAACCTTGCGTTCCTGCGCCCGCTGATCCTCGCGGCCAATCGGAGTTCTCACGGGACGAGGCTGGTCGCGATTCTGCTCCGGTACCACCTCCCAGCGATTCCCGTGCAGGTACATCGTCGCCTTGGTGCCGCGAATCTCCATCTCGGAGTTCTGCGCGTTCGACGGCGCCGCGTTGGCGTTGTACTGCGAAAAGACCACCATGGACCCGCCCTCAAACTGCCACAACACTTCCAGCGTATCGGGAATCTCGCGATTGTCCCGCATCGCGTACTTACCTCCCATCGCGGTGACGGCGATGGGGGCATCCTTGCCCAGGCACCAACGCAGCATGTCCATGTAGTGCACGCCGAAATTGGTGAGCTGACCGCCTGAATAGTTGTAGAACCAGCGGAAGTTGTAAAAGGTGCGGTTGGAATTGTAGGGAACCTTGGGCGCGGGCCCAAGCCAACGGTCCCACTCCTCTTCGTTCGGTGGCGGACCGTCTGGCGGGTTGCCGATGCCCACCGGCCATTCATTCATTACATGCCATCCTTTGGCGACGGTCACGTGGCCCAGGCCTCCCCCGCGTACCAACTCAGCCGCTTCCTGCAGGAACTTCGCCGAACGTCGATGGATTCCTACCTGCGTCACGCGCTTGGTTTCCGCGGCCACGTCCACCATCTTGCGCCCTTCGGCAACCGTCAGCGAAAGCGGCTTCTCCACGTAGACATCTTTGCCCGCCCGGCAGGCTTCCACAAACATCAGTGCGTGCCAATGGTCCGGGGTGGCGATGGCGACCGCGTCCACATCTTTACTTTCAATCAACTTCCGGTAGTCCTTGTAGCGGGCCGGAGTGCCGCGGGATTTCCTGGCGGCCAGATCCATGTAATCGTCCTTCAAGTCGCAGATGGCCGCCGTCTGCTGATCGCCATGTTCCAGGAAGCCATCATGAACCTGATCTCCCCGGTTGCCGAGGCCGATGTAGCCGATCCGGACACGGTCATTGGCGCCGGGAATTTGTGAATAGCTGAGCGCGGTGGCGGCCGAAGCGGCAGTGAACTTCCGGCGGCTGATAGTGGTCATGATAGTGGTCATAGGAGACTCTCTTTCTAGCTCATGATAGTATGGCTGCTTCCAAGTGGGAACCCTTGCCTTCCAAAGTAACCGCCCGCCAAACGGAGTTCGTCCCGGCTCGGTGGCCGGCTGTTGCGCGGGCGTATGGAGGGCCGGGACGGCCCTTTGCGGGCTACTCATTATGCTTACTTCCCTATCCACGGTGGAGGGCCGGCCCCTGGTGCACGGCCACCGGGGTGCGCGCGCCGTACTCCCCGAAAACAGCTTGCCTGCCTTCGAGTACGCCATCTCCATCGGAGTGGATGTGCTCGAACTCGATCTTGCCGTCACCAGGGACGATGTGTTGGTGGTGTCGCACGACCCCACCCTGAATCCGCAGTTCTGCCGTGGACCCGCCGGCAGCCGCATTATCCGCGAACTCACGTTCGCCCAACTCAGGCAATGGGACTGTGGCGCTGTGGCCAACCCGGATTTTCCCCGCCAGAAGGCTGTGCCCGGCACAAAAGTTCCTTCACTGGATGAAGTGCTGGCGTTGGCTCCAAAAGGCCAGTTCGAGTTCAACATCGAAACGAAGATCTTCCGCGACCGGCCGCAGTACACACCTGCGCCGCAGCGATTTGCACAGCTCCTGGTGGATGCCATCCGGAAACACAACTTGAGCTCCCGCGTGATGATACAGTCTTTCGACTTCCGTACGCTGCACGCCGCCAAGGCGCTGGCGCCTGAAATTCGACGCTCCGCTTTGTATTCCGGGCCGCCGCGAGACCTGATCGCTCTCACCCGCGAGGCCGAAGCCAATATCCTTTCACCCGAATTCCGCCTGGTAACGGAGGAAATGGTCCGAGCCGCCCATCAAGCCGGTTTCACCGTCGTGCCCTGGACCGCCAACACGCCCGGGGATTGGAAGCGTCTGCTGGATGCCGGCGTGGATGCCATTATCAGCGACGACCCCGCGGCCCTTATTGCATTTCTTAAGAAGTAACCGTTCCCGTCTGACCTGAATGGGCCACTGCAAGCCATGACTGACTGCCCGGCGCGCCTCTGCCAAGCATCCCCTGGAAAACCGCACCACAATCTCTCTCCCCTTCCTGTTTCCATGATCGGTGGCTTATACTTAGGGATTCTCTTGCGTGAGGTTGGGCTCTAATGGAACTGCAGATCGGACAGAATGTTTCGCACTACCGCCTGGTGGAAAAGATAGGTGAAGGCGGCATGGGGCAGGTGTTCAAGGCGTGGGATTCGCGTCTGAACCGGCACGTTGCCGTAAAAGCGCTACGAACGGATCGGACCGCGGATCATGAGCGCCGGCAGCGCTTCCTACAGGAGGCGCGCGCCGCATCCGCACTCAACCATCCCAACATCGTCACCGTCTACGATATCTTCTCCGAAGAAGGCGCCGACTTCATGGTGATGGAGTTTGTTTCTGGCAAGACGCTGGCGCAGGAGATCCCAAAAGGCGGACTGCGGGTCAGCCAGGCTTTGAAACTGAGTATTCAGATCGCCAGCGCGCTGGCGATGGCGCACGAGGCCGGCATTGTTCACCGCGACCTGAAGCCAGGTAACGTGATGGTGACTCCATCGGGACTTGTGAAGCTGTTGGACTTCGGCTTGGCGAAGCTGACGCAAGTGGCCATTGAAGAAACCGTGGAGACCAACACTGATATTGGCGCCCCGCTCACCATTCAGGGCTCCGTGATGGGCACGGCCCGGTACATGTCGCCCGAGCAGGCCGAAGGCTTGGTGGTGGATGCGCGCAGCGACATCTTCACCTTCGGGGTTGTTCTGTACGAGATGATCACCGGCGAGTGTGCCTTTCAGAAGGCAACCACCATGTCTACACTGGCCGCGGTGATTCGTGATCAGCCGCGGGCCGCCGGCGAGATGGTGAAAGACGTTCCGCCGGCGCTGGATGACATGATTCATAAATGTCTGCGTAAGTCCACGAAGGACAGACCGCAAACAATCCGCGAGGTTCACGATCTGATTGGTGAAGTGCAGCGAAGCTGGGAGTCCAGCACGACTTCGTCCACCCTCATTAGCACGCCTGCAAAACAGCCGGATGCCGGTCCTCCCACTGTTGCCGCGGCGAGTCCTCCGGCCGCCGCGGACAAGAATGCCCCCGTTGCCAAGAACGCACCCGTCACCCCAGCCCAGGCGGCTCCCAAACCGACCGCCAAAGCCGTCACCGGGAAGAAGTCCTCGAAGACGCTGGTTCTGGTTGGAGTCGGAGTACTGGCAGTGGCCGCTATCATCGGAGCCGTAATCCTGCTGCCCCGGGAAGCGCCCGTGGAACCGCCTCCGATGCCGGTCGCGGCGGCCGCTCCCGAACTCGCTGCCCCTCTTGCCGCGGAACCGGAACCCGCCACGGCTACGCCTCCTGGCACGGTCACGCCCGCTCCATCCACGGTTCCACCGCCGCCTGCCACCCCCAAAACGCAGGCGCGCTCCAAGAAAACATCTCCACCAGCCACCATTGCGGATCAGTCAACGCCGGTGCCGGCGCCGGCGGCCGCTCCTGCCACGACGCAGCAGCCGCATGCCGCACCTCCGGCCGCGGCCTCATCTGCGCCAAAGCCCACGCAGATACCTGCCACACAACCGCCGGCTCCGGTGTTCATGGCCAACGTTGCCGATGGCACCAGGATCCGCATCGTTCTGGACCAAAACGTCATGGCCACGGCTGAATCAGGTGAGCCGCTCACTTTTGTGGCAGGCGATGATGTCCGTGTCGGGGAACTTCTGGTGATCGCCAAAGGAGCTGCAGTGAAGGGCGTGATTGCCGAGGGATCCAAGAAGAAGTTCCTGCGGCGCAGCAAGATCACCATGACTCTGCACTCGGTGGAAGCAGTGGATGGCAAGCAGATCAAGCTCCGCGAAGCGCAGGTGAACAAGGCGGGCGGACGCAAGCCAGTGGATGTGGAGCCGGGCGGCGCCAATCCGAAGAGTCCGGACAAGGCGATCGAGGCGCCCAGGGGAACGTTCTATTTCGCCTTTGTGGACGGGGACGTTCTGGTCAGAGCGAAGAAGAACGGGCAGTAAAACGCAAAGACCGCAACGGAGCCGCCACCGCAGCGAGCGGTCTTCACCTCCTAGGGCTTGCCACGCTCGACGCGCCCGAACATTTGGCCGCCGTGGCCTTTGGCGCTGCTCCAGGTACCGGCGTATTGATCGCGATAGAAGAGCACACGCGCGGTGAAGGTGCCCAGTCCCGGAATGGTCAGATCCGTAAGCGTGATCATGGGCGTGTCGCCGGCCCACACCACCTTCACTGGGATCGGCACCGTCACATCGTGTGAGCCGTAGCGGACGCGGGTGTGGATGAGCCAGATTCCTCCAGGCATACGCGTCACCTTCGAGATATCGTAGCGGTCTTCGGCGAGCCTATCGTTGCTCTTCGAGGTAAACTTGCCCACCAGCGTCGCGTTGGTCAGTGAGTCCTGGAACTGTTGTTCCAGCCGCGCCTGCCCCTGAGCAGCGTCCTTGCTTCCACAAGAAAGACCTGTCAGGACCACACAGATGAAGAGGATTCGAGAGCCGTACATGATGTTGTGATTGTACTCGAAGAACTGCGCTACGCTCACCACTGATGAGGATCGTCTCGGTTGAAACATTCCCGTGCGCTTTGCGCGCGACCTGGCCGGGGCCACCGGCACCGCGGGATCGCCCAATAGACTGGCAGGCCAGGGCCACTACCGGTGGAGCAAAGTCTATCCGGCTTTGTATTCGTTTCATCTGGAGATGGCGCTGATCCGTGTCCAACTGGAAGACAGCACAACGGCTGGGGGAGGCGCAAGCGCCGCTGGCTCCTGCGCGACGCCATCAGCGGATTGGACCTGGCGTTGTGGGATCTGGCGGGCAATCCGGCCGGATTGCCCGTGGCTGCGATGCTCAATCCAAGGCGGAACGTGGGGCTGATTCCGGCTTAATTTATTACGAATCGGATTGGAATGCTTTGCGGAACAGGTGGACGCATTGCGGCCGGACTTTCAAGTAGGAGTGGATGCGCTCTGACACCTGGATCCGGATCGCGCTGCGGAGCAGGCCGCACCTCTGGATTCGCGTCAAGCTCTGTGGCTGGAATGCCCGCTGATGCCCGAAGATGCCGCAAGCCACGCCGCGCTGGCGCGGACCATCAAGACTCCGCTTGCCATCGGGGAAAGCTATCACACTTGCCAGGAACTGGCTACGTACTTTGCCGGCCGCGCGATGGGCTATGCGCAGCCGGATTGTACCCCATGCGAGCCAAACGGCAGTCGCCGATACACCTGCCAACAGGAACAGCAGCAAGGTTCCATGAAACCTGACCTGCGGATGCCGCAACGGATTCAACAGGCGCCAGTCCAAATCTTCCGATCAGAAGGCGTCATAGTTATGTGCACTCCCTAGCCGATTTTCAAATGGGCCAACATGCGATCGACATGGAGGGAAGCGGCTGGAAAGCCACCGCGCCCAAGGGAGGCGCGGACGAGGTCCAGCTTCTCGCGATAGGCGGGGAATTCGACAACGGTGGAGGGATTCGCGCCCACTTGGTGTTGTATGCGGGGGTTCACGGGAAAGGGAAGCTCGGCGAGGGTTTCCAGGAGGTCTTCGAGGAGCCGGGGCTCCACGGCGATGCGGAGGGAGACGAGTTCGCCTTCCAGGCCGGAAAGAAAGGGGGGGGCGGCAACCGGGCCATGCCATACGCTCATTTAAGGGTCTCCTTCAAGCGTATCGGCCAGAAAACAAAAACCCTGAGGCAAAGCCACAGGGCGAAAACCGCAGAAGCCGATTCGCCTTTAGCACTTTTTACCGTGGTTGCAATTAGCAGATTCTGCGCTTGCACGCATAGCCTAAATCATTCCACTTAGCTATAAGAATAGCACAAGTTGTTGCGGATTACAATAGCAAATCTTGTCTTTGCAAATCTTGTCTTGTCTTGTCTCGCAAGATGAGCCTAGAAGGTGGGGATCGGCCATGCTGGGACCTGATCATCGAAATGCGGACAGCAGGAGAGTTGAGCCTGGAGCAAGTCCGGGCGTTTTTGGAGGCCAGCGGCGAAATAGAGTCTCAAGGCCGCAACCGTACCGGAGGCGGCGGTTTCCGCAGCGCTACTGGCGATCGAGTTGTTGGCGGCGGTGGACGAGGCACGCCGAGGACATCCAGGAATTCTACGCAGACTACCTGAATCCGTATGTGAACTTTTACCGGCCCTGCGGGGTGCCCGAGAAAGTGGTCAACGCGAAGGGGAAGGAGAAGCGAGTGTACCGGCAGTATGCGACGCCGTTTGAGATCTTACGGCAGTTGCCGGATCAGGCCCGGCACATGAAGGAGGTCGTCGGGTCAAACCTTACGGTCATCCTGATCTTTGATAAACCGCTGGGGGGCGGCGATCCGGCTACCTGGGATCTTCAGCGCCCAGCCGCCGGTACTCGACTCTCCGCAATCCCGCTACCGTCGAGTAGGATGCAAACCCGAGCGGCTTGCACAGGTCAATCTCGCCGGCCCGAAGTTCCACGCGCCGTCCCGTGATATCTGCGTCGATGACCAGTTCGCCGTTGATCCAGCCCTTGATCCGGTTTTCGGTTACCGCCAATCGAAAGGCGTACCAGCGTCCCTTCACAAAATCCCGTACCGTGGAGGTATCGTTCTCGGAGGCGTCATCGCCATCGAGGCTCGAGAGTCCTACTACAGAACCGCCCCAGCCGCCGTTGATCCAAGAGCAGAACGAGTCATTGACGGGAAAGGTGATTCCGGCAAAGAAATCACTTCCCTCCAACCGCGCGGCTTCGAATCGGATCTCATAGCCAGACCGGGGGAACTGGCCTGCCCAAGTGATGCCGGTCAGGTGCCCGTCACCAATCACGATCATCCCGTCCTTAACGCGCACCTCGCCGTGCCTGCTGAACGGTGTCTCCTTCCAGCCTTTGAGGGACTTCCCGTCGAACAATGAAGTCCACTCGGCAGGCGGCGTCGCGGACTGACCCGCCAGACCACCAGCCGCACCCCAAACCAGCGCGGTTGCCAATGCGAAGCGCCCTGTAATCGCCATGGTCCTATTATGCGCCTGCCAGCGGCGCAGCCTGTTAGTTTACGGTTCGCGGCGGCTTGCACCATGGATACTGATTCTTTCCAACTCCGGCGGCAGAACGACCGGTATAGGCCCTTTACGAACTTCTAGAACACGGCCACATTCACCGTGGCTTCACCGCAGGGAACCCGCAATACCAACGTTGGATCGCCGCTGGCATTATTCGAGATGTTCCGGTTGCTCGCATTCGACACGGCGGCAAAATTGGTAGCACCAGGATAGGCTGGCGAGCCGACACAGCCAAGAGGCGCCGCCCCTTGGAATCCCTTGATCCAAGTGTCAGTTGTTCTCTGCCTGGGTAGAAAATACCATCGCGAAGATTCGTCCGCCGAGGTGGAATCAGCTCGTGGTGAGGGTGGATTTGATCAAGCTGTTAGTAGGGAGACGGTGCTCAGGCCCATCCGCGCGAGGCGCTCAGTGAATCGCGGATCAACGCGTAAACTGTCCCATTGTGGGGCCACTGCCAGATGAACCAAGCTGGGGTCATGACTCTCCAGTGCACGATCCAAGTACTTGAATGCTGCATCAAGGTTGCCCGCTTCGCCGTAGTGCACCGCCAATGCCATGGCAGGGAATGCCGACGGCCGGCTGGAGGCACGTTGCAGAAACAGCTTCACCACACCGGCACGGCCGCTTGTGGCATAGGCCTGCTTCAACGGCTCAAGGGCTTCGGCGGAGCAGCCGTGCAATTCCGCGTGCTGGATGCTTTCAGCCATATAGCGGTCGAAATCGCCCATTTTCAGGTACGCACCGGCAATGTGCTCGCGTGCGTGCGGGTGCCGCGGATCGAGAGCGAGCGTCTTGTTGGCCCACTCAATAGACTCTTCATACCGGTGCTGGTTCCAGTACGACATCGAGATCTGAAGATGCACCAACGGCGAGAACGGGTCGCGCTCCAGAGCCTTCTGCTTCATGGCCAGCCCTTCCTCCAACCTGCCCAGCGCCTCCAGCAATTGCCCATGGAGCAGGTAGGCTTCGGTGTGATTGGGGTTGAGTTCGAGCGCCCGCTCCAAGCTCCGTTTCGCCCCGGCCCAATTCCACTCACTGAAAAACAAAACCGCTCCGAGCGCGACCTGCGCATCGGCGCATCCGCTATCCATCGCCAAGGCGCTCAGCGCCGCGGCCTTCGCCTCGCTGTAGGCTTCGGCGGGAGGAACCAAACGCATTTGGACTTGCGCACAGCAGGCAAGAGCAAGACCGGCGTGCGCCGCGGCGTAGGTTGGGTCGAGCTCGATGGCGGTGCGGAACGCCTTAACCGCCTTGGGGACATCGAACATTGACATTGCCAGCAAATGGGACCGCCCGCGGCCGATCATCTCATGAACCTCCGGACGAGGGCGCGGCTGTTGCGCCGCGGACTCCTGACGATTCACATTGGGCAGCGCCACCGCACCTACGAAACGGTAGCCCGAACCGGGAACCGTCTCGATGAAACGCCGCGATTCTTCGCCCTTCCCAAACGCTTTGCGCAGACCGGAAATATAGACAGCGAGAATGCCCTCTTCGACGAAGGACTCCGGCCAAACCAGTTCCAACAGTTCGCGCTTGGTGACTAGCCGTCCCGCACGTCGCACCAGGGCGAGCAGCACGTCATGAGCTTTTGGCTGAAGAGGAACTGCCTGGCTGCCCTTATAGAGCCGCCGTTCCGCCGCATCCAGCGTGAACTCTCCGAATTCGTACCGCTCGGGGTTGGGCATGAATTAAGAGAATCTTAGCAAAATCTTCAGGACTCCCAAGCGGGTAACGGTTAGCATGCGGAAGAAGGAGATCAAGTGAGGAGGTTTGATATGCAAGATCCACTTGTTGGGACATGGGAGCTTAATCCAGGGAAGTCGGAGTTCGGTGCCAATCACCGCCCGTCCGCGGGAACAATGGTTTTTGAGCTAGACGCCGAAGGCCACTACCTGATGAAAGCCGAGGGCAAAAAGGCGAATGGGGAGAAGGTGGCGGAACGGCCGCAACGTTTCATCCCGGACGGCAAAGAACATCCGATACCGGACTGCCCAGGTCTTAAGGCCGTGGCGAACCGCCCGGACCCGAATACGATCCAGGTAGAAGCCCGTAGGGAAGACGAGTCGGTGGCCGGAGGCGGCACATACGTCGTCTCGGCAGACGGACAGTCGCTGACGGCGACCAATTTTGGCTACGACTCACAGTTGCGGCAATTCAAGCAGCGCACCGTGTGGGATCGCAAGTAAGGCCACGGGCGTGTGGGATCAACCGATCAAGGTGTAGTGGCTGTGGGGAGTAGCTGCGGGTTCGCCGTGCAGCCTGCTTGTGATACTCTCCAGTCAAATGCCAGCAAAAATGTACGATGTCGTGGTTGTCGGCTCCGGAGCGGGTGGCGCAACGGCGGCCTACGTCCTTGTCAACAAGGGGTTGGAAGTTATGCTGCTCGAGGCTGGGCGCATGCTCGTACCCGCAAAGGACTTCCGCACGCACACGCGCCCATGGGATCTTCCGTTCCGCGGACAGGGCAAGCCGGGCGAGTACGACGGACTGTGGAAGATCAGCGAGTATACCGATCACTTGTACACCAACCCGAGAACGGAGAAATACCAATCGATCGACAAGTTCCACTGGACACGCCTGCGGGCGGTCGGCGGGCGCACCAACACTTGGGGGCGCTCCTGCTTTCGCCACGGCGAGATGGATTTCAAGACAGAATCCACTCAGGGCTTCGGCGAGGACTGGCCGCTCGGATATAGAGACATTGCGCCTTATTACGACCGTGTAGAGCGGTTGGTGGGAATCGCCGGCAACAGAGACAACTACTTCAACATGCCCGACGGCATCTACTGCGGCCCGCCGCATGCTCCGCGCTGCGGGGAATTGTTCCTCAAGGGGCGCGCGGCAAAGCTCGGGGTCCCGGTTCTACACGAACGCACGGCAGCGCTCAGCGTGAACTACGATCGCCGCCCGAAGTGCCACTACTGCGGCGAATGTGGCCGCGGATGCGACGTTGGGGCGCGCTTTTCGACGCTCGACGGCATTATTCCGAAGCTGCGCGGGAAGCCGAACTTCACCTTGCGCACCAACTCCGCCGTGCACCAGGTACTGACTGATGAAAATGGCCGGTGCACCGGCGTGTCCTACATCGACTCGGTGACGCGCCAGCAGGGAGAGGTGCGCGCGAAGGCGGTGGTGCTGGCGGCGTCCACGGTGGAGTCCGTGCGTATTCTGTTGAACTCAAAGTCGCGCATTCATCCAAACGGCCTCGGCAATGCGTCGGGCGTGATGGGCCACTACGTCATGGACTCGATGAAGGCCGGCGGCGTATCCGCCATTTTGCCGGTGATGCGTAACCGAAAGCCCATTAACGAAGACGGCGCGGGCGGATCGCACATGACCATCCCGCGTTTCAACTACAAGCGGAAAAACAACTACTACGGCGGCTACTTTCTGCTGGGCGGCACCGGATTCAGCGGCAGCGTCAGCAGCGGAGTGAAGGGTTGGGGCCTGGATCTGAAGAAGCAGATCCGGGCGAATAACGGCGCCGGCATCAGTCTGCGCGGCTACGGCGAGCGGCTGCCGGAGTACTCCAACTACTTCGAGATCGACCCGGACAACAAAGATAAGTTCGGCATCCCGCAAGTGCGATTCCACGTCCAGCCCAGCGACAACGACCGCAAGATGATGGAGGACATGTACAACTGGATCGATGAGATCTTCCGGGCCTGCGGCGCCGAAGTGATGCCGCACACCCGGACCATCGAGCCAATGGGCGACGCGACCCACGAAGCTGGAGCGGCCCGCATGGGTACGGACCCGAAGAAGAGCGTGCTGAATCCCTACTGCCAGTCGCACGAGGTGAAGAACCTTTTTGTCACCGACGCCAGTTGCTTTGTCTCGATGCCCGGCACGCACGGGATCACGACGCTGCTGATGTCGCTTTCCTGGCGCGCTTCCGAATACCTGGTGGACAAACTGAAGAAAGGGGAACTGGCATGATCAACCGCCGCGACCTGATTACGATTTTGGGCGCGGGCGCCACCGCCGCGCAGATCGATGCGTTCCAGCACGGCGTGCATGCGATTCAGTCCGCGCCCAAGGAGTACAAACTCCGGTTCTTTTCGGAGGCCGAGAACCGCCTGCTGGAGGAAGTGGCGGAGATGATCCTCCCGGCCGATGAGCGATCACCGGGGGCGCGGGCAGCCAAGGTAAGTTTCTATGTCGACCTGGTGGCCGCCAGCAGCCCGGTGGAGACGCAGCAGGAGTGGAGATCGCGGCTCGCCTCCTTCGATCAGGCCGGCGGCGCGCCCTTCCTCCAATTGGCGGTGGAGGACCGGGCCGCGCTCCTCGACCGGCTCGCCGGGTCCGAGGGAAATCCATCCAGCCCGCCCGAGTTATTCTTCGCCAGGATGAAGCGCGCGACGCTCCTTGGCTACTACACCTCGGAGATCGGGGTGCGCCAGGAGTTGCAACGGAAAAGCCCCGAGGTGCTGGATCACTTCACGGGCGCATGTCAGCACGAGCCGGGAACCCACAGTGGTCTTACTCCCTGACGCGAGTAACATCGGTTGCCGTAAAATCTGTCCTCTTGAACAGCAAAGGCTCCCCGGACCACTGCGCGAGAGCATACGAGGCGCAGTCTCCAAAGTTGAGCCCCGCGGGGTGACGGCCCTTTCCAAAGCGCCGGAAGGCCGCACGAGCCACAGTGAGCTGCTCTTCATCGAAGGCCACGGTCTCAATCGAAGCTCTCCGGAGAAACAGGTCCAGGTCGGAGCCGGCGTCGTCGCCCATGCGCCCCTCCAAAACCATGGCCGCTTCGAGCACCGAGACCGCCGAGATCAGACGGCGCGGCTCCTTCTCGATCAACGCCACAAACTCAGCCCTCTCTGCCTCATCCTGAAGTATTGCGAGAACGGCGGACGTGTCCACCGTCATCGCGCCGGTACTCCAGATTCATCGTAACCAAGGATCTCATCGGCGCTGAGTTGCGACACGACCGGACGTTTCGCGCAACGCAACCCGATTTCATTAAGCTCGTCGGCAAGCGAACGTCCCGAACGAGCCCGGCGGAGCCGGTCGTATCTTTCCGCCACAGAGGCCCGAACAGCTTCCGTCAGCGTTTCCCCTGTGAGTTCTGCCAACTTGCGGGCGAGAAGTTCGGTCTGGTCGTTTTTGATGCTGATTGGCATGGCAAATATACCTATCATGAATAATATTATGAAAGATAGATTTTGCCCAGTTGCCGGGGCCGACAATCCGTCGGCCAAGCGAGTCGACCGCTTCTGAATGTCGAAGCCTAACGCCACAGTTCAGCGGCGGCGCGTGAGCGCCGTCCGCTGCAACCGCTTGTTAGACCGCATGCCTCAACTAGCGAACTAGCAGGTCCAGCTGGCGCACATCGAGACCGGCCTCGCGATAGTACTTCCGAGTCAGATCCAGAAGGGTGAATCCATCCTCGTAGGCAGCAAAGCCACCGTTGACCGGCTTGTCCAGATAGATGAGACCGCCCTCGACCATGAAAAGGATCAGCGCTGGTTCTGGTGAGTCGTTGGTGATGACCAGCGTGTGAGCCTCGCCGGCGGGTTCGTATATAAACGTTCCGGGCTTGGCAACCCAGTCATGCTCCAGGTACCGCCAGTGACCACGCATCGTATACCCACGAACGGTGCCAACGTGGTAGTGAGTGCCCAGCTTGGCACCGGGCAGACCTTTCAGAACGACGCTGAATCCTCCAGAGGTGACGTTAAAGCAGCAGGGCTGGAACCATACACCTTCGGCGTAAGGAACCCAGCGGCCGTTGTCATCGACGTTAATGTTGGCAATGAAGTGTTCGCGGCCCCGTTGATTCGAATCGAGGCCGTCAGTGAAACTGTTGAAGGCAGTGATCGGCATATGTCTCCCCTTTTTTGTAAGTCAACGATTGAGGCGTCAGAAACGGTAGGCCGTACTACTAGCGGCCTAACTCTCTTTAGGTGACCTGCATAAACCGCCACGGAGGTCGGCCTAATCCCAGACGCCCCGTGAGAGCGGCTGGGATAAATATTGATTGAGGACGTCTCCGCGCGAAACATTGGATGGTTGGGGAAAGGGTGTCCGCGCGGAGACGTTACTTCCTCTTGCTGTGTAGACGTACGTTGCATCCGTTCGTCTTGTTCCAATAAAAAATAGTCTTCCGGCCAATGGGGTGCGGCAACGGTTAACCGCTCCCTACGGTCACGGCTACTGTTGTTGAGCCGCGACGGTAATTGTGAGGGGCTAGAAGTAGTACTTAAAGCCAAGTTGCACGTTGCGGGATCCGATTTTGGTCCCGGTGATCTGGCCGAAGTTGCTGGAGCCAAACGTGGAGGCGGGGTCGGAGAAATTGGGTGTGTTGGTGGCGTTGGTGGCTTCGAGCCTGAACTCAAACCGCTGGCCTTCCCTAGTCGCCCAGCTCTTTGCCAGTGCGGCATCGAGAGTGCTTAGGCCGGGTCCGCGATAGTTGAGATACCGCGGAGCGGTACCGAAGGTGTCAATGTCGGGCCGGGAGAAAGCGGCGGGATTGAAGTAGCCGCCGAGCTGCGCGGTGTTAGGCCCGGGGGTGGAGGGATCGCCGATCAGATTCGGGCGCTGCGTCCCGTTCCAGATGTTGCCTCCATTCAGGCCTACCTGGAGCGGGTTGCCGGTTTGGAGGGTATAGAAGCCGCTGGCTTCCCATCCGCCAATGAAGGCGTCTATCAAACGGCCGGAACCTCCGCCAATGGCGCGCCCCTTACCAAACGGCAATGCGTAAGAGCCGGCCAGGACCGCACGGTGGGAGATGTCATGCGCGGAGAGCGACTTTTCGAGGCTGCGATTGAGCGGGTTCTGCATGCTGGTGCTGCCGCCGAGCCATGTGACATTTCCGGACGCAACCGAGGCGTCGTCAATGGTCTTGGACCAGGTATAGTGACCGAGGAAGGTCAAGCCGCGCGAGAAGCGCTTTTCCAGTTTCATCTGGAGGCCATGGTAATAGGAGTCGGCTGCGGCAGGTTCGGATGTGCCGACACCAGCGCCGTCAAATTGCGTCATGGGGCGCAACAGGCGGTAGCGCTGCACGGTGGGCCGGTTCAGATTGACCGCCAATGGATCAGTGATCTGTCCATAGAAGGGATTCGGAACTTGCGCCTGGAGGGCATTGCGGCCAATGCTCCAATATTGGGGATCGAGCAAGGAAAGACTGTTATTGGACAAGAACAGGTGGGCGCCGCGGCTGCCGGTATAGTTGACCTCGAGGACCGACTGCCAGGGGAGTTCCCGCTGGACGGATAAGTTCCAGGAGTAGTACTCAGGGTTGCGATTGTTGGACGGAACAACCGTGCTGGCTCCCAAGCCAAGGAAGGTACGGTCGCCTTGGGAACTGCCTGGAGGTAGTTGCATGCCGTTGACGTAGGGATTATTCAGCTTCGCGTAGAGCGTGGCATTGGAGTCCAGGGTGAAGACCGGGGCGGCATTTACGTTGAAACCGGCGCCGGTGTGGCCAAAGACAGTGGCCCGCGAGAGCTGATAGAGGATTCCATAGCCGCCGCGGATGGAAGTCTTGTTGTTCACGGCGTAGGCAAAGCCGAGCCGGGGGCTGAAGTTGTCGTAATCGCCGTTGAAGGGCGAACGGCGATTGTCATCGACAAAACGAATGACGCCGCGCAGATCATACCCTGGCACTTTGATGGGGGCTGCCGCATCCAAGTCCCAGTAGCTCTGGCGATTCTGCTGCTCCCATCGCGGGATGTCAAACTCGTAGCGCAGCCCGAGGTTCAGGGTGAGTTTGCTGGTCACCTTCCAGTCATCCTGGAAAAAGTAGCCCATGTAGCGGGACCGCGTGTTGACCTTGGGGTCGATATGGAACTGTCCTCCATTGCCCCAGCCAAGCAGCATGGTGGCCAAGCCGTTGCCCTGGAAGTTGTCGCCGGTGTTGTTGAGACGCCGCGTGGCTTGCGCGGAAAAACTGAACTGGCCCGAGGGGTAGCCCGGTTGGAGGTAGTCGAGGAAGAACTGGCGGAACTCGCCGCCCGCCTTGATGGAGTGAGCGCCAGCGATTTTGGTCACCGATCCGGAAATCTGGTGGACGCCTTCCTGGCGGTCCATGATGAGCCAGCCTTCGGTTCCGATGTCGGTATAACCGTCCGGAGCGAAGGTCGGGAAGACCGGGTAGGTGGCGTTGGCCTTCATGTATTGCGGCAGCCCGAGAGCGGTAAGGTCGAACGGTTCCATTGCGTTGCGGTAAAAGTCGGAGTAGACGAGCCCATAGCGGATGGTCCAAACGGTGGTGGGATTCTCGGTGCGGGTGAAATCGGCCACAGCCGAGGTAGTTTTCGTCCCGCTGGGGCCGTTGTTGAAGGTAAAGGCGGGATTTCCCTGGCCAAACAGGTTGGGCGGAATGCCATCGCTGGGGCTATAGCTGTAGCGGCCGGTAATGCGCGACTTTTCGTTGAAATTATGGTCGCCCTTGATATCCATTTTGTAGCCGGTGCTGCGGCTGATGCCTTCCTTGAACCAGTTGTTGGTGTTGGTGACGGCGTTGGTCACCTGGTTGGGCTCAGGGAAGAAGGCCAAGGCCTTGGCCGCGACGGGGTCAAACCTGGACTTGGGAACGAGGTTCCCGGCCAAGGGGGGGCGTTCCACACCGCCGGCGGCATTGGTGAAAGAAGCATGGGGGTCGAAGATGGTGATCAGTTGGCCGTTACTTTGGAAGGTTTTAGAGAAGTCGCCGTTGCGCTGCTCGAGCGTAGGGAATGTAGCCGTGGCTGTGGACGGGTTGCTGGCCCTGGTGTTCTCGTAGCTGGCAAAGAAGAACGTTTTGTTCTTGCGGATGGGACCGCCTAGAACTCCGCCCAATTGATCACGCCGGTAGAATGATCGCGGGCTGCCGGCGCGGTTGGCAGACACAGCTATTGGCGTTGAGATCGGAGTGACGGAAGAAATAGAATCCGGTGCCGTGGAAGTCATTGGTGCCGGACTTGGTGACCATATTGATGACGGCGCCTCCGGTTTGGCCATACTCGGCGGGGAAGAAGTTCACCTGCATCTTGAACTCCTGGACCGCATCCACGGAAGGCGTGTACTTTAGGTCGGTGATCCCGGAGTTTTGCTCAACGGTGGTGACGGTGACGCCATCGACTAGGACATCGGAGGTGGAGTTACGGCTGCCGTTGGCGACGAAGTTGGTACTGGAGTCGCCGCGGCGTCCGGCCGAACCGACGACGCCGGGGGTGAGGTAGAGGAAGCTCATGGGGTTCCGGCCGATATTGGGGAGAGAGACCATGAACTTGTTCTCGATGACTTGGCCCATGCTGGCAATGGTGGTGTTGAGCAAGGGAGACGAACCCTCGACGTCGACGACGGAGGCGAGATCACCAACCTGCAACTGCACATCGATTGTGGCCTGCTGCTGGACGGTGAGTTGGAAAGTGCTTTGTGCATGTTTGCGGAAGCCAGGAGCTTCGACGGAGAGCCTGTAGTTGCCGGGGGGCAAGGCTGCCCGGGCGTACCTGCCCGCCGGATCTGTCACCGTGGTGTGCTGCACGTTGCGGTCGGACTCGGTGATAATTACTTGGGCGCCGGGCACAGCGGCGCCGGACGCGTCCGTCACAACTCCGCGGATGGCAGCGGTGAACGACTGCGCCCATACGAGCGTGGCCGCCAGCAGACCAAACACAACAACTCTTTGTACACTCTTGCATTTTGTCATCGACTCGACTCCTTAGGTTAAAAACCTTCCCAGATGAGCGGAATTCCGGGAATCATATCACAGATTTCCAGTCCAGGGAAGGGGAAAATGACCTGACCTGACAGGGGAGTGAGAGGGTGGGCACCGACCAGTGGAAAAGAAGTAATCCAGTTAGTTCTTGGACACCACGCCAGTCAAGTGCGGCATCGCCTGGCGCGCCAACTCCTGGCATGCGCCGAGGGCTGTCTCACATTGCTCACGGGTGACGTCGTAGTGGGTAACCATTCGTATGGAGGCCGGGCCGACTGGATTGGCCAGGACCCCACGGTCTTTGAGGCCCTTGCTGAATTGGCCCGAGTCGAGCCCCGTGCCGGTGACGTCGAAGAATAGGATATTGGTCTGGACCTTGGATGGATCGATGCTGAGGCCCTCGATACGGGACAAGCCCTCGGCCAGGAAACGCGCGTTGGCATGGTCGTCGTGAAGCCGCGCGGGCATCTGCTCGAGAGCGATCAGTCCGGCAGCGGCCAGCACGCCCGCTTGCCGCATTCCGCCGCCAAGCCGTTTGCGGTAGAGGCGGGCCCGGTCCATCGCATCCGCTTTACCCACCAGCATGGAACCTACCGGGGCGCCGAGCCCCTTGGACAGACAGAACATCACCGAATCCACTTTGGCCGCGAGTTCACTGGCAGGCCGCCCGAGATGTGCGGCGGCATTGAACAGCCGTGCTCCGTCCATGTGCACATTGAGCCCGCGCTCGTGTGCGCCATCACAGATCTCGTTCACCACTGACGTGGGAGAGACCGCGCCTCCGGCCATGTTGTGGGTGTTCTCAATCTCAATCAGGCCCGTGGGCGCCCAGTGCGGGCCGAGCGGACGAATCTCCTTGCAGATCTGGCTCCAGCGCAATATGCCGTCTTCCGCCAGAATCGGACGCGCCAGGCAGCCGCTGAACCAACCCATCATCGCAAGCTCGTAATTGAACACGTGGGAGCGGGCCTCGCAAATCACCTCTTCGCCGTGATGCGTATGGATCTTGATGCCGATCGTGTTCCCCATGGTTCCGGTGGGCACAAAAAGACCGGCCTCTTTGCCGAGAATCCCGGCGGCGCGCGCCTCGAGCCGATTCACGGTGGGATCTTCTCCATAGACGTCGTCGCCCACTTCGGCCCCCGCCATGGCGCGGCGCATCTCAGGGGTTGGCTTGGTTACGGTGTCACTGCGCAGATCGATCATAGAAACTCCTGGAAAACCTCGTTCGACAATAGCACGCCCCAGCGCGTCAGCCGCAAGCGGTCTCCGTCGCGCGCGAGCAGTCCGTCGGATAAGAATTGCTCGATGGGCTCGCGATGCCGCTGCCA
>JAENWC010000329.1 GCA_016650235.1 Terriglobia bacterium
ACCATCCGCATTCCCGTGCATATGAACGAGAGCATGAACAAGTTCCTTCGTGCCACGCGGGAGTTGGAAAAAGAAATGGGCCGCGCGCCGACGAACGAAGAGATCAGCCGCCGCATGGACATTCCGGTGGAAAAGGTCCAGAAACTGAAAACGATCTCTCGCGACCCGGTTTCGCTGGAGACCCCGGTCGGCCGCGACGGAGAATCCGCACTGGGAGATTTGATCGAGGACCGTTGGGTGGGTTCCCCGGTGGACTCCGTCATCGACACCAATGTGCGCGATGAAACCGCCAATATACTCAAGACGCTTTCTCCCAAGGAGGAGAAAGTGATCCGCTTGCGGTTCGGAATCGGCTGCGACCGCGAGCATACCCTGGAAGAGATCGGCCAGCAGTTTGACGTTACGCGCGAGCGCATCCGCCAGATTGAAGCCAAGGCGCTTCGGCAGCTTCGTTCGCCGGAAAGGGCCCGCCATCTTCGCGCTCTTTTGGCCGCTCGATAACCAAAAACTAACGGTGTTTTTTGAGTGTGCGACATGAAAATGATGGATCGCTGGCTTTCCGTTAAATCGGCGACTTCCAACCCGGTTCCATCACCAGTGCGACCCGCCGCTGTGGCAAGCCCACTTGCCATTGCGCCAAACCCCGTGACCCTGGTCACGGCCCTCATTCTCAACTCACCCAGAAAGTCGGGGGCAAGACCGTTACTCAGAATCCGCCCCTCTCCGGCAGCCGTCCGTAAGGCGGAGAGTGAAATCGCTGAGTTCCGCAAATTTCAGATCCTGACGGGCGAGTTAGTCGATGTCAATCGAAAGATCTGCCGCTTGCGGCCCGTGGAACAGACCGAGCGGACGGCCCAGGAAAAAAACCCGCGCAGGCAATCCAACAAGAAGTTGCCCGTGAAGTAGACCGGTTCCTGCGGATTGTATTTCAAGAGCGGATCATTCCGGCTTTCGGTCATGAGCCTCTGCCGCGACCGCGTGCCCGTTCCTGGCTCTACAAATTTCGTGGGCCGGAATTCATACAAAGAATCGTCGCGAAGGCCCTCAAGAATTCCCACTGCGGAAACTTCTTGTCGTAAACTGCCCATCCATTTACTCCGAAGGCAAAGTTGATTTTTCAAACCAGCTCGATACGCAGATCACGGCCAACAGCGTGTGCCGCGCGCGATAGGGTTTGCAGCGTCACCGAGGCATTGCCGGGATCGAGAAGACGATCCAGCGCCGCGCGGCTTGTGTTCATGCGCCGCGCCATCTCTACCTTGCTGATTTTGTCCTTCTCCATCGCTTGCTGAACCTGCCAGGCCAGCGTCTCTTTCAGTACGACGGCGCGCGTCTCTTCGAGGACGCCTTCCTCTTTCAGGAAGTCGTCGAGTGACGAGCCGATATGCTTGTTGCGCTTTTTCATTTAGTAACCTCCTTCATTCTCCGTTTCGCCAGGGTCAGGTCATCCGCAGGCGTTTTCTGCGTTTTCTTGATGAACCCATGCATCACGACGAGCATCTGGTCGTGAAAGCACAGGATGAGCCGGGCTATCCGCTGGCGCGGAAGCGACGAGCGCACTTCCCAGAGACCATCTTTGAGGCTTCCCACAGTGGCCTCCCAATCGGCCAGCCGAACTGCACCCGCATGAGGTCGAGCCCGATAGCGTGCCGGTCGGCCTTGTCGAGGCCGCGCAGCCAATCGAGCACCGGTGCCCCGCCCGCTTCCGTGCGGTAAAACCGGACCGGAATCTCCGGGTTGTGTTCTTTGCTCATCCCGTCTCACAATCCAGCATGTACCAAACTTGATACATTGTCAACCTTGGCCTTGGCGCCTTTTCGTTCCGGTTTCCCCGTGTTGTAGCAATTCCTCAAATTTGCCGGAGTAGATTGCCAGAGTGGTGTTTTCGTAGGCCCGCTCGGAGGCGCTCTCGACAGCGCGGATGGCGGAATTACCTTTCAAGAGGTGCGAGTCCTGGAATCGGCGGTTGAAGACAAGCCCTTCGTTGCGCAAGTGAGAACCCTCTTTACCTGCTCATCCTTCAACATGGGCGAGGTCCACAAGGCCCGCGACACGTAACCCTATTTTACTTCCGGAACCTTCAACGGGCTGTTGTTCAATGCCGTCGTTGCCAGCATTCCGCCCAGCCCCATCGTCTCCACAGCGGAGGAGGGCACAATCACCATCGCGCCCCGCTCTTTGATCGCCTCATACAGCATGTTCATCGCGCGCAGATGCATTGCCACCGGATTGTTCTGGTAAACTTCTGACGCCTTGCCGAACAGAGCGGAAATCTCCGTCTCGGCCGTCCCCAATATGATGCGCGCCTGCCGTTCCCGCTCCGCCTGCGCCTGCCGAGACATCGCCTCTTCCAGTTCTTGCGGAATGCGTACGTCGCGCACCTCCACCGATTGCACTGTGACGCCCCACGGGTTCGTCTTCTCGTCCAGAATCTGCTGCAGTTCCTTGTTCAGTTGCTCGCGGTCCGTGATCATCTCGGCCAGCTCATGCTTGCCAATGCTTTCCCGCAGCGCCGTCTGCGCGCCCAATGTGATGGCGTCGAAAAACTCCTGCACCTCGAGCACTGCCTTTTCCACGTCCCATACCACCCAGAACACAATCGCATCCACGTTCACCGGGACCGTGTCGCGCGTGAGCGCGGACTCGGCCGTCACATCGGTCACGCGGACCCGCTGGTCCACTACCTTCGACACCGTATCCACAATTGGGATTACCCAGAACATCCCCGGGCCGCGCAGCCCGCGATACTTGCCCAATCGCAACACCACCGCCCGCTCCCACTGGTCGGCCACGCGGATGGCGAACAACAGGTACAGCCCCAGCATCATCGTGGGCAGAATGAGAAGACCGTTCCTCGTTACCCCCGTAAACAGGATGCCTGCCAGCGCGCAAACGGCGAACGCTACAAGCCCAATCGGATGCATGCTGCTCGGTGCCTGCCCCGACAATGGCACGTCCTTTCCGCTCTTACTTGAACTTATGATAGGTACAAACGCCATGGTCTTATCTCCTTTGCTCTTTCAGCGCTTCCATCAACTCTTTCAGCGAATAGCCCTCGCCACCCGCGCGCGCCACCATCTCGCCAACCAGTTGATGCAAACGCCGCTTATGCTCCACCTCGTCCCTGCTCAACGAAACTTCCGCGATGAAGGTCCCCGTACCCTGCTGCGTCGCCAGTACGCCTCGAATCTCCAGCTCTTTGTAAGCTCGCACAACTGTGTTCGGGTTGATGGCCAGATCCACCGCCACCTGCCGCACGGTCGGTACCTGGTCGCCCGCCTTCAATTGACAGGTCGCAAGCGCCGCCAGCAATTGATCGATCAACTGCCGGTAAACCGGGACACCGCTTTGCAGGTCGAGGCGAAACCGGAAGAGCTGAGCGGCCGCGGATTGTGTCCCTCGGACCATCTGGAATTATAGTGTACTAGTTTACTAATACAGTCAAGCCCCTGCCGAAATTTATTTTCCTGCGCGCCTTCCATTTACCAGCCCACTCGTAGCCCGAAGCGGAAGAAGCGTTGATCAATTCCTTCACGGCCGGTGTTTTGCATGCCGTTGACGACACCGAATCCGCTGGCGGCTATATCCGAGTTGGGAGCGGCGAAGTGCGGCGTGTTGGCGAGGTTGAAAGCTTCCGAGCGGAACTGAATGGTAACGCGCTCGGTAACCTGAAATTTGCGGAAGAGGCCGAGGTCAAAATTGATGAGACCCGGGCCGCGCAGTACACCCGCGCC
Source organism: Terriglobia bacterium (assembly GCA_016650235.1). Taxonomy (GTDB): domain Bacteria; phylum Acidobacteriota; class Terriglobia; order Bryobacterales; family Bryobacteraceae; genus VFZE01. Next base: position 3,735 of record JAENWC010000329.1, read on the forward strand.
GCAGGTGCCGAAGCGCGAAGTGCGCGGATCAACACGATTGGGATCAGCGAGGCTGGCAGGATTCCACCAGAGATTCGGACTGCCCAGCTTTTCCACGGGGCCGAGACAGTCGGCGAAGTTGCCGCTTCCCGGGGCGGCCAGGACGGTTCCCGGCGCGGTGGGCGTGACCGGGAAACCAGTGTGCAGCGCCGCGACGGTGTTTATCTGCCAGCCGCCGAGCACGGAGGAGGCAAAGCCTGTGTTCACCCACCGTTTGCCTTTACCAAACGGCAGTTCCATGACAGCCGTGCCCGCAAGGTTGTGGCGCAGGTCGGTGGGAGTGGGGCCATAGTTTTTCCGCCAGTATTCGGGGATGGCCACGCGGGGCGTGGAGACGGAGTTTTCGGCGGTGTACCCACGCGTGTGGGACCACGTGTAAGACATGCTGAGCGAGTAGCCGCGCATTCTGCGTTGCAGCCGGGTCTGGAGAGAGTCGTATTTCGGCACGCCGATGTGCCCGATGATCTGTGTGGAGGCCGTTCGATTGAACTGCTTTACCAGCGTCTGGCCGCTAACGTTCCCGCCAATGGGTGCGTAGTTGGCATTGAGGAACGAGATCTGACGAATGGAACGGGAACCCACGTATCCGGCCGAAGCGATCCAGTCGCCGAACTGGCGTTCAGCGGTGAAGTTCCAGGATTGTATATAGCCGCGGTTAAAGTTGTCGTCAGCGGAAAGCAAAGCCGCCGTGAGCGGCATGGGAATGCGATCTCCCGGAGGCGCGGTGGGCGTGGCGGGCAGGCCCTGTTCCAGCGTGGTGGACCAGGCTCGAACGTCGGGATACGCGAGATCCTGCGCGAACTGGGTGGGGTAGTTGCCGCGGAGGTCGCGGGCCAGATTGAATGGATCGTAGGTGAGACCGTAGCCGGCGCGAAGTACAAGTTTGTCATTCATCCGCCAGGCGAATCCGAGGCGGGGAGCGAACATTTTCCTGCTCGCGCCGTTACCGCAGTTACGGGGCACGGAGCCAAGGCCGCAGACGAGCATCGTGTTGCTCGAAAAATCATAGCGCTCCAGCCCTCGATCGGGCCGCAAAGGGAAGGGCATATATTCCCAACGCGTGCCAAAGGAAATCGTGAGCCGGGGCGAGATCTGCCAGCGATCGCGGATGTAGAGGCTATAGAGGTTGGTGCGAGTTTCAAACCGCGGCACGGCGAGGACATTGCGGCCCGCCTCGCGCGACAGTCCAAGCAGGAATGATGCGATGGAGTTGAAGTCATTGGCCGCCGGGCCGTTCCGCAGCGTGGTGGTGGCGTTGCGGAACATAAAGCCTCCCGCCGGCCCTCCGAAGCCTCCGGGAGCATTGGCCAGCTCCTGATTCAAAGCAAAGCGGAGCACATCGCCGCCGAAGCGGATGGAATGGCTGCCTTTGGTCCAGTTGCCGTTGGCCGCGTATTGGAATTGATGATCGGTGAAGAATACGGGCGAAACCTGGGCGTAGCCGAGTTGGGCGAAGCCATCGATGAGCATGCGTGACATGCCGCCGGAAAAAGAGGTGGCTCCGTTCGTGCCCGGGATGCCGAGCAGGTCCCGCGAGACGTTTTGTTCGAGGCCGTCAGGACCGGCGTTGATGTCCTGCAGCGTGTATCCGAAGTATCCATCGAAGACCAGCGACGGGCCGGCGGCGTATGTGGTAGACGCGGTGGCGGACCACGTAGGACCGTTGCCGAAACCGGGGCGGTCATTAGTGGGGTGCACGCGCGGACCGGCGAGGATGCCGAAGGCGGCGGGGTTGTTCTGATCGAACCAGAGGTAGCTGAGACGATGGAACGCCGTCCATTTATCGGTGATGTTGTAGTTGACCTTCGTGTCGATCTGATCGCGTTTCCCAAAGTATTGGACGCCGGCCAGATAGTTCCGGTTAATGCCGAAGACTCCGGTGCCGGCAAAGTTCGGCAGCGGCCAGTCCGGTAAAGCGAGGATCTTCCGCACCGGCGCGGAGAAGCGCGATTGCGGAATCTGATTGCCGGCGAATGGCGTGCGATCCGCGGCGTAGGCGTTGGGACTCGCGGGATTGAAGGCGCTGCCGGTGAGGGGGTCGTAGATGAGAGAGGTGGAACCGCTGAGATTACCTTGACGCATCGCTGCGGTGGGAACGTCGAGAAACGTTTGGGCGTTGGAGTTTTCATTGGTGCGCTCGTAGCTGGCGAAGAAGAACACACGGTTCCTGACGACAGGACCTCCGATGGTGCCGCCCGCCTGATTGGAGATGAACTTCGGCTTGGGCTCCGCGCGATTGCTGAAATAAGGATAAGCGGCGAGGCGCTGGTTGGTGTGATACCAGAAGGCCGAGCCGTGCACCTGGTTAGATCCGGATTTGATCTGCAGGTAAACGGCGGCGCCGCCGGCGAGGCCTTGTTCGGCGTCGAAGGAGTTGGTGATGACGTTAACGGCTTCCAGCGATTCGAGCGTCGGGTTGATGGCGACGACATGAGGGAGATTAGGGTTGTAGCTGGATGCGCCATCGATGCGTATGTTGTTGGACTGGTCGCTGGTGCCGTTCACCGAGAAGCGCAGGCCGCGCGATGGGTTCGCCGGGAACGAGTGTGCGTTCTGCGGCGGAGAGAAGCCGGGCAGCGTTCCGAGCAGGGATTGATAATTGCGGCCGAGTGGAATTGGCGCGCTCTCGAGCGTAGTGCGATCCACTTCGCGCCGGACTTCGGCGCCTTCCGTTTGCAGTGTTAGAGTTCCTGCTTCGACTGTGACTTGTTCCGTCACTTCACCGAGCTCCAGCGTGGCATTGACACGAGCAATGCTGTTCGCGGCGATGAGGACGCCCTTGCGCGTGTACGCACGGAAACCGCTGGACTTGACCGAAACCGTGTACGAGCCGGGCATGAGCGTGGGGAATTGATAGATGCCCGCGCTGGATGTGGATGCCGTTCGTATCGCGCCGGTCTGCTCGCTCGTGACGGTGACCTCCGCGCCCGGCACCACCGCTTCGGATTTGTCGGAGACATTGCCTAAAAGGCCTCCATAGAGAATCTGCGCGGCGGCGGGGAGAGCGGCACAGGAGAGTGCGAGCAAGACGCGGATCAACATAGAACCTCCATTGGTATAGAACCTCCATTGGTCCCGGCTTCAGGCAGTCTACCGGAATTTCCATTGTAAGCTCCCAGATGAGGTGCTGGAACCCTCCCCACTAATCGATCTGCGTAGCCGTCCCGCGGCGCCCATGACCTCTGACTCCTGGCGTGCCGCAAGCCGCAAGCGGCGCTGCATCATGTCGATATCCAGATCGAACACAGCCGCCTCTGGTCAGATAAATCTTCAAGCCGGCGGCCCTGATTTCTGCGGACGAGGCGCCATCTCGTATCCGGATTCTGCCGCTGGTCCGCTGAGCTACAGTTACCGTGGCGCCGTTACCTTCGTGCCGTTTGACACCCGCGTGCACGGCTCACTATAGTCAAAGGTTAGGCTTCGTTCGACGCAACGATTCCCGGATTACATGCCAAGTTCACCCTTAGAAGTCTATTTTCCTGTCCTGGTCCAGGCGATCCTGGCCACCATCATCGCCGTGGGTTTAGTCACGGTTTCCTCGCTGCTCGGCAAGAAGCTCAAGAACAAAGTTAAGGACTCGCCGTATGAATGCGGAATCGCACCGACCGGGAGCGCCGAGGAGCGGTTCAGCGTCAAGTTCTATCTGGTAGCCATGCTTTTCATCCTGTTCGATATTGAAGCGGTATTTCTGTACCCTTGGGTGGTGGTCTATCGCGAAATGAAGCTGGTCGCCTTTGTCGAGATGTTCCTATTCGTCGTTTTCATCTTGTCCGGCTTTTTCTACATTTGGAAAAAGAAAGTCCTCGACTGGTCGCAGAACTAAAGACCAATGCTTTCTGATCAATTGAACCAGATCCGTGTGGTCCAGGCCCTGGAGGCTTTTGCCGGCGCAGTCCTCGACGGCAAACTCGACCGCAACGAATTGACCCTGCACATCGCGCCGGAGCGGATTGTCGAGGTTTGCCGGTTCCTCAAAACCGGCCAGCAGTTCGTACGGCTGAGCGGTATCACGGCCGTGGACTGGCATCCGATGGAGCCGCGTTTTGAGGTGGTCTATCACCTGCACTCGATGGAACGCAATGAGCGCCTTCGCCTCACCTGCCGCCTGGACGGCGCACAGCCGGGAATCGATAGCGTTTTTTCTGTTTGGCGCGCCGCGGACTGGTATGAGCGTGAGATCTTTGACCTGTTCGGCGTCACCTTTCGGAACCATCCCAACCTCATCCGCATTCTGATGCCCGAGGATTGGGTGGGTCATCCGCTGCGCAAAGACTTCCCCATTCACGGCCACAAGTACAGCTACAAAGATGGCTAAGCAAAATGAATGATACGTTAGCCACCGCCGCAACAGGGAGCAAGCGGACCATGACTTTGAACATGGGTCCGCAGCACCCGTCCACGCACGGCGTCCTGCGCATTCTGCTCGAACTGGACGGGGAAACCATCGTCAAGGCCGCCCCTGACATCGGATTTCTTCACACCGGTATCGAAAAAGAGTGCGAGGTGAAGACCTACCAGCAGGTGGTCCCGCTTACGGACCGTGTCGACTACCTGGCCAACCTCTCCAACAATCTTTGTTACGTGCTGGCAGTGGAAAAACTGCTCGGAATGGAGATCCCCCAGCGCGCGCAATGGATGCGCGTGATGCTCACCGAGTTGACGCGAATCAGCAGCCACCTGGTTTGGCTGGGCACGCACGCCATCGACATCGGCGCCATGAGCGTCTTCCTGTACTGCTTCCGCGAGCGCGAAGACTTGCTGCGCATTTTTGAGATGTTCTCGGGCCAGCGTATGATGACCAGCTACTTCCGCGTGGGCGGACTGGCGCTCGATGCCCCGCGCGGCTGGGACAAGGTGGTGCGTAAGTTCATCAACGAGTTTCCCTCGAAGGTGGATCAGTACGAAAATCTGCTCACAGCCAACCCGATCTGGATGCAGCGAACCAAAGGCGTCGGCCATGTGGCACTTGAGGACTTGATTGACATTGGCGTCACAGGGCCCATGATCCGCGCCGCCGGCATGCCCTGGGACATTCGCAAATCCGAACCCTATTCCAGCTACGAACAGTTCCAGTTTCACGTGCCCACACAGAAGGAAAGTGACGTCTTCGCCCGCTACCTGGTGCGCGTGGCCGAGATGCGTGAGAGCGCGAATATCGTGGTGCAGGCGCTCGATGGAATGCCGGAAGGCCCATGGCAGGCCGATGCGCCCCACGTAGTGTTGCCCGAGCGCGAGAAGATGAAGACGCAAATGGAGTCTCTCATCTATCACTTCAAGATCATCACGGAAGGGTTTTCGGTGCCCGCGGGCCAAGTGTACCAGGCCATTGAAGCCCCCCGCGGCGAGCTCGGCTATTACGTGGTGAGCGATGGAACCGCCAAGCCCTACCGCGTGCACATGCGCACTCCCAGCTTCGGAAACCTCATGGCGATGCCCCATATGCTGGAAGGGCGGCTGCTCGCCGACAGCATCGCTTCGCTCGGCAGCCTGGATTTTGTGTTGGGCGATGTGGATCGGTAAAGGTGGACTGGTAAAAAATGACCTTTTCCCAGGAAACGGAAGCGAGATTCGAACGGCTGCTCAGCAGCTATCCGGAGGGGCGGCACCGTGCTGCTCTCATTCCCATGTTGATGTATGCCCAGGATGAGGTGGGTCTGGTGACGCAGGAGTTGAAGGAAGAAGTGGCTCGCCGGTGCGGCGTCACGCCGCTGCAGGTGGATGAGGTGGTGGGCTACTACACCATGCTTCGCTCCAAGCCCATGGGCAAGACTCATCTGCAGATTTGCACCAACATCAGTTGCCTGCTGCGCGGCGGCGACAAGTTATGGGATCAGGCCTGCCACAAACTCGGAATCGGCCACAATGAGGTGACCGCGGACGGCGCCGTTTCGCTGGAAGAGGTCGAGTGCATCGGCGCATGTTCCTGGGCGCCCGCCATACAGGTCAACTACGACTTCCGCCACAACGTCACCCCGGATCAGCTCGACAAGCTGATGGACCAGTTGCGAGGAGCGCAATAGAACATGCTCTATAATCCTCCGCACCCGGCTGAAACCAAAATTCTCACGCGGCGCTTCGGGCTGCCCAATTCCGAATCTCTCGACACCTATCTGGCCAACGATGGCTACAAGGCTTTCCTGAAGGCTACCGGGATGACCTCGGAGCAGATCGTGGACGAGGTCAAAATCTCGAACCTGCGCGGCCGCGGTGGCGCGGGGTTTCCCGCCGGCATGAAGTGGAGCTTTGTGCCCCGCCAGTCGCCCAAACCTAAGTACATCGTTGTTAATGCCGACGAGAGCGAGCCCGGCACTTGCAAGGACCGCGTCCTGATGGAGAACGACCCGCATCAGTTGATTGAAGGCGTTCTCATTGCCGGCAAGGTCATCGATGCGCACCGCGGCTGGATCTACATCCGCGGCGAGTACCGCTACCTCATCGACATAATGGATCGCGCCATCGATGAGGCCTACAAGAACGGCTACCTGGGCAGGAATATCCGCGGCACCGGGTTTGATTTCGAGCTGTCCACGCACACCGGAGCCGGCGCCTATGAGTGCGGCGAAGAGTCCGCGCTGCTTGAGTCACTCGAGGGTAAGCGCGGCATTCCGCGCATCCGGCCGCCGTTTCCGGCTGTTTCGGGAGCCTTCCAGTGCCCCACCATTCTCAACAACGTCGAGACCTTCTGCGCGGTGCCCTCCATTATCTTGCACGGCGGCCAGAAATTCGCCGATGTGGGCGTGCCCAAAGCCGGCGGCACGCGCCTTCTCTGCCTCTCCGGCCACATCAATACCCCCGGCGTTTACGAGATTCCCTTGGGCTTCCCGATGATGCGCGCCATCAACGAACTCGGCGGCGGCATGCTGGGCGGGCGCAAGCTGAAAGCGGTGGTGCCCGGGGGCAGTTCCTGTCCCATCCTCAAGGCCGAGGAGTGCGACATCAATATGGATTACGACTCGATGGCCAAGGCCAAGACCATGCTCGGCTCAGGCGGAATGGTTGTGCTGGATGAGACCACGGACATGGTTCAGTTCGCCCTGCGTATCATGCGCTTCTATCAGCATGAAAGCTGCGGCTGGTGCATCCCCTGCCGTGAAGGCACGCTCTGGCTGAGGAAACTGCTGACGCGCCTGAATCAGGGCATCGGCACCTCGGACGACATTTCCATGGTGCGCGAGTTGGCCGGCAACATGCTGGGCCGCACCTTCTGCCCGCTGGGGGATGCGGCGGCCATGCCGACCATCTCGATAGTGGAGAAGTTCCGAGATGAGTTTGAGGCCCGGCTGGCTCGCCCAGCCTCGTCGCGGATGCCGGCTCCCGGTGATCTGGTGAGTATCGCATGAGTAATCCGGTGAACCTGACCATCAACGGGCAGCCGGTGCAGGCGCCGCCGGGCACGCTGGTGATTGACGCGGCTAAGACGGTGGGCATACAGATACCGGCCTTCTGCTACTACCAAGGGCTTTCGCTGCAGGCAGCCTGCCGTATGTGTCTGGTGGATGTCGAGAAAGCGCCCAAGCTGCTGGCCGCCTGCACCCTTCTGGTGGGTGAAGGCATGGTGGTCAACACCGAGTCGCCCGCTGTGGTGAAGGCCCGCAAAGATATGCTCGAGTTTCTCCTGAGCAACCATCCGCTGGATTGCCCGGTCTGCGACAAGGGCGGCGAGTGCGAACTACAGGACATGGTGTTCCGCTACGGGGCGGGCGAGAGCCGGTTCACCGAGGTCAAGCTCCATGTGGACGAGAAGCAGTGGTCGCCCGTGGTCTTCTTCGACGCGCCGCGCTGCATCCTTTGTTACCGCTGCGTGCGCATCTGCGACGAAGGTTTGGGCGTGAAGGCGCTGGGCATCACCAACCGCGGCGCATACTCCGAGATCACGCCGAACATGGGCACGCACCTGGAGTGCGACGAGTGCGGCTCCTGCATCGACATTTGCCCGGTTGGCGCGCTTACCAGCGGCATCTACCGCTATCAGACGCGGCCCTGGGAAATGGAGCATGTCGGCACCATCTGCACCCATTGCGGAGATGGTTGTAAGACCACGCTCGGCGTGCGCAACAGCGAAATCATCCGCGGCAACAATCGCGATCGCTCTGGCATCAACGGCGAATTTCTTTGCATCAAAGGCCGCTATGGATTCGACTTTGTGAATCACCAGGAGCGGTTGCAGTCGCCCTTGGTGCGCGTGGACGGGAAACTGGAAGAGGCGAGCTGGTCCAGCGCTCTTGCGTTGGTGGCTGCGAAGTTCTCATCCATTGAATCCGCCGGCGGCAAAATCGGTGTGGTCGGGTCGAGCCGGACCACCAACGAAGAGAATTTTTACCTTCAGAAGTTTGTGCGGCAGGGCTTACACAGCCCGCACATTGACCATCGCCGCTCGGGTGATGTGGCCGGCTTGCTGGATGCCTTAAGCGGCAAGACCGGCGCCCTCGCCGCCACCGCCGATCTGTACACGGCCAACAGCCTGCTGGTGATCGGCGCGGACCTTGCGCAACAACATCCGTTTCTGGCGTTTCAGATTCGTGCCAACTGGCGGCATCATCAATCGCGGACCTATGTCGTGGCCTCGGGCCCGGTGCGCGAAGATTCCTTCGCCACGCGTACCGTCCAAGCCGCCCCCGGCACAGAGATGGACGCGCTGGCTGGTCTCGCCGATTCGTTGCGGGCAGCCGGCAATCTGGTGATTGTCTTTGGCGACGCGGTGCAAGGGGATGCCGTCCGGCGCCTGGTGGATTTTGGCAGCGGACTCGGCATCCCGGTAAAGTACCTCTGCCTGGTGGACTACTCGAATTCACGCGGCGCTTTGGACATGGGGCTTGCGCCCGACCTGCTTCCAGGCTACCGGCCCGCGCCCGAGACCGGCATGACCGTGGCGCAAATGCTGGCCGACAAGGATCTGGCCGCGCTGTGGGTGGTGGGCGCAAATCCGCTTGAGAAAACCGCGCTCGCATCAAGCTCCGCTTTTGTTGTCGTGCAGGATCTTTTTCTGACTGAGACGGCGCAGCGCGCCGACGTGATTTTCCCCGCCGCCTCCGCCTACGAGAAGAACGGAACGGTCACCAATACCTGCGGGGAAGTGCAGAGGCTTCAGAAAGGCCTCGGTGTCATGGGTGCCAAGCCGGATCTGGACATTTTCGCGCTGCTGGCCCGGCACATGCGACTGAACCTGGGCGCGACGCAGCCGGACAAAATCTTTGAGGAGATTCGCGCCTCGGTCAGCGGTTACAACGTCGCGCCCATGGTGCTGGCCACCGGCGGCGCAGCTCTCACCAATCCGGTGAATGGCCGCGTGCCGCAATCAGCGGCCGCCGCGATAGCGTCCTCGCGCGACACGCTGTTCACCTCGGGAACCCTAGGGCGCTACTCGAAGATCCTCGGCAATGTGATGGAGGCGCCCGGCGGGCTCTACCAGCGATGAACTTTTTCATCATCAGCCTGATCAAAGCAGGAATCGTGGCCGCCGTTCTCATGACTACCTTGGCTTACCTGCAGTGGGTGGAGCGCAAGGTGATCGCGCATATCCAGCTCCGCATCGGCCCTTACCGCGTCGGACCGCACGGGTTGTTGCAGCCGCTGGCCGATGTCGTAAAGCTCCTCACCAAAGAGGACCTTGTCCCGTCCCACGTCAACAAGTTTTTCTATTTGGCTGCGCCCATCATATCGGTCGCGCTGGCGCTGACCTCCATTTCCGTCATTCCGTTCGGTCCTGAGATTGAGGTGTTCGGTGTCCGGACCTATTTGCAGCTCACCGATCTCAACATTGGCGTGCTGGTGCTCTTGGCTATCTCCGGCGTAAGCGTTTACGGCGTCGCCCTCGCCGGATGGTCCTCCAACAACAAGTACGCCCTGCTCGGCGCGCTACGCGCCTCGGCGCAGATGATCAGTTACGAACTGCCGCTGGCACTGGCCGTCGCCAGTCCGTTGTTGCTGTTCAATACTTTGAGTCTGCGCGAGATTGTCGATGCGCAGGCCGGCTACTCGTTTGGATTCATTGCGCGGTGGGCTATATTCCAGGGGCCGCTCCCGCAGATCATTTCTTTTATTATTTTCCTGATCGCCGCTTTTGCGGAAACCAACCGCATCCCGTTTGATCTGCCCGAAGCGGAGAACGAACTCGTGGCCGGGTTCCACACCGAATACTCGAGCATGAAGTTCGCCGCTTTCTTCATGGCCGAGTACGCGAACATGGTCACCATCTGTGCGCTGGCCACGACCCTGTTTCTGGGCGGCTGGCACCCGCCATTTCCGGTGGAGTTCGGCTCAAACTACATCCCATCGGCCCTGTTCGCGCTTTGCGGCGCCGTTGCCCTCTATCACGCCTTGCACCCGGCCCGTCCCAAAGACCGGTTTACCTTGCCGGTGTTTGCCGTCGTGTTTTTCGCCATCGCTCTCGCCATCGCCGTGCCGGCCTTGAATCCGATTCTGGCTCCGCTGTTCTGGTTCGCCGCCAAGACGGGGTTCCTGCTGTTCCTGTTCATCTGGGTGCGCGGAACACTGCCGCGCTTCCGCTACGACCAACTGATGCGCTTTACCTGGGCGTTTCTTTTTCCGGTTTCCATCGTGCATCTGTTTGCCACGGCGCTTGCGGTGGCTCTGTTTACCAGGTAAGACCATGGACGCCATTCTTTTCTTGATCTTTGCCGCCATCGCCGTTGCCTGCGCCATCAACCTCGTGGTGCAGAAGCACCCCATTACCAGCGCATTGTCGCTGGTGGGCGTGATGGGCGCGCTTGCTGTGATCTACCTTCTGCTGGGCGCTGAGTTTATCGCTGCCGCCCAGTTGATCGTCTACGCCGGCGCAATCATGGTGTTGTTTGTCTTCGTCATCATGCTGCTCAATGCCGGCGAGGAGAAAAAGCCGGCCAGGCCCAGTTGGTTCGCCAAGATATTGGGTGTCCCGCTGGTCATCGCCGTTCTCGGGCTTCTCAACTTCTTTGTGCAGCATGGGTCACCGGATTCCACAATCACCTTTGGCGAATACACCGGTACCGCCAAAGATGTGGGACGGGCGCTGTTCACTACATACCTGCTACCGTTTGAGATCACCTCTGTGCTGATCCTGGTGGCGATTCTCGGCGCCGTGGTTCTCGCCCGAAAGGAGATGGATTGATGGGACTGAATGGATTGATAGGTCCGGTTCCCCTGAGTTGGTATCTGATGCTGAGCGCTATCCTGTTCACGCTCGGCGTGGCGGGCTTTCTTCTCCGCAAGAATCTGATCACCGTCTTCATGTCCATTGAGCTCATGCTCAATGCGGTGAATCTCACCTTTGTCGCCTTTTCACGCCATTACAAGCAGGTAGACGGGCAGATCTTCACATTCTTTGTCATGGTGGTGGCCGCGGCCGAAGCCGCCGTCGGATTGGCCATTATTCTCACCGTGTTCAAGAACCGCTCCACATTGCTGGTGGACGACGTGGATTCTCTAAGGCTGTGACCCAAACCCAAACCTAGCGCAATGCATCATCTCTGGCTCATTCCCGCATTTCCCCTCGCCGGTTTCCTGATCAACGGCCTCCTCGGCCGCCGCCTGCCCAAAGCTGTGATCAACCTGGTGGCTGTCGGCAGCGTTCTGCTCTCTTTTCTCTGGGTCGTGAAAACTCTCAATGCCCTGATGCCGCTTGAGTCCGCCCACATTGAGCACTACTTCACCTGGATCGCCAGCGGCGCTCTCAATATTCCTTATGAACTGTCCGTGGATCGTTTGACCGCCGTGATGCTGCTGGTGGTCACCGGCATCGGCAGTCTCATACACATCTACGCCACCGGCTACATGGCGCACGAGGACGGCTACTACCGCTTCTTTGCCTACCTCAACCTGTTCATGTTCTTTATGCTCACGCTGGTGCTCGCCAATAACTACCTCATCCTGTTTGTGGGCTGGGAGGGTGTGGGCCTGTGCAGTTATCTGCT
>JAENWC010000330.1 GCA_016650235.1 Terriglobia bacterium
GGGCCGGCCAGATGCAAGTTGGATTCGCAAAACTCATCGCGGGTCCCGATGGGGGCGATCTCCAGGAGTCCACAGGCGGATGCGTTCGGGTGGAGCACGTGGGCGGGCTGCGGCGCGGTGAATGTGACCGTGTGGTGCGCGGCTACGTGGCGCCATGCGGTTTCGCTCGAGTCGCTGTTCATCCCGGATGGGATATCGACAGCGATCACTTTGGCGGCTGGGAAGCCGTGATTGATCTCGTCGATGAGTGACAAGTACGGCTCGCGCGGAGCCCCATTCAATCCTGTCCCGAGCAAGGCGTCGACGACAATGGTGGCGGCGCGCATCTCCGGCAGGATGGCTCCACCGTAGGGGCAGCCGCAGGCTTCCAGCATGACCAAACGCTCGGGCGGGGCTTCGGCCAGGATGACATCCAGGCGGCGGGGCCGCACGCGCGTGTGCAGTTGGCGCGCGATGACGAGGCCATCGCCGCCGTTATTGCCTTTGCCGCAGAGGATGACAATGCGTTGCTCGCGGAGCGGGGCAAAGTGGCGTTCGAGATACTCGACTACGCGATGTCCGGCATTCTCCATGAGCACGAGGCTGGGAATACCGGCGTCGATGGTACGCCGGTCCGCCGCGGTCATTTCCGGAGCAGTGAGGACTTTCATCCGTTGCCTCCGCTGAGCATCAGCTCCAGTTTCCTTACGTCCTCATCACCGCCGAGGACAATCAAGTGGTCGCCGCCTTCGACTATTGCTTCGGCGGACGGATTGAACTGCATGGAACCATCCTCTTTGCGGATAGCCAGCACAATGACGCCGAGGTCGCGCCGGAACTGCAAGTCGCGGAGAGACTTGCCCGCGGTTGTGCTATCGGCGGAGATCCGCACCTGTTCGAGGCCCATGCGCAAGCCCATGCTGGAGGATGTGATATCGAGGAACTCGAACACGTGAGGCCGGAGAATGGCCTGCGCCAAACGATAGCCGGTGAGGGAATAGGGCGTAAAGACGGAATCCGCGCCGGCGAGCCGCATCTTGGGCTCCGAGCCCTCTTCGGACACGCGCGCGGCCACCTTCAGGCCGGGATTCAGGTTTTTGGCAGAGAGGATAAGAAACACGTTGTCGGCGTCGGTGGACAGCGCCGCGATCAATCCTTTGGCTTGTTTGATACCGGCTTCGACCAGCGTCTCGTCGCGTACGGAATCGGCGAGGACGGCGATCATACCGGCGCGCATGGCCATCTCGACGCGGTCTTTGTTTCGATCCACGACGACAAAGGAAACGCCGGAGCTTTTCATCTCAGCGGCTGCGCCGCGTCCGACGCGGCCGAAGCCGCAGAGAATGTAATGGTCTTTCATTTTGTCGATCATTTTCCTTATCCTGCGCCGGTTGAGGACATCGGCAAACCGCATTTCGACGACGGTGTGCGTAATGACGCCGACGGAGAAGAACATGACAGATACGCCGAATAACAACAGAAAGCTGTTAAAGATGCGCCCCATTTGCGAGAGGGGCCGGACCTCCCCGTAACCGACTGTCGTGATGGTAATCAGGGACATATAGAAGGCATCGAAGGGAGGATACTGCTCGATGACGATAAAGCCGGCGGTTCCAATGACGAGAGTAAAGGCCACGAGGATGGCGATGTAGAGAATGTTCTTGCGCAGCATGCTCACAAGGTTCTCCTTGCCAGGAGCATGGTCATGTCATCCTGGAGCTCGGGCTGGAGCTCGGCGGATCCGGTAAAGCGGTGCACCTCTTCCATGACCGCGTGGATCATCTGGTCCAGACTCATGTGAGCGGACTTGAGCAACGTCTCAATCAACCGCGCTTCCCCGAACATTTCACCAAACTCGTTCTCCGGTTCGGTAATGCCGTCCGTGTATCCCACCAGCAGATCGCCGGATTCCATCCGCAGGCTGCTCTCATCATAGGAGGCGGAGGCGAAAGCGCCGACGATCATTCCATTCACGTCGCAGCGGATGACGTCTGAGTAAGACGGGCAAGGGGGAGCCGCTCGCCGCGAACCCGAGTCCAGCGTTGCTCCGGGGGTTGGCGGCGCGGCGAGCGCCCTTTGCGCAGTGCCGGCGCGAATGAGCAGAGGCTGCAGGTGTCCGGCGTTGGTGTAGGTGAGCAGGCCGGTGGATTCGTCATAAATGCTCAGGAAGAAGGTGGCGAATTTTTCCGGCGAGGTATCGGCGTGCAACTGTTGATTGAGGCGTGAGACCAGCCGCGAGGTGGAGAGGAAGGTAGAGGTGGAACCGTTGGCGGCAGCCATCTCGAGGCCTGCATGCAACTGTGTCCGCAGCGAGGATTGGAGCATGGCCATCAGGAGGGCGGCGGAGATACCCTTGCCGGCAACATCTCCGATGGCGAGGGCAAACCTGCCATCGTGGAGCGGCTGAAAGTCGTAGTAGTCGCCGGAGACTGAGCGAGCGGGCTTGCAGAGGGCACTCAGCTCGAGGCCCTTGATGGCAGGCGCCTGGCGCGGGAACAACTGCTGCTGGACGCCGCGGGCGATTTCGAGCTCGGCCTCCATACGTTCCTTCTCCTTGGCAACCTTGAGGAGGTGCTCCAGATTTTCGGTCATGCGGTTGAAGGAGCGGCTGAGTTCGGCAATCTGCTCATTGCCGCGCACGCGTATGCGATGGGTAAAGTCGCCTTGCATCACGCGCTGGGTGCCTTCGTAGAGGTTGTGCACGTTGTCGGTGATGGTGCGGGTCATGGAGACGCCAAGGACGAGCGAGATCAGTTCGAGGGCGGCCAGGGAGATTCCCAGGACATACAGGAGTGTGGGAATGGGAGACTCTGTCTTCAAGGAAAGCAGAATCTGCATCAGCGCCGACATGCGGGAGTGCACGGCAAGGAGGGCCGTAACGGATTGTTGCGGGGATTCCCAGAGGGCGACGGGGATCTTGCTGCCCCAAAGCAGTTCGACGTCGAAGCGGCCGGTGGAGGCGGGAACGGCGGGCACCTCTTCGTCGTCGTCGACGCTCTTGTCGTGCGTGCGGATCTGCAACGGCTTTTGTCCGGGCGCGGTTTCGCCGCCGGGGAAGTGGACGATGGAGACCTCGCCGAGACCGGGCGACAAACCGGCGAGCCACTTCTTGCTGAGCGGAGTGGCGACGGTGACGCGGCCGCCGGTTCCAGAGACGCGAGCCCAGGCGTAGAGCAGTCCATCCTTTGCGACGACGCCCCGTGTGTCACCGCCCCCGTGGCTGGAGTCTTCGGTGATCACTTGCAGGCCGGGAAAACGCTCCTCGTAGAACATGCCAATGCGATCCAGCACCGCACCGCGGCTATTCTCGGGGGCACGCAGGACCGAGCGCGCGATTCCTTCCATGATGGTGAGGCGCCGTTCGAGCTCTGAGTGCACCATGTACACGGCGATCTGGCCGGCCAGATAGCGCGCGCCTTCCAGCATCAACTTACCCAGCAGCACGGCGGGAATCACGGCGATGAGCAGGTAGAGGACAATCATGCGGTTGCGCACGCGCCAGAGAAGTTTACCGGCCCAGAGGCGGGCCAGTTTCACGGCCAGGCAGGAGGCCAGGACCAGCACGGCGAGCATCGCGGCGAGTTCGGCGAGGATAGAACCGCTCCAGATCCTTGCCGCCGCGTAGAGGGCGAGGGAGATGGCGCAACCGATCTCGATGCGTCCGGGTTTGTATTGTCCCCACATGGCAATGGCGGTGCGTCTACAACCTCGACTTGGCGATCGCCGGAGTTTCCAATTCCGGCTCAGGGAGCGGAACGTCCGGATCAAGATAGTGTCGTGTCAGTCCGTCCTGGAGAATGGCCAGCGCCTCATCAGGGTTGTCGGCAAATTGAAACAAGTTCAAGTCATCCTTGCTGATGGTGCCGTATTTGACGAGAGCGTCGAAGTTGACCACTTCCTTCCAGAAGCCAGTTCCGTAAAGAATGACGACCATCTTCTTCATCAGTTTTCCGGTTTGCGTCAACGTGAGAATCTCGGTGAGCTCATCCAGAGTTCCGAATCCGCCTGGAAACACGACGAGCGCTTTGGCGAGGTAGGCGAACCAGAACTTGCGCATGAAGAAGTAGTGGAACTCGAAGCAGAGATCCGGCGTGATGTAGGGGTTGGGCGCCTGCTCAAACGGGAGACCGATGTTGAAGCCGATGCTTTTGCCGCCGGCGTCATGAGCGCCGCGATTGGCGGCCTCCATGATACCGGGTCCGCCGCCGGTGGTGACAACAAAACGACGATCACTGTGGGTGATGGAATCAGACCACTCGGTGAATTTGCGCGCGAGTTCCCTGGCGTCGCGATAATAGCGTCCCATCGGGCCGTCTTCACCGGTGCGGGCGGATCCGAAGAAGACGACGGTGTCGTGGACTTTTTCGCGGCGCAGGTGCCCGAGCGGCTGCAGGTATTCGGAGAGAATCCGTATCGAGCGTCCCTCGCGGCTATCGAGAAACTCCTGGTTCCGGTAGGCCACGGGCGGACGGCACGCTGAGCTATCGTTCTTTGTTTCCGGCATTCTGACTGGATTCCTTTCCGGCGGAGCCCTCGAGGCGAGAGAGGCGCTTTTCCAATTCTCGCACCGCCTTGACCAGATCCGGCAATTTCTGGAAAGCAGTTATGGCGCGACGCCAGATTTTGGCATCGAAGGCGGGGGAACCGGAAACAATGGATCCGGCCTCGACATCGTGGCCGATACCGCTTTGGGCGTAGACAACGGCGTTGTCGTGAATGGTGAGGTGACCGGCGATGCCTGCCTGTCCGGCGAGGAGGACATTTTTCTTGAGGATGGAACTGCCGGCGAGTCCGACCTGGGAACAGATGATATTGTCTTCTCCCACCTCGCAGGCGTGGCCGATTTGGACGAGGGAATCGATTTTTGCGCCGCGCCGGACAATGGTGCGGCCGACGGTAGCTCTGTCGATGGAGGTAAGGGATTGAATTTCGACATCGTCCTCGATGACGGTGATGCCGGACTGGGGGATCTTGTAGTGGGCGCCATCTTCGCGTTTGGCAAAGCCGAATCCATCGCCGCCGACTACAACGCCGTTCTGGAGAATTACGCGGTGGCCGATGCGGCAATGTTCACGGACGACGGCATGGGAGTGGGCAGTGAAGCGGTCTCCGATTTCGGCGCCTTCATAGATGACGGCGTGGGGATAGAGGACGGCATTGCGGCCAATGCGGACGCGCTCGGCGATGGCGACAAATGGCCCAATGGATGCGCCCTCGCCGATGACGGCGGTGGGATGGATAGATGCCATGGGATGTATGCCGGCGGCAGGTTTGGGCGGCTGGTAGAACAGTTCGAGCGCGCGGGCGAAATCGACGTAGGGCTGGCCGGTCACGAGGCTGGCGATGTTTTGGGACGGGGCGGGCTCGGCAATCAGGATGGCGCCGGCGCGTGTGTCCTTTACTTTGTGGGCGTATTTAGGATTGGCGAGGAAAGTAAGTTGGGAAGGCCCGGCCTGTTCCATGCCAGCGAGCCCAGTGATTTCGAGGTCGCCATCGCCGATGAGGGAACAGCCCAGATGTTGGGCAATCTCGCGTAGCTTCACAAGACTCAGGGTACACCCGTTAATGATCATGCGGCGGCCGGAGCAGGAGAATTGGGTTCGTTTTGACGGCGCTGGGAGCGCAGGAGGAAGCCGGCGGCTTCGGCTTCATATTGGGAAACGGAGTAGTCGATGGTTGCGTT
Source organism: Terriglobia bacterium (assembly GCA_016650235.1). GTDB lineage: Bacteria > Acidobacteriota > Terriglobia > Bryobacterales > Bryobacteraceae > VFZE01. The sequence goes on from JAENWC010000330.1 coordinate 5,663, forward strand.
TGTGGCGAGTTGGCTTCGTTTCGCCATTTTGTCGATGGGGACGAGCGGGGATATGTTGTCTGCGTTGAGATGGTTTGCGTTTTCCAGGACATAGCGGTCAGCCTGGAGTGTGCGGAGTTCGCGGAGGGCGCGGTAGTAGGATTTTTCGGCGCGGGCAAAATAGCGGGCATAGCGGTCGCATTGGGCGGCGAGGTTGGGA
>JAENWC010000331.1 GCA_016650235.1 Terriglobia bacterium
AGGAACACCCTGATGCACGTCGGGGGCGACTACCACGCCGTAGCGGGAAAGGGCGGGATGGCATCCAAGGAAAACCTGGAATACAATCTGCGCCATGGCGTGAAGCATCTCACGGTTCAGGTCAACAGAGGTCCGGACGGCTGGGACCTGGATGAACTGAAGAGGATGAAGGACAATTGTGACAAGGCCGGCGTAATTTTCGAAGCCATTCGAATGGATTCGGAGTACATCAAGCTGAGAAATGTTGCGGAACGCGACCGGGAACTTCAGAACATCATTGGAAACGTGCAAAAGGCCGCCCAAGCCGGCGTGAAGATCATTACCTATCACTGGACCGTCATACCGATCCGGCGCAACGAGCGCAGACCGGGACGAGGGGGGTCTACCTACGCTGCTTTCAAGCTGGAGGACAACTGGAAGGACCTGCCTGTGGGCGCATCAGGGAGGGTCACTTCCGAGGACTACTGGGAACGCATCACTTATTTCCTGGAGAAAGTAATACCCGTAGCGAAACAATATGATGTGAAAATGGCCTGCCATCCGTACGATCCTCCGGGACTTCCGTTCGGCTACCAGGGCGCTGACAACTGGGATTCCCCCTCGATTCTCGAAGCCATCAAGCGGTACGAAGCGGTGGTCAACAGCCCGCACAATGGATTCCAATTGTGCCTGGGTACGGCCGGTGAGGGGTTGCAGCGCCCGAACACGGAGATTCTCCCGATTGTCCAATACCTGGGCGACCGCGGCAAGATCTATCAAATCCATATGCGCAACATCCGCGGAGGGCTGCACGATTTCGCGGAGGTGTTCCCCGATGAAGGGGACATGGACTTCTTCAAGATCATGCGCATTCTGAGAAACACGCAGTTTGCGGGCTCCCTATGTCCCGATCATATGCCACGGCATCCGGACGATCCGGGGAGCTTGCAGGCGTTCGCATTCGGCTCCGGCTATATCAAAGCGCTGATTCAAGCGGTGAATTCCGAAGTATGAGGCGTCGCGATCCGGAAGGCCGCGAGACCATGCTGCTTCCCGGCGCAAAAGTAATTTGACCAGACCACTTACTAACTTCGGCTAACGGCTCTCAATCTGCCGCAGCGTTCGTTGCGCCTGCTCCTGTAGCTTCTGATTCGGGCTGCGCAGAAACGGACGGATCTGGTCCAGGTCCTCCCGATTGCCAATCAGGAAAAGAGCGCGAAGAGCCTCCCACACGTGCTGATCGTCAGTGGAAAGCTCCACCAGCGGATCTCCAGCTTGCACCACCGTGCCGTCCTTTTGCAAAAGCTTCCGCACCTCACCGGGCAGATCAGAACGTACTTCCGTCTCCCCGATGCGTCCCAGGAGCGTGCCCGAGTTGCAGTACTCGCCTTCCTTCAGACGGTATTTCAGGACGCCAGCCACTGGCGCCATCATCGTATGTGGCCGCAGCATGGTCCGAACCTCCGCCAGTCCGGCGGAATCGCGAAACGCAGCCAATCCCAACGCGGCGTTGCGCCGCACCAGAAGGGATCCATCCGATGCCATCTTCCGCAAAGCCTCACGGAATGGTTCGTAGCTCCGGTCCTGTCCCATGATCCAGGCCGTGGTCTGCCGCAGTTCAATACTGGGATGCGTTGACAGCGCCACCACGCGCGGGTACCAGCGCCGCACGGACACGTCCCCCCTGGTCATCTTCTCGCCAATCTGGATCAGCGCTTGCTGGGCGCGCCGTGGTTTGTCCCTGTTGTTGAGAAACTCCTCGATGGATGCGTCCGGCAATGCGCGTCCAAACCAGGAGTCGTACCAAAACCAGAATGGAAGCGCCACCAGCACGAGCGCAAATCCGGTCACCATCAAGTACGCTCTGCGGCTTGGGCGTGCCCCTACCGGCCGCCCGGTCCAGCTTACCTTTTGTTCTACGCTTTCCACGGCAAATTCCATTCTACCGCCCCTCTGTAGGGCGTTGTAGGACGATCGGTGCTATTGTTGGAATAAAGATGGGCTTGACTCCCGGTAGAATTGCGACTCTGCTCCTCGTCGTCTCCATCGCTGCAAACGCGCAGTGCTTTGCTGCCTGTTCGCTCTTCTCTTGTGCGAACGCGCCGGGTCAACAGGAGCCTGCCACCTGTCACCACCAGGAACCGCCGGCCGATGAGCATCCAAGCAGCCCGTCCTGCGGACATCAGGTTTTCCTGAGTGAGGCGGGATCGCAAGTTAAGACCTTCGTCCTTGAGATCGGAACGCATTTTGCTGTCAGTTCAGACAGTTCTGATACGGTCCAAATTGTTGCGTCCCGCATGGAGCTCGCAAGCGGGCATTCGCCTCCGCCCGTTTCATTTCCTTCCTTTCCAACAATCCTGAGAATCTAGCCGCCGCCACTCGCTCCGAATTATTGAGGCCGGAGGTTTACATGCGAATATTCAAGCTCTTTGCCTGGACGACGGCGTTCGTCCTCGCTGTCGCCGTCATCTCGTTTTTTTGGTACATGCGATCGCGCGGATTCAGCGCGCGCGAAAAGCCCGCGGCGTATGAGACCTTCTTTGCGCGGCATCTGCGCCAGATGGCCAGCGAGCCTGGCGCAAACAATCTCAAGAACCCCGTCGAGCCGGCCCCGCTCGCCATAGCGGAAGCGCGGGATCATTTCGCCGACCACTGCGCTGCGTGCCACGGCAACAAGGGCAACGGCAAGACGCAAATCAACGCCGGCCTGTATCCACCGGCGCCGGATATGCGCCAGACGGAAACCCAGCAGCTCTCCGACGGCGAGTTGTTCTACATCATCAAGAACGGCATCCGCTTCACCGGCATGCCCGGATGGGGCGGAGAGGACGAGGAGAACTGGAAGCTGGTGCTGTTCATACGGCACTTGCCGAAGCTCAGCCCGAAGGAAATCGAGCTGATGAAAGAAATCAATCACCTGGAAGAGTGAAAAAAGGATGGAACGTATGAATGACAGAAGAAGTTTCTTCGCCCGTATAACCTCGCTCGGCGCAGGATTATGGGTGGGCGGGCAGACGTTTGCGCAAAAGGCAGGCGATCCTCATGCCGGACACGGTCAGCCTGCGGCGGCCGCGAAACCGAAGCAAGCCAAGACGCAGGCGCCACAGGACCACGCCGCGCACGGCACTACTGTGGCCAGTTCCGGCGGAAAGCCCGCTGGCAGCATTCCCGTCGACATGCCGGATCTCGGCAAACTGCAGCCGAAGATCGTGGACGGCGTGAAGGAGTTCCACCTGATCGCCGAAGTGGTACGCACGGAGTTCATGCCGGGCAGACTCGTCGATGCCTGGGGATTCAACGGCAGCGTGCCGGGCCCCACGATTGAGGTGAACGAGGGAGACAAGGTGCGCGTCGTCTTTGAAAACCGCCTCCCCGAGATGACCGCGGTGCACTGGCACGGCTTTGAGGTGCCGATGGAGATGGACGGAAGCGTGGGGCTGGGGCAGGATCCCGTTCCGCCAGGCGGCCGGTTCACTTACGAGTTTACTCTCAATCAGCACGGCACCTTCTTCTATCACTCGCACTTTGCGATGCAGGAAATGATGGGAATGCTGGGCATGGTCATCATTCACCCCAAGGAACAATATGAGCCGCGTGTGGACCGCGACTTCGGTCTGATCTTGCAGGAGTGGGCGTTGCTGGCCAACAACACGGTGCCGAACACACTGTCGATGGAATTCAACTGGCTCACCTTCAACGGCAAGGCGGGACCGGCCTGTACACCGATGATTGTGAAGCAGGGTGAGCGGGTTCGCATTCGCCTGGTCAACATCGGCATGGACCACCACCCCATCCATCTTCATGGCAATCAGTTCGTGGTGACGGGTACGGAAGCGGGCCGCATTCCACAGCAACTCTGGTACGACCAGAACACGGTGCTGGTCGGCGTCGCGCAGGCGCGGAACTTCGAGTTCGACGCCAAGTACATTGGCGACTGGATGCTGCATTGCCACCTGCCGCACCACATGATGAACCAGATGGCGTCCATGGTGGGGCCCATTTCTCACGGAGGACACGGCCTGCACACGGGCGGGAGCATGACAGAAGGCATGGGGATGCTGCGCAAAGGCGACGCCCTCGCCGAGGAGAACGGACCCATGCTGGGCCGCGGCATCGGCTTGAGTGGCGACAGGGAGCGGGCCACATCCAACCTGGTTGGCGCCGCTCAGGAAGGCCATGCGGGACACGTCATGACGAAACCGGGCGACCCGATGGAGATGTACCCCAAGGACGATCCCGAAAAGAAGAAAGTCCCCGGCTATCCGCAGGATATGTGGATGCCAATGGATGAAATGTTTAATGCCACGCCGGAGAACTACGGTCTGCGGAAGGGCTGGAGCGGGGCCATGATGGGGATGATGACGCTGGTTCGCGTCGTTCCCGAAGAGGTCTACGACAAGATCATGGATCTCAAAGCAGCGCAAACGAAGCAGCCGAAGGGGAAGCAGCAGCATGAACACAAGCAGTAAGCACGTATTTCTGACCATCACGCTGGCAACGGCATCCCTCTCTTACGGGCAGGTGGCGGAGCTCCGGCTGGAAGATCTGGAGCGGATGGCGCTGGAGAGAAACCCGACGCTGCGGCAGGCCGAGGCCAACAATCGAGCCGCCGCCGGGAGAGCGCAGCAGGCGGGCCTCTATCCCAATCCAACGCTCGCCGCGGTGGGCGAGGAAATTTCCGGCGGTCCCATCATTCGCGGGGGCGAGTTTGGAGGCGGTTTCTCACAGCGCATCGTCACGGCCGGCAAACTCAGCCTGAGCCGCCGCGTAGCCCAACAGGATCAAAAAGAGGTCGAGGCCGAGGCAGATGCACAAAAGTACAGGGTACTGAACGCGGTGCGATCACTGTATTACCAGGCGCTCGGCGACCAGCGGCTCGTCGAAGTACGCATGGAACTGGTCAAGCTTGCCGGCCGGGCGGTGGATATTTCGCGCGAACTCGCCAACGTCGGACAGGCCGACCGTCCCGATCTGCTTGCCGCCGACATCGAGGCTGACCGCATTGAACTGGAATTGATCACCGCCGAAAACGCGAGGCAGCGCACCTGGCGACAGCTTGCGGCCGTGGTCAATGATCCGTCTCTGAAGCCGGTAACGCTCGCAGGGGACCTGGACACTCTGCCAAAGCTCGCACTGGACCAGGCGCTGGAAACGATTTACAACGAGAGCCCTGAATTGCGGGCCGCTAACGCCGGGATCACGCGCGCCGAACTGGCGCTGCGGCGCGCCAAAGCCGAGAAGATCCCGGACTTGATCGTCTCCGGGGGCGTGCGCCACAACCGCGAGTTATTGGAGCAGACACCGGGCGGGAGTCTCCGACCAGTCGGCAAGGAAGGATTTTTTGATATCGGCATCGAGATTCCGATCTTCAATCGCAACCAAGGCAATGTGGCGGCGGCCCGTGCGGAGTTGGACCGGTCCCGTCTCGATGTAGACCGCACCAAACTGGCTTTGCGGGCTCGTCTGGCGGTGGCCTACAAGGAGTATCAGGATTCCGTTGCGATCGCGGAAAGATACCGGTCAACGATGATACCGAAGGCGCAGCAGGCCTATGAGATGTATCTGAACAGCTTTCGTCAAATGGCGGCCGCGTATCCGCAGGCCCTCGTAGCACAGAGAAATCTGTTTCAACTCCAGGATGACTATGTCAAGGCGCTGGTCAACGCCTGGCAACGCTCGGTAGAAATCCAGGGATTGCTGCTGAGCGACGAGGGTCAATGAGACGTACAATTCAACTTACAAGGAGACAACAATGATTCGACTGTTTCTAACAACAATACTAGGCTTTCTGGTTTACGCCGGCGCCTGGGCTCACGATCCAAAACTCCACAAAGGGAACCCGGTCACCGGACAAGTCGTTTCGGTGTCCGGCGATGCCTTTGATATGAAAACAAGCACCGGCAACATCAAGGTCACCTTCTCCAGCAAGACGAAATTCGAGCACGGCAAGGAGGTCGTTGACAAGAGTCATCTTCAAACAGGCGACCGCGTTGGTGTGATCGGAACGAAACTTCCAACGGGCGAACTGGTCGCCAAGGAAATCCTGCTAGGCATGCCTGCGCCGAACAAAGGCGGGACGGCCCAGCCCGGCCACAAACACTGATCGTACCGTCACCGCCGTGCGTGAAACTGGAACGGCAGCTCCCGAAGCCCTTGTTTAAGAGTTGCGTTCACAAGCGCCGGGACGCCAGCGCCGCTTGGCTCGCCGGGCATCACAAAGTTGATCTGAAACACTCCTGCCAGCCCCGGCGCCAACCCGGCAAACAGGATTGTTGCTTCACGACCGTCAATAGACAGCCGCGGCTGCTCCAGCGCCTCCGCTTCCGGCGGCGAAGCAAATCCCGAGTTCACCGGCCGGTTCGTGCGGCCCAATCCGTTCGCCCACACGATGCAGGCTTCTCCGGCCAGGCACGGGTTGCTCCCATCCACTAGCCGGTAATCGGCCGTCGTGATCACGTAGGCGCCTCCATCTCTTTGGAAGATCCCCGCGGCAGCCGGCGCGATGCTGATTCTGGCTTCCTGGCTCCGCACATTCCCCGTCACCACCTGGACGCCCACCTCGGCAGGTGCGCCGAGCTCCCAGGGCAGCATGAAGTTGATCTGCGCCGGCGATACCAGCAACAGCGGCGCAGCCACTCCATCCACCAGCACACGCGCCATGCCTAGTTCAGTGGGCAGCGGAAATCCCTTGGCCGTTTCCGTCGTGGGAGCCAGTCCTTGCCCGAAAATAGTCGCCAAAGCGCCCGGTGCAAGGGCGCCGTCAAAACTGGCCGCGTTGACAATTCCGCTGCTGGCCAACACCGGCACGCCGCCTTGCAAGATCTCCACTGGAAAGCGCAGCTCGGCTCCGTAAATCCGTAACACTGCCTCGTGCCGGCCCGGCGCAGCTTGCAGATTTGTAATTGTAAACCTGCCCTGCTGAGCCGCAACGGGATATTTTCGACCGGCCATTTCCACTTCCATGCCCGCCAGCGGCGGGCAGTCCAGACAGGGAAGATCCAGGCTACCTCCGGCGATTCCTTGCACCGCTTGCGCCGGGAGACTCGGCCGGTACATCCCCAGAATTCTGGGATCCGACGCATCTCCGGCCGCGTTGGCTTTTTCAGTCAAAACGAACAAGCGTGTTTTGGACACCACCATGCTCTTCACCACCCGGTCCTGACCGGCAAATCCGGGCGCAAGAATGGTGGACGCCCGCCCTTGCGCATCCACGGAAAAGACGCCGTGCCGTCCGTCCTGCCCTTGCATAAGGAAATAGTGCGCACCGTCCGGCGACAGGCCGTGGTGGGAGATCTGGCCGATTGGATAGTTCTCAATCGCCGTGCCGCTGAAAAAGGAGCGTGCGGGGCTCTCCCCGGCAATCGACATAAAATGGGTCTTGCCGCCCTCCCGGTAAATGACGGATGCCTCCCCTTCCGTGCAGGCAAACGCGTTTGCGCCTAAAACAACTCCCCTCGCCAATGTTTCCCGCCCGCCTCGCGGACCCATCCTGAGCACATCAAACGCGGGGGGTTGGAAGAACGAGGTCGCTGGGATGCCGATTCCGGCCAGATAAGTCAGCCGGCTGGCGCATCCCGGGTCGACCACACTGTACTGGCTGCCTTCCGATTCCAGGTTCAGGTAGACCGTCATCTCATAGCTTCCCGCGCCCGCCGCGGAACGGCCGTAGGTGAACAGGACCGGGTTCAGTTGTGTCAGATCATTCCCCATATGCGTCCCGAGGTAGGAGAAGAAATGGAACCGGTCCGGCGACTGGAGACCTTTCAGGGTGTTGACCAGAAGCCGCTCCTCTGCCTGCCCGTTGAACGTGTATTTCACCTTTTCGTTCACCGGAAGAAAGCGCGAAAGCGTGCCGTTCTCCACCATCAGGACTTCCGCCACATGCACCGGATGCAGATGCCGGAAAATCGGAAACAGCAACCGCGTGCCGTCACCGCTCAGCCACAGTTCTCCGGGTGTGTGCAGCAGCAGGAACTCTTCTTCCTCCTCTTCATGGCTCACGTGCCCTGGCATGCTGCGTACGCCATGCTCCGTCACCATCGTTTGCAACTCGCCGGAGCTGCCGAAGTGAAAAATCGCCGGTTCACCCCCGGTCATCCCGGTGGCATAAACGCCCCCGCGCCCGTCCGGCGCCACCAGCATCGCACCCGGAACCGGGATCGGCGCCATCACCACCGGTTGGGCCGCCGCCTTCCAGGAGACCATTAAGAGGAAGAGGAGAGGTAGAGTTTTCATGCGCATAACCTATATTACAGAGTTTAGGGTCATTTTCTTCAGTAATCAACTCATCCTCCTCACCGTCCATCTCTTTTATTGAACCTCGCATAATACAGTTACAATCTCGCGTAATGTAGTGACAACGAGACGAGAGTTAGCCTATACTTGAGGTATGA
>JAENWC010000332.1 GCA_016650235.1 Terriglobia bacterium
ATCCTTTGGGCGCTCGGCAATGAAGGGATTATTGATGCCACCCGCGGCAGCGGTGGCGGGTACCGGCTGAAAAGACGGCCGGAAGAGATTCACCTGATCGATGTGGTGGAGTTGTTTGAGAAGTCCAAAGGCAAACCGGCCTGTCTGCTTGGGGACAATCGTGAATGTACGGATGTGGACCCATGTTCGGCGCACGAGTCCTGGCGCGATGTTCGCTCCGTCTACATACGCTTCTTGGAATCCACCACCATCGCGGCAATTGCGGGAAAGACCTGTGCGCCCGCAAAGAAGAAAGGATTGACGCAGATTTCCACAAGATAAAGGGGGCGCAGGAAATTGAGCCCGGAGAAAAACGCATGCACCAATTAAGGATACGAGGGTTGTTTTGTCTCTTACTCGCCGCCGGCGCACTTCCTGGCCAGGAGGCGGAAGATTTCTTCCGCCAGAACTGCGTGAGCTGCCACACGATCGGCGGCGGAAGGCTGACCGGCCCTGATCTGAAGGGCGTATCCGCGCGCAAGGATCCTGCGTGGCTGACTCAGTTCGTACAGAACCCGCAGGCCGCCATCGATGGGGGCGATGCCTATGCCCTGAAGCTGCAGCAGGAGTCCAGGGGCGTAGTGATGCCCACTGTTGCCGGGATGAGCAAGGCTCGGGTCGAATCGCTCCTCAAACTCATCGACGCCGAGTCCAAGTTGGAAAAGTCCCAATTTGCCGGCCTGCGATTGAGCGACCGGCCGTTCACGTCCGCGGACGTCGAACAGGGGCGGAATCTGTTCCTTGGAATGCGGCAAGCCGGCAACGGCGCTCCCTCCTGCATCTCCTGCCACACAGTGAAGGGCTTGGGCGGGTTGGGAGGCGGGCGGCTGGGTCCGGATCTGACGCGGGTTTATGAGCGGTTGGAAGGGCGCAAGAATCTGGCGGCGTGGCTGTATGCGCCCGCCACTCCGACCATGCAGCCCATCTTCAAGCGGCATGCCCTCAAGCCTGAGGAGATACTGCCTCTGGTCGCTTTTCTCGAACGTACCACCAAGAGCGGAGGACAGGCCGACTCCGTATCGCTTCTGAATTTTGTTCTGATCGGCCTGGGAGGCACAGCCATTGCGCTGGTCCTGTTCGACTCTACCTGGAAGAAGAGGTTCCGGGCCGTGCGGCGCCCGCTGGTGAACGCCGGGACAAAGACCGGATCAATGAAAGGTCTAGCATGAAACCCAATGGAGAACTGGTTTGGATCAAAGACGAGGTGCGGCCCGATCAAAGAGGGTGGGAGCAGTTCTACCGCAACCGCTGGCAGCACGACAAGATCGTCCGCAGCACGCATGGGGTGAACTGCACGGGCGGGTGCACCTGGCAGATCTATGTGAAGGACGGCATCGTCACCTGGGAGATGCAGGGGTTGGACTATCCGCCGCTGCAGCCCGGTATCCCGCCGTATGAACCGCGCGGCTGCCAGCGCGGCATCTCCTTTTCCTGGTACCTGTACAGCCCGCTTCGAGTGAAGTACCCCTATGTGCGCGGGGCGCTGCTCGATTTGTGGAAACATGCTCGCGCCCAACACGAGGATCCGGTGGAAGCCTGGAAGTCTCTGGTCGAGAATCCCGAATCGCGTGCGCGGTGGCAGCGGGCGCGCGGGAAGGGCGGGTTCCGCCGCGCCGATTGGGACACGATGGTGGAGCTGATCGCCGCGGCCAACATCTACACCATCAAGAAGTGGGGGCCGGACCGGATTGCCGGATTCTCTCCGATTCCGGCCATGTCCATGATCAGCTATGCCAGCGGCGCGCGCCTCATGCAGTTGATGGGCGGCATCTCACTGTCCTTCTACGACTGGTATTGCGATCTTCCTCCCGCCTCGCCGGAGACCTGGGGGGAACAGACCGACGTACAGGAGTCCGCCGACTGGTACAACGCGAAACTGCTGGCGGTGGCCGGATCGAACCTGAACATGACCCGGACTCCGGACTGCCATTTCGCCGCCGAAGCCCGCCACAACGGGTCCAAGATGTGGGTGTTCTCGCCCGACTTCAACCAGGTGGCCAAGTATGCCGACGAGTGGGTCTCGATCAACGCGGGGCAGGACGGGGCTTGGTGGATGGCGGTGAATCACGTCCTGCTCAAGGAGTTCCATCACGAGCGGAAGGAGCCCTACTTTCTCGACTACACCAAACAGTTCAGCGACGCGCCGTTCCTGGTGGAGGTGAAAGAGGCCGATGGGGTTTGGCAGGCAGGCCAGTTGTTGCGGGCCGGCCGGCTGACGCCCTATGCGGAGGTGGAGAACGGCGAATGGAAGTTTCTGATGTGGGACGCGGCTGCACAGCGCCCGAAGATGCCGCTCGGCAGTGTGGGGCATCGCTGGGGCAAAGAGAAAGGCAAATGGAATCTCGAGCTGAAGGACGGCATCGACGCGAGCGTCATTGATCCGCAGCTTAGCTTTCTGGATGACAACGATGGGGTGGTCCAGGTACGTCTTGACGATTTCGGCGCGGGAAGCGCGCTGCTGCGCGGCGTGCCGGTGAAGAACATTACCACCGCCTCCGGGGAAGTGGTGACGGTTACCACCGTCTACGATCTGCTGATGGCGCAGTACGGCGTCGGTCGAGGTCTTCCTGGCGCGTATCCGCAAAGTTACGACGACGACAGTCCCTACACGCCGGCGTGGGCGGAGAAGTACACCGGGATGGACCGCGCCATGCTCATACGCTTTGCGCGGGAGTGGGGCGGCACAGCCAAACTGACCAAAGGTAAATGCACCATCATCATTGGCGCTGGGATCAACCACTGGTATCACAACAACCTGATCTACCGCGCCGCAATGCACGCGCTGATGTTTTGCGGATGCATTGGAGTGAACGGCGGCGGCCTGGCGCACTATGTGGGCCAGGAAAAGCTGGCGCCGATGGAACCATGGTCGGCAATCGCCTTTGCAAAAGACTGGTATCCGCCCTCTCGTCTGCAGAACGCGCCTAGCTGGCATTACATGCACAACGACCAGTGGCGCTACGAAAAAGAGTTCACCGACTATCACACCGTGCCTCAGAACGCCGCCGAGGATTCCATCGCCAGAGGACATACGGCGGACACGCAAGTCCGCGCTGTGCGCAACGGTTGGCTTCCGTTCTATCCGCAGTTTGACCGCAGCCCGCTCGAAGTGGTGAACCAAGCCAAGGCCGCTGGGGCAAAGACCCCGGATGAGGTGGCCGCATGGGCCGTGGATCAACTGAAGTCAAAAAAGCTGAAGTTCTCCGTGGAAGATCCCGACGCGGCCGAAAACTGGCCTCGCGTCTGGTTCATATGGCGCGGCAATGCGCTCATGTCGAGCGCCAAAGGCCACGAGTTCTTCCTGAAGCACTACCTGGGCACGCACACCAATACGATTGCCGAGGACATGGCAAAGGACTCGGTGCGGGAAGTGGCCTGGCATGAGCACGCACCGCAAGGAAAGATGGACCTCATCGTCGACCTCAACTTCCGCATGGACACCTCGGCGCTGTATTCCGACATTGTCCTGCCAGCGGCCACCTGGTATGAGAAGGCGGATCTGAACTCCACCGACATGCACAGTTTCATTCACCCGCTGTCCAAGGCGGTGCCTCCGTGCTGGGAGTCCAAGAGCGACTGGCAGATTTTCCGGACCATCGCCAAGAAGTTCTCAGAGTTGGCGGCCAAACATTTTCCGGAACCGGTAGATGATCTGGTAGCGCTTCCATTGGCACACGACACTTCCGCGGAGATCGCCCAGACCGATATGAAGGATTGGATCAAGGGTGAAGTGGATGCGATTCCCGGCAAGACCATGCCAGGGCTGAAAGTGGTCCAGCGGGACTACAAGAACCTCTACAACCAGTTCATCAGTTTTGGCCCGCAGGCCCGCGCCAATGGACTGGGGGCGCATGGCACACACTATGCGATCGACGACTATTACGACGAGGCGCTCATCACACGCCCAGTTGCCAGTTGGGGCGGCAAGAGCTACCCCTCGCTATTCGAAGACGAGCAGGTATGCGATACCATCCTGCGCTTTGCTTCGGTGACCAACGGCGAGCTCGCATACCGATCCTACAAGGACATGCAGGAAAAGGTCGGCCTGCCGCTGACGCAGCTGGCAGAAAAGAACCGCGGCGTGCGCATCAGTTACCAGGAGTTGCAGTCGCGGCCCATGCGTTTGATCAACAGTCCCATGTGGTCCGGCCTGATGGATGATGGGCGGCCTTACTCGCCGTTCACCTATAACGTGGAATCGGGCGTGCCGTGGCGCACGCTGACCGGGCGCCAGCATTTTTACCTCGACCATCCGGGCTACATTGCCTTCGGTGAGCATCTGCCCACTCACAAACCGAAGCCTCTTCCCACGGAGTATGGCGACCTGCGGTTCAGCAAGGAGGTAGGTAAGACGATGATGCTCAACTACTTGACTCCGCACGGTAAGTGGCACATACATTCCACCTATGGAGATAACCAGCGCATGACCACGCTCTCGCGCGGAGTGGAGCCATTCTGGATGAACGATAAGGACGCCGCGGAGTTGGACATTGTGGACAACGACTGGGTGGAGGTACACAACGACAACGGTGTCGTGGTGACGCGCGCCGCCGTCAGCGCCCGCATTCCACGTGGTATCTGCATTCAATACCATGCGCCCGAGAGAACTTACTCGGTGCCGAAATCGCCGCTCCGCGGTAACCGAAGGGCGGGGGGGCACAACAGCCTGACGCGTATCCGGTTGAAACCCAATCTGATGGTAGGCGGTTATGGGCAGTTTACTTACCACTTCAACTACTGGGGCCCCACCGGCGGCAACCGGGATACACACATTCTGGTGCGGAAGCTGCCGGAACTGAACTGGTGAGCATCGGAAAGGACTCATTCATGAACGTACGAAGCCAAATCTCGATGGTCTTTCACCTGGACAAGTGCATCGGATGCCACACCTGTTCGATCGCCTGCAAAAACATCTGGACGGACCGCAAAGGCACCGAGTACATGTGGTGGAACAACGTGGAAACCAAGCCCGGTACCGGTTATCCGAGTTGCTGGGAAGACCAGGATAAGTATAAGGGAGGATGGGAGCGCAACGGCGAGGACCTGCAGTTGAAGTCCACCAGCAAGGCCAAAACGGTCTTCAATATCTTCCACAATCCCCACATGCCGACCATGGACGACTACTACGAGCCATGGACCTACGACTATCAAAATCTGTTCACAGCGCCTGAGGGTTCCGACCAACCCACAGCGCGCCCCATCTCGATGGTGACCGGAGAGCCGATCAATGTCGAAGCCGGCCCGAACTGGGATGACGATCTTGGCGGTTCGAAGATTTATGCCGCCAATGACCCGAACCTGGAAGGGGTGGACCCCGAGATCCGGGACCAACTGGCGTCCATTGAGCGTCTGGTGATGTTCTACTTCCCGCGCATCTGCAATCACTGTCTAAACCCCGGATGCGTGGCCGCATGTCCCTCCGGGGCCTTATATAAACGAGGCGAGGACGGCATCGTGCTGGTGGATCAGAACCGGTGCCGGGCCTGGCGCGCCTGCATCGCCGCCTGCCCCTACAAGAAAGTCTTCTTCAACTGGCAGACCGGCAAGTCTGAAAAATGCATTCTTTGCTTTCCTCGTCTCGAAACTGGCCAGGCGCCGGCCTGCTTTCACTCCTGCGTGGGCCGCATACGGTATCTCGGCGTGCTGCTCTACGACGCGGAGAAGATTGAGCAGGTGGCCAAGCTCCCGGATTCGGAACTGGTGGAGGGCCAGCGCTCGATGATCCTGGACCCGTTTGATCCGGAGGTGATCGCCGGGGCGCGCGCCAACGGGATCCACGATTCGGTGATTGAATCGGCGCAGCAATCCCCTGTCTACAAGTTCGTCAAAGTGTGGAAGATCGCATTGCCGCCGCATATCGAATACCGCACGCTCCCTATGCTGTTCTACGTGCCGCCAATGGCGCCAGTGATGGCAACCAAGGATGGGGAACTGGTGAGCCACGTTTCAGACAAGCTGTTTCACGACATCGACGAGTCGCGCGTGCCGGTGAAGTTTCTCGCCAATCTGTTTGGCGCGGGCCATGAAGGCAAGGTTCGCTACGCGCTGCGCAAACAGAAAGCGGTGCGCTGGCTGCGGCGCGCGCTCACTGTCGGCGACGTGGACATGGCGACGGCCGAAGCCATGCTGCGAGAGGCCGACAGCAGCGCCGAGGAAGCCGACGCGATCTATCGGTTGACTTCGCTGTGCACTTTCGAAGACAGGTTCGTGATTCCACCGGCGCACCGCGAAGAGGCCATTGAAATGATGCGCGATCCTCAC
>JAENWC010000333.1 GCA_016650235.1 Terriglobia bacterium
AGGCCCGGTGAAATTTGTTAGTGCGGACATTGCGTTATTTCCTTTTCTATTCAAAGTGGGGCGATCCATGCGCCCCGGTTTGAAGGTAGCAGCGCGGGAGTGGAAAAGCGCAAAATGTGAACAGGCAAGTGATTGACAACAGATAGGATATTTATTTTCAGAAAATGGCAATTGCAAACAAATGCAAAGAGGTTTTCGCCGGCTGAGCGACCGCGAAACCTTCGGGAGCAACAGAGAATCCAATCCGCCAGCCGTGGGAACTTGGATATTGGCAAACTCCATAACGGGCCGCTGGCGAGACCCGATCCCGAATCTCGAATCTCGAAATAGTTGGGATAAAATATTGCTCCGCATGTTCACGTCAAGCGTGAGAACATGGTGCGAAATTCTGGTTGGAACCGGTTGCCCCTGAGCGTGCCGGGGGCTTCAGCCGAGTGCAGGATCACCAGAAGCAACTGGTCAAGAGGTAGTATGAATTCTTTGGATGTTGCAACACAGGAAGCGCGGGCTCAATCGGCAAGCCTCTTTAGGGATGGGGCATATATACATTGGCCGGATCTTGACCAAGATCTGACCGTTGCCGGTCTTTTGGAAGGGCGGCGCTCAGCGGAGAGTCCTCAATCGCTGCAGAACTCAATCGCTGCAGAAATGGCTGGGCTCTCGAAAGGGGAAGCATACGGTCTCTGGGCGAACTGAGCGGTCTAACAAGCGCATTCAAGCGGCGCTTCCAAAACCGGCGCGCGGCTAAGGGCGCAGGGCTCTGCGTCAAGCGCGAGCCGGCGACAGGCAACGGATGTTTTGAGGAACCGGCCTAACGAGGCGCAGCAGGCGACGGCGTAAGAGACGCGCAGCGGCTGGGCGCCGAGTCGTTAGAGCAGCACGCGCCGGTCAGGCTTGGAGTAAGCCCCGTGTTCCTCTCCAGTTTGGTGGCGCTGCGAGCGCCCTTTGCGCTTCTGTCCAGAATCTCCGGGACGTCGAGATCACGAAGGCAGAACTTGCCGCAAACCTTGACGTGGAGCGCTCTAACCAAGGCACTGCACCCGAGCACGCCGGCAGCCGCAGTTGATGCTGACTCCCTGCCATTACGCATTGGCGGACGTCTTGGAAAGGCGTGTCGACCTGCTGAATGCCCGTGAGGTCTCGACCGTGTTTCAAAAGGAGATCATCGAGTCCGGGCGCACGCTCTATTGCGAGGACGAGGAAGCGTTGGCTGAATTCGAGCTGCTGACGCTTTCCCACTATCAAAAGTTGAACGATGAACGGAAAGGGATTATCGAATCGTTCCAGGAGACAGGGAGGGCCTACGCAGTATGAAGGATATCGTCATCAACAAAATTCAGAACATTCAGCGCTGCGTCCGGCGGGCCAGAGAGGAATATCAAGCGGACCGTGACGGCTTGCCCAGCGGGAGGCGCTGGAGACCATCGTCTACCTGTACGATGTGGTGGGCGTGCAGGACAAATACGACCTGATGCGCTTCGACAGCGGCTGCACGGTGCCGGCGGGTATGTTTGACGCCGGAGCGAGTCCGTTTTGCGCGAGTTCCCAGAAGAGAATCCATGTTTGATTTGAGCGCGTTCATGGGGGTGTTGCACCGATGATCGGGTCTTCACTACGCGCGTTTAAAAATCCCTTCGTATTCGTCGTGTGGCCCGATCCAGAACCAGTGAAAGACATCGCCTCTCCGGATGGCCAAAGCCCGATGTGAGCCTGAGACCCGCACCGACCAAAATGGCCCGACGGCTTTCAAGCGCAATGAGGGATGAAGGGGATTGTCAGAGAAGAGAGCGTATTGTTTGTCTGCCTTGCGCTGTATTTCTACGGGCAGATCCTCGTACCGCTGCCAGAACCGAGCGAACGTTCGAGACTGAACAGTCACTGGCTCGATTCGCGCCGTTCCGCAAAGCCGTCTTCCATGGGGCGATTCTTGCCTTCGGCAATTTCCCGTTCCAGTTCGGCTAATAACGGCATCCCACGACCGCCCGGCGAGAAATCACGTTCGATTTGTTTGTCCCAGGCCTTCCAGTCGCGTTCGCTGAGCCAACTTGCCAAGATCGTCTGTTCTTCTGGCGGTAGCTGCTCAATCGCCTCCTTGATGGATTCCAAGGTCATACCCCAAACTTAGACTGTTTCTGGCCCTTGCGCAAGTACGCGGGGAACAAACAAATACATCGCGCAAATCATGGCCCGCTGGAGGTTCGCGACCCTCTCGCTGTCGCACGAGGGATACGAAGCATGGGTTCGAGAGCGGGCCAGGCGGCTTGCGGACGTTGGCAATGAGTTCCTAGCAGAGCTCGCGCCGTCGCAGGGAGCGGGCTAACAAGCCGATGACGCTGACGGTCATCTTCGGCGCCCGCAGCTTGTCGGCGAGTCGTTTGGCCGACCCACGGAGCCCCGGGTGCCTGTGGCGCAGTATTGATTTACAGACTACTTCGAGAACGAGGTGATCCGGAAGCGTCCATACTTGAAGAAGGAGTGGTTCATCCGGGCGGTCCAGCAGCCCAATTCCCTGAGCGGCAGGAGTACAACCGATACCGCTTCTGGGTGGAGATAGAGGAATGAAACTCAATTACCATCCCGAGACTGATTCGCTGTACATCGATCTGTCGGAACAAGCCAGCGTGGAAAGCCGCGAAATTTCCGAGGGTGTAGTTTTCGATTACGACAGCCGAGGCAGCTTGGCCGGAATCGATATCGATGACGCAAGCACCACGGTGGAGATCCACAAGCTGACCGTTTGCACCGGACGCGCCAAAACACGGCGCTCCGGTGAACGCCAAGCCGTTAGCCGACTGGACGAGCGTTTGGTGTAGAGAATGCCAGTCCCATCGAATTGGGTCCACCAACTCAGAGAGTACGTACAGAAATGGAAGGCCGTCACAGATCGGTCGGAGCAGGAGAAATATCCAGGCGATCGGCCTTTCGACAAATTCGTTCCGACTGAACCAGCAACTTCGTGGCATGACTATCTGGAATGGTTGAAGGAGCTTCAAGGTTCTTGGTGTTTCCGCGGGCAACGGGAGTCGTCCTGGTTGCTCGATACTTCGCTCGACCGGGTGGTGAAGGTTGAGTACTCGGGAGCCAAAAGCAGAGGCTACTACCACGTTGACCGAGAAACCGAGCAGCGGGAACTATTCCTGCGCTTCCAGCAGCAAGCTCACCATCATGCCGGCCATTGGCTCGCCCTCATGCAGCATCATGGCGTACCGACGCGACTCCTGGACTGGACCCAGTCGCCATACGTGGCGCTGTACTTCGCCGTTGCAGACGAACCATACGAGGCCTGCTCTGGGGTGTGGGGAATCAATCTTGATTGGTTACAGGTGAAGGGGCACGAACTGCTCAGGGATCGACGGTTTTGGCAAGTCTCTCAAACTCGACCTCGAGATCAAAGTCAAGAGTGCGCAAGCGTCGGCCTCTGAACCTGACTGAAGCAGTCTCGCAACCTGCGACGCCGGCTAACCACTAAAATGGAGCCGACGCGCCCTTGGTCCTGTGCAATCATGTCGTCTTGGCGCGCGGCTCATTTGGAACGTTAGCGAGTGCAGGACCCAGGGTACGAGAACGGAGGTTAATCCTGAACATCGACAAGATTACGAAACGGATTTCCGGAAAATGCGTATCTCACGTGGAGGCACGCGAAAACGGACGGCTTGCCATTCACTTCGTTGATGGCTCCGCTCTCCTTATCGATGGGTTGCAGCAGGGACTGGCGATGGACATTGTCTCTCAAGACGGTTCCAGCGAATGCCCCGCGGCCCTTCGGCCGACCTCACGCCAAAGCGAGTACCTCGAGTTCATCAAAAAGTACATGCTCCGATTTGGCATCTCTCCGGCGGAATCAGACATTCAGCGGCATTTTCTCGTGTCTGCGCCGTCGGTGAATTCGATGGTGCAAGCACTCGAGCGACATGGCTTTATCATGCGGCAGAGGGGAATGCCGCGGTCCATACGTCTGGTTGACGCCGGTAACTGCGCAGTCTGTGGCGGTGTTCACCATTTGAAGGCCGCGAATCCCGGAGGCAGAACACGCCGATGAACCCGGCGCGGGTTATCGGCAAACCGTTAGGCCGCTCGTCGATTTAACGTACCACTGGGGCAGCTTGCACAGCCGGCAGTTCGTATGTTTGCTCCCAGTGAGGGTGTCGAGAAGAGTCTCGACACGGCACGCAGGAGTGCGTGCGCCACATCGGCTCGCCAACCTGTGAGGAATGCGGGCTAAGATAGGTGGGATGCGCATAGTGATGGCGATGGTTCTGCTGGCCGGCGGTTTCCTTCTCCCGGCACAGGACAACGAGAAGAAGGAAGAGGATCTCAAGAATCCACACGAGGGCAAGGCGGAGGCGGTGGAGGCGGGACGCAAGCAGTTTCTCAACTCGTGCAGCGGCTGCCATGGCCCCAATGCCGAGGGTGGGCGCGGACCCAGACTGCTCAAGAGCGGCGTGGTGCGCGGGTCATCCAACCGGCAGCTATTTACATTGATCAAGGATGGGGTGAAGGGATCGGACATGCCGCCGACCAAGGCTCCGGATGAAAAGATATGGGAGATGGTGAGTTTCGTAAAGAACCTGAACGCACCGGCCTATGAAGCCAACGCGTCTGGCAACGCGGAGTCCGGCGGCAAGCTGTTTCACGGCAAAGCGGGCTGCGCCGGCTGTCACGCGATCGCGGGCAAGGGCGGGGTGATTGGTCCGGACCTGACCAACGCCGGCATGTCGCGCAGCTATGCCAACCTGCGCGAATCCCTGCTGCAGCCGAGTGAGCGGCCAAGCGAAGGCTACCTGGGCGTCACAGTGACGCTGCGCGATGGGAAGAAGATCAGCGGAATCGCGAAGAACAATACGAACTACTCGATTCAGGTGATGGACAGGCAGAGCAAACTGTACCTGCTGAACAAGCTGGAGGTGAGCGAGATCGTATTCAAGAAAAGCTCCCTGATGCCGGAGGATTTCGGCAAGCGGCTGAGCAAGGCTGAGATTGACGACGTGTTGGCGTATGTGAGCCGTCAAGTAGAGCGAGTGCCTGTGCCGGGTGGAGAAGCGGGGGCCAAGGAGCAATGAAGGCGATGCGCGTAAAGCAATTTGCAGTAGTGGCCGCGATGATGGCGGCGGGGGCGATGCCGGCTCAGGTTCGTTATGAAGACATTCTGAAGGGACCCTCGGGCAACTGGCTTACCTACGCCGGCGACTATGCCGGGCAGCGGCACAGCCCGCTGAAACAGATCACCACGGCCAACGCCAACCAGATGACGGCCAAGTGGGTGCATCATGTGGAGAACGCCAAGCGCCTGGAATGCGTACCGCTGGTCTATGACGGGATCATGTATGTGACCGACTCGAACCTGGTGATTGCGCTCGATGCGCGGACGGGCCGGAAGATCTGGCAGTACAAAGCGGAACAGGTGAAGCGGCAAGATATCAACCGCGGCGTGGCGCTGCTGGGCGACCGCGTCTACTTTGCCACCTCCGATGCGCACCTGGTGGCGCTGGACCGGAAGACCGGCGGATTGTTGTGGAGCAAGCCATACGCGGATACGAAGAAGGGCTACTTCGCCACGGTTGCGCCGTTTGCGGCAAAGAACCTGATTGTGGTGGGGGTATCCGGCGGCGACTCGGGCATGCGCGGATTCGTGGCCGCCTACAAGGCGGATTCCGGCGAGGAAGCTTGGCGGATTTACACAATTCCGGCCCGCGGTGAGCCGGGCTCGGAAAGCTGGGGCGATCTTACCTTGGATTGGGGAGGCGGCGGCACATGGCTCAGCGGCACCTATGATCCGGCGCTGAACTCGCTTTTCTGGACGACAGGAAATCCGTGGCCCGACTTTTACGGCGGGGACCGCAAGGGCGACAATCTCTACTCGGATTCTCTCCTCTCACTGGATGTGGACACGGGAAAAATGAAATGGTACTTCCAGTTCACTCCCAACGACGTCTGGGATTGGGACGCACAGGCCTGGCCGGTGCTCATCGACATGCCGGTGAACGGCAAGATGCGGAAGGTGGTGCTGCACGCCAATCGCAACGGGTTCTTTTACGTGCTGGACCGGGTGACGGGCGAGTATCTGCGCGCAACGCCGTATGTGGAGAAGCTGAGCTGGGCCAAAGGCATCGACGCCAAGGGGCGTCCCATCCTGATTCCAGGCCAGGAGCCGACGCCTGGCGGGAAGGTCGCCTGTCCTTCCGTCCGCGGGGCCTCCAACTGGATGTCCCCATCCTATAGCCCGGCGACGGGGCTGCTTTATGTGCCGACCCTCGAGCAATGTGATGTTTACACCAGTTCCTCCAAGCATCCGGAGCCGATGAAGGGATTTGCGGGTACGGGCGCGGAGTCCGTTCCAAGCGAGCCCGGCAAGTTCTACATGCGCGCTCTGGATCCGAAGACCGGCGCCAAGAAGTGGGATTACCCGATGACGGGGGACGCTTCGAGCTGGGCCGGCACCGTATCCACGGCCGGAGGCGTGCTCTTCTTTGGCGATGATGACGGACAGATGGTAGCGCTCGATTCCAAAGACGGCCGTCACCTATGGCACTTCAACACAGGGCAGCGGCTCACGGCTTCGCCGATCACTTATGAAGTGGCAGGCAAGCAGTATGTAGCCATCGCGACGGCTACGGACGTAATGGCGTTCGGCTTGTTTGAACCGGCCCCGTCTGTGCCATTAGTGAAGGAGCGGATCGAGGATTAGGTCAACGTCATCCTCACCTCATGACACAGCGGGCGGCACTGGCCTGAGATCACTAAGATGAACTGGCATCAGTCAGATTCCCTCGCCGTACTGCGGGAACTCGGGACCGACCCGGCCGCCGGCCGCAGCGAGGCCGAAGCAACGCGGCGCCTTGCAGAACATGGGCGCAACGAGTTGGTGGGAACCGGGATCAGGAGCCCGTGGCTGATCCTATGGGAACAGTTGACGGGGCTCATGGTGGTGATCCTCATCATCGCCGCCATCCTCTCAGCGGTCCTCGGGGACTATAAAGACGCCATCGCGATAGGGGCAATTGTTGTTCTCAATGCCATCCTGGGCTTCAGCCAGGAGTACCGGGCGGAGAAGGCAATGGCCGCCTTGAAGAAGCTGGCCGTTCCGTCCGTGAGGGTTCGGCGGGACGGAGAAGTGAGGGAGATTCCCGCCTTCCAGTTGGTCCCTGGCGACGTCGTCCTTCTCGAAGCCGGGAACTTCGTAGCCGCCGATTGCCGTGTCTTGGAGAGTGCCGGCCTTCAGACGCACGAGGCCGCCTTGACCGGCGAGTCGGAACCCATCCGAAAAATCACGGACGCCATTGATCAACCTGAACTGCCATTGGGCGACCGCCACAACATGGCCTACATGGGTACGTTCGTTACCGCCGGGCGCGGCCAGGCTGTGGTCACCGAAACCGGCATGCGCACCGAACTCGGCCGCATTGCCACGCTGATTCAGACAGTGAAACGTGAGCCCACGCCGCTCCAGCGGCGTCTCAATCAACTCGGCAAGGGCTTAGCTATCGTGGCGTTGTTGCTGGTCGCGGTGATCTTTGTCCTTGGCTTGCTGCGCGGAGAAGAACTCAAGCTCCTGTTTCTGACTGTAGTGAGCATAGCTGTCGCGGCGGTTCCCGAAGGATTGCCGGCCGTGGTTACCATCGCGCTGACACTGGGCGCGCAACGGATGCTGAAGCGGCGAGTTCTCATTCGCAAACTACCGGCGGTGGAGACGCTTGGATCCGTCACTGTCATCTGCACTGACAAGACAGGCACTTTGACGCAAAACCGGATGACGGCCGCAGTCCTGCAACTGGCGGATGAAAGACTGGACCTGGCGCCGGAGCCCCGCTCCGGTGACAAGGAAACTCTCACAGGCGACCAGTCCGGATTTGGCCTATTGCTCGCAGGCGGGGCGCTCTGCAACGATGCGCTCATCCAAACCGGTGGAGACCAGGCAAACCCGTTGGCGCCGTCGGGGGATCCCACCGAAGCCGCTTTGGCGATTGCAGCGGCGCGGTTCGGTTTGATGAAGCACGAGTTGGAACGAGTGTTGCCCCGGATTGCTGAAGCTCCTTTTTCGTCGGAACGAAAGCGGATGACCACGGTCCACCGCCTCCCATCCGATCCGGATCCGATTGCCTTCGATATTGGAATCGGTCGTGATGGAGTCCATGCGCCCTACATCGCCTTCACCAAGGGCGGCGTCGACAAACTGCTGGACATATCCGGCACAGTCTGGGTGAAGGGGAAGGCCGAACCGCTGAATCAGTCTTGGCGCGATCAGCTAGCCAAAGGCCACGAAACGCTTGCGAAGAACGGAATGCGTGTCCTCGGCGTGGCGTTTCGCTGGCTGGATTCCGCTCCTGAGGTGGCAGACCAGGCGCTCGAGCGGGATCTCACGCTGGTAGGCATGATTGGCATCATTGACCCTCCACGGCCCGAGGCCGCGGCGGCGGTGGCCAAGTGCAAAACGGCCGGAATCCGCCCCGTCATGATTACAGGCGACCACCCCTTGACCGCCCAATACATCGCCAGCCAACTGGGAATCACGGGCGAGGGACCGGTTCTCACCGGGCAGGAGATGGATCGCCTTTCCGTGGCTGAACTGGAACTCCTGGCTGAATCCGTGCCGGTCTACGCAAGGGTTTCGCCGGCGCACAAGCTGAAGATCGTCGAGGGTTTCCAGCGGCGCGGTCACATTGTGGCGATGACCGGTGACGGAGTGAATGACGCCCCCGCGCTCAAGAAAGCAGACATCGGCGTGGCGATGGGTATCACTGGCACCGATGTGGCCAAAGAGGCAGCCGACATGGTTTTGCTGGATGACAACTTCGCCACCATCGTCGATGCGGTGGAAGAGGGTCGAGTCATCTACGACAACGTTCGCAAGTTCATCAGGTACATCCTGACAACCAACTCGGGCGAGATCTGGCTGATGCTCGCCGCTCCGCTCTTTCAGATGCCGCTGCCGTTACTGCCCCTTCAGATCCTATGGATAAATCTTGTGACCGACGGCCTTCCCGCGCTCGCCCTAGGGGTGGAGCCGCCGGAACCGGACACGATGCGCCGGCCTCCCTACCGGCCGAACGAGAACATCTTCGGCCGGGGCTTGGGACGCCATGTGATCTGGGTGGGACTGCTCATGGGGATACTCTCGCTGGCGCCCGGCTACTGGTACTGGCGCGCGGGGGATCCAAACTGGCAGACCCTGGTGTTTACCACGCTGACGCTGTCTCAGATGGCTCACGTGGTGGCCATCCGATCGGAGCGCCAGTCGCTGTTCCAGATGGGTCTGCTGTCGAATAAACCGCTGCTGGGCGCGGTATCCCTCACCGTGGTTCTCCAACTGGCCTTGGTGTACGTGCCGTTTCTCCAGGTGTTCTTCAAGACTAACCCGCTCCCGCTGCCGGATCTTGCACTGACGATAGCTCTCAGCGCAGTCATTTTCGTGGCTGTCGAAATCGAGAAATGGTTTGCGCGGCGTAAACAGCCGGAGATGCGCTAGGACGCAAGCGAGACATAATCCACTTGAGTGGAAGGCTCAGGAATCGGGTCCCCGTCTTCGCGCATCGATCTCAAGTGCAACAACATGGCTTCCCGTATGAGTGTTCGCACTTCCGCCTCGGTTTTTGCGACAGCCACGCAACCAGGCAGGTCCGGAATATAAGCTCCATACCCGCCCTTCTCCCCTCGCTCGATCACAACGGCGTATTGCTTCATCGGTTCAACCCTGCCTGCTTCAAAATGCTTGCCATCGTTCCCTTGGGCACTTCGCCGGATGGATGCCCCGCGATCGTCAACTTTCCGGGCTTTACGCGATGAACAAACTGCCGATGACTTCCCACTTGAGTTCTCAATCGCGATCTTGTTAGGAGCTTGCTGCCAGGGCCTTCTTGCCCGCTTCGAGCACTCGCAGGATGGCGTCGGTGTCGTAGACGGCGCCGCCCCAAACTCCGCCGCTTACCTCTTGCAAGGCGGCCCATAGGCGGGTGTGGTCGGGCAGCTCGGGATCCGCGGCGAGGTCGGGCCGGAGCGGCCGCGAGGCGAGAATCCGGCCGCCTTCTTCCACGCTTATCGCTTTGCCGTTCTCACCGACCAGATTGATGGTGGCCTCGAGTAAGTTGCGGTCCACGATAATTTCGATCATGTCGCCATCGATGAGTTTGCCGATGGGGCCGCCGGCGAGCGCTTCCGGAGAAACGTGCCCGATGCATGCGCCGGTGGATACGCCGGAAAAGCGAGCATCGGTGACGAGGGCGATCTCCTTGCCAAAGGAGAGGTGCTTGAGGGCAGAGGTGATCTGATAGGTCTCCTCCATGCCGGAACCCATCGGACCGCGGCAGATCAGGACCATGATGTCGCCCGGCATAACGCGCTCCGGACCATTGGACTTCAGCGCCATGATGGCGGCTATCTCAGTAGTGAACACCCGCGCGGGCCCGGTCTTCCGGTACACACCGCCGGCATCCACCACGGATGGATCGATCGAGGTGCTCTTCACCACCGAGCCGTCTGGCGTGAGGTTGCCCACCGGGAAACAGACCGTCGGCGTCAGTCCGGCGCGCCGGGCGCTATCCGGGTCCATGATGACGTTGGCCGGATCAATGCCGTCGCGCTCGCGCAATGCGGCGCGCAACCGGGCGCGGCGTTCGGACTGTTCCCACCAATCCAGCGTTTCGCCCCAGGTTTGCCCGGAAACGGTGAGGGCATCCAGTTCCAGCATCCCCGCCCGGCGCAGATGCAGCATCACTTCCGGAACTGCGCCGGCCAGGAAAAGTTGCGCGGTGATGTGATTGCGCGGCCCGTTGGGGAGCACGTCCACCAGGCGGGGCGTCGCGCGATTGACGCGATTCCAGTCCTCCACGGCCGGACGTTTCAATCCGGCGGCGTGGGCGACGGCGGACATGTGGAGAATCAGATTTGTGGAGCCGCCCACGGCAGCGTGTACAGCCATGGCGTTGTGGATGGATTTCGCTGTAAGGATGTCCCTGATGGTCCGCCTCTCGCGCACCATGGCGAGCATGGCTCGCGCCGAACGGCGCGCGGCGTCCAGCCAGATGGGATGGCCCGAAGGGGCGAGCGCCGAATGGGCGAGCGCCATGCCCAACGCTTCGGCCACCACCTGAGAAGTGGCGGCGGTACCGAGGAACTGGCAGCCGCCGCCCGGAGATGCACAGGCGCGGCAGGACATTTCCGCAGCGTAATCGAGCGTAATCTCACCGTGCGCATAACGAGCGCCGAGAGTTTGCGTTTTACCGGCGTCTTCAGCGCCGCCATCCGGGGCGAGCGTGGTTCCGCCCGGAACAAGAATGCCGGGAAGGTTACCGGCGGCGGCCAAAGTCATCATCATGGCCGGCAACCCCTTGTCGCAGGTGGCCACGCCGATAACGCCCTTGCGCGTGGGGAGCGAACGTATGAGACGGCCCAGCACAACGCTGGCATCGTTGCGGAAGGGAAGGCTATCGAACATGCCGGGAGTGCCTTGCGTGCGGCCATCGCAAGGATCGGTTACGTAGCCGGCAAACGGTACGGCATTGAGCGAGGAGAGCTCGCGCGCGGCGGCCTCGACGAGCAGCCCCACTTCCCAGTGGCCGGTGTGATAGCCGAGCGCGACGGGCGAACCGTCCGGGGCGCGCACGCCGCCGTGCGTGGAGAGCAACAGAATCTCGGCGCCGCCGAGTTTGGCGGGATTCCAGCCCATGCCGGCATCCTGCGTCCATCCGAATAAATCGCCGGATGGGCGGCTCAGCAGCATTTCCGGGGTGATGGGCAGTTTTCCTTGCGGACCGGGGGCCGTGGTGCGGATGTCATATAAGGAAGGATCGCCGGTATCCAAGATGCGTTCAGAAGAAATCGGGTGAGACATGTCTCCTAACAGTGTAACGGGCAATTCAATTACAATTGAAAGTTAGCGGCGGACTTTACGGACCCGACTGTGGCCAAACAGCCTCGAAGTCACATTGCGATCTACCCCGGCTCGTTTGATCCCATCACGAGCGGGCACCTGGATTTGATCGAGCGCGGATCGGCCATGGTGGACCGGCTGGTGGTAGCGGTGCTGCGGAACGAAAGCAAAGAACCGCTGTTCAGCGTGGATGAGCGCAAGGAGATGGTGCAGGAAGTGGTGGGCCGATTTCCCAACGTCCAGGTGGACTGCTTTGATGGCCTGCTGGTGGACTACGCCGCGGAAAAAGGCGCCACCATTATCCTGCGAGGCATAAGGGCCATATCCGATTACGAGTATGAGTTGCAGATGGCGCTAATGAACCGGCGCCTGCGGCCGGAGATTGAAACGGTATTCCTGATGGCCGGAGAGGCATTCTCATTCATCAGTTCCAAACTGGTGAAGGAGGTGTTCCGGCTGGGCGGAGACATCAACGGTCTGGTGCCGGCCAGTGTGGAACCACGATTGAGAAGCCGAATTCTAGGAGAGGCGAAGACAAAAAAGTATGATCCCAACCGCAACAGAACTATCCGATAGATTAAGCACTATTAGCGTCTCGTCCACCGTCAAGGTGTCGGCCGAGGCCGACCGCCTGCGCCGGGAAGGCGTGGACGTAGTGGATTTTGGAGCCGGCGAGCCAGACTTCCCTACCCCGGACAACATCAAGAAGGCCGCCATTCAGGCGTTGGATGACAACTTTACCAAGTACACCGCCGTCGGCGGCGTGATTGAACTAAGGAAGGCCATCTGCGAGCGGCACACGGCCGATTTCGGCAGCGCCTACTCACCGGCCGAGTGCGTGGTGACGGTGGGCGGCAAGCACGTCATCTTTAATTTGATGCAGGTGCTGGTGAACCCCGGCGATGAGGTGATCATTCCGGTGCCTTACTGGGTCACCTATAAGGATGTGGTCAACTACGCCGGCGGCAAATGCGTGTTTCTGGAAACCGACGAGGCCAGCAACTTTGCACTCACGGCGGCGCAAGTGGAAAAGCACCTCACGGGGAAGACGAAACTTGTGATCGTCAACTCCCCGTCCAATCCCAGCGGCTCCGTGGTGGCGCGGGAAGAGTTTGAAAAGATCCTCGGGCTCACTTCCAAGCGCGGCATCTGGTTGATGACGGACGAATGCTACTGCCAGTTCCTCTATGGCGGCGCCAAGCCGTATTCCATCGCATCGGTCAAGGGATCCAAGGATACGGTGTTGGTGGCCGGTTCGCTTTCCAAGACCTATGCGATGACGGGGTGGCGCATCGGTTTCGGATTGGCGCCGGCAGCCGTAATTAACGGGATTGTGAAACTGCAAAGTCACATGACGTCGAACCCGACCTCGATTGCACAGCGCGCGGCCATCGAGGCTTTGCGCGGACCGCAGGACTCGGTCGGCGCGATGCTGAGCCAGTATGCCGCGCGGCGCGATTACGTGCTGGCGCGGTTGCGCAAGATGGCCGGCGTCACCGTAGGGGACCCGCAGGGGGCCTTCTACGCCTATCCCAATATAGGCGAGCCAATGAAGCGGCTGGGCCTGGGCAGCGCCATGGAGTTCGCCGGGAAGCTGCTGAATGAGGCGCATGTGGCAGTGGTGCCGGGCGAGGCGTTCGGCACAAACAAGCATGTGCGCATCTCCTACGCCACTTCGCTGAAGGAGCTCGAGCGGGGCCTGGACCGCATCCAGAAATTTATTGAGCAAGGCTAGAAGGCCGCCTAAGGCGGCTTGCAGCCAGGATTGGCTGCCCCACGATAAGGCAGGCTAGTTGACCAGCATTGAGCCCCAATTTGTGGAACGGGTTTGGGGTGCGACGGATCTCAGTCCGCTCTACCTTAAGCCGGACCGGCGTATCGGCGAGGTATGGTTCCCGGCCGGGGATCTGCTGATCAAGTTTCTGTTCACCACCGCTGCGCTGTCGGTGCAAGTCCACCCGGACGATGACTACGCGCGGCGCCATGAGAATTCACGCGGCAAGACGGAAATGTGGTACATCCTGCGGGCGGACGCCGGGGCAAGGATCGCGCTGGGGTTTCGCGAAAAAGTGGACCGGGAAGTGGCGCGAGGCGCCGCCGAAGACGGCACCATCGAACAGTTGCTCGATTGGTATGAACCAGCGGCGGGCGACACATTTTTCACCGCGGCCGGGACGGTGCATGCCTTGGGCGCAGGCCTGGTGGTCTGCGAGATACAGCAAAGCTCGGACGTGACCTACCGGCTGTACGATTATGGCAGGGGAAGGCCATTGCAACTGGATCGCGGTATGGAGGTGGCCGATCTCGGTCCTCACACGGGCCGGAGCAAACCCGTGCCTATGGCTGACGGCGGGCTGCTGCTGGCCCGGTGCGAGTATTTTGTTACGGAGTTGAGAAAATGGAGCGAGCCGGGCGCCTGCGCGCCGGGTTATTTGATTGTGCTCGAAGGTAGCGGCCAAATTGGAAAACAGGCATGCCGTGCCGGCGAGGTGTGGCGCCTGGACAGCCCCGTCCTGCTGAAGCCGGACGGTGCAGTGACTTGGCTCAGGACGTATGTGCCGGATGTTCATGAGTAAAGCCCTTCTTGCGACGGCGACTCTGCTGGTGCTTGCCGCGTGCGGGGCCGGCCGGCAGAATGTCCCCGCCATCGGGGAAGCCTACGTTGGACCGATCTCCCTCAATCTCCGATCCGAACTGGCACTGCGGGCGGAGGTCACGGCGACGGTACGGCACGGAGACCGGCTTGAAATTCTCGAATACCGGCGCAGGTTCGCCAAGGTGCGCACCGATAAAGGTCAGGAAGGATGGACCGACGGACGGCAACTGCTCAAACCGGAACAGATGGCGCGGCTGCGGCGATCCGCCGAACGCGCCAAGCATCTGGCCAGTCAGGGAAAGGCAACTCCATTCGACTTACTGAACGTGCACACGGAGCCGAACCGGCAGTCGCCAAGCTTTTGTCAAATTCCAGAGGATGGCCACGTGGATCTGGTAGGCCACCGCGTTATGCCTCGCGTTCCATACACGCCCGAACTCAGGAATACGCCGGCCGCGGTGGACCCGTCCACACCCATGGACTCCTGGAGTCTGGTGCGTCTGGTTGACGGCCGGGCTGGATGGGTGCTTTCCCGCCTGATCATGATGGGCATTCCCGACGAAGTGGCGCAATATGCCGAAGGTCATCACATCACTTCCTACTTTTCCCTCGGCACGGTGGATGACAATGGGCGGGAAAAACACAACTGGCTGTGGACCACCATTGCAAGTGCAAGCCGATTAGAGCCGCATCAGTTCGACAGCTTCCGCATCTTTGTCTGGAGCATACGCAAGCACCGGTATGAGACGGCCTACATCGAGCGGAACTTGAAAGGTTACTACCCGGTGGAGGTGCAGCCGGCCGGAGCGTCATCGCCTATGGCGCACTTCTCACTGGTGTTTGCCGGCCGCGACGGAGTGCTGTTTAAACGGAGCTACCAGTTCCAGGAGAACAAAGTCCGGCTGATCGCAAAATCGCCTTACTCGATTCCGGTGGAGGAAGCCGATGACACGGAGGCTCCGGTCACGGAGCCATTACAGAAACAGCCGCCCGCCAACACTGTTGTGGCGCGCGTTAAGAACGCCATCAAAGGTTGGTTGGGGCGGTAGGGAGATGCTAACCCGCACACTCGTGCCGCGCCGCCACTTTTGACGACGTAGTGTTTGCTACCGCCGAGGTGTCGAGAAGAGTCTCGACACGGCACGCACGAGTGCGTGCGCCACAAATGCGGGCGCGGAGATCAGTTGAGGTCGAACAGAAGAAACTCAGATTCAGGGGCTGCGCCGCGAATGGCGAGCCGGGTTTCACCGGAAACCGATGCTCCATCCCCTTCGGCCAAGTCCATCGCGTTCAGGGACACCGACCCACGCGCCACTTGCAGCCAGGCGTAACGCGCCGGTGTCAGAACAAGCTCCACCTGCTGATCCCTGTCCAGAACCGAGGCATACAGATTGACGTCCTGTTCCATCCGCAACGACTCCTCGCGGCCATCCGGAGAAGCGATCAGGAGAAGACGGTTCTGTTTTTCCGTCCGGGAAAAAAGCTTCTGCCCATACCCCGGCTTCAGATTACGCTCGCGCGGCATGATCCAGATCTGGATCAGACGCGCGCCTAAATCCGGCGAGGGGTTGAACTCGCTGTGGCGAATGCCGGTTCCGGCCGACATGTGCTGGACTTCCCCCGCGCTGATGGTGGTGACGTTGCCCATACTGTCTTTATGCGCGATGGCGCCATCCAGCATGTAAGTAATGATCTCCATGTCGCGGTGCGGGTGGAGCGGGAATCCTCCACCGCCGGCGATGCGGTCATCGTTTATGACGCGGAGGCCGCGGAAGCCCATATGATCCGGGTCATAGTATTGATCGAACGAAAATGTGAAACGGGTTTGGAGCCAGTCGAGTTGGCCCCGCCCTCGCTCATCGGATGGTCTTTTTGTAATCAACGAAGTTCTCCAATTCCAACAGTGATATTAGTTGGATGATCCCCGCCCCTGTTAGGATTCCAAATTGTTCCCGGTGCTGCGCATTGTTTTATTCAGCCAACGCCGCGCCCGCCAGCCGCATGAAGGCGTACTTCACATCCGTGCCGGCGCCGCCGGATTGTTGAATCAGGAACACTCCCACCAGGTCTTTCTCGCGATCGATCCAGCCGTGGGTGCCAAACGCCCCACCATGCCCGTAGGCGCCGATGGAAAGAAAGTTCAAGGTTCCCAAAGGTTCCTTGACCACTTCCCAGGCCAAACCAAATCCGGTGCCGGGCATGTGCCCCGCCTTCAAATCGCCGGTGTGAAGCGAAGTCATGACGGATACGGAGGCAGAGGAAAGCAGGCGCTTTCCGTTGTGCAAACCGCCGTTGCGGGTCATTTCATAGAAAGCCAGCAGATCCGAAGCCGTGGAATAGGCGCCGAATTCAGGAGCTGGATATTGAGCGCCTTTCCGGTATTGCAGGGCATCACCGCCAAGAGTATCGGCCCCCGCCCGCGCCAGTTTTCCATCCTTGATCTGATGGACCGCGCAAATGCGGTCCAGCTTGTCCGATGGCGGAAACAGAAAAGTATCTTTCATCCCGAGCGGAGTCCACAGCCTATCCTGCATGAACTTCTCGAATGCGGCACCGGAGGCGACCTCGATGATTCGCCCAAGCGTCGCGATGCCCATGTTGCTATAGAGCCAGCGTGAGCCGGGGTCAAATTCCAGCGGCTGCCCGGCAAAAATGGCGACGGCGCCGGCCAGCGTGCGGTCCATCGTCTGGTAAAGTTCAGCGATGCCGGCCGGAAGCGGTCCACCCATTCCGGAGGTGTGGCTCATGAGATCACGAATGGTAATCGGGCGCGTGGGCCGGCGCAATGCGAGTGTTGTAGCGGTGCGCGAGTCCACTACCATCTGGCCGCGGAACTCGGGCAAGTGCCGCTCCACCGGATCGTTGAGGCCAAGCCTGCCTTCCTCGGCCAGCATCATGATGGCGGTGGCGACCATGGGTTTGGTCATCGACATAATCTGAAAGATGGAGTCGGGGCGCATCGGCTTGCGCGTCTCCACGTCCTGCACTCCCACCGCCTCATGCGAGGCAACCACGCCGTGCCTTGCCACCAGCGTCACCACGCCGGCCACATCGCCGCGGTCGACAAAGGCCTGCATACGCGTCTTGATGCGAGCCACGCGCTCGGCGTCCATCCCGGACTTGCCGGGGGCGGCGGGAGGCGCGGAATAGACCAGCGTGGTCAGAAGGAGGGTTGAGAAAACCATCTGGCGCATTGTCGTCTTGTGCATATGGGTCTCGTTATCTTATCGCACGGAGTGGACGCTATACTGGTCCATTCCATGCCAGCACAACCAACCAGACGCCGGATTCTCGCCTCAGGAACGGCGCTTGCCGCCTCCGCCGCACAAACCAACCAGCCCTATTGGTCCATCTCGGACGAGGTGATCCGCCGGCACGACGAAGGAGTGGAGCGGCTCCTACAGTCTCAAACAATGGACCCGGCCAGTCCCTGGCGCGGCGGGGTGCCGGACGCCTTCGGTCTGCACAACGGCGGTTCTCCTTCCGGAATTCTGATCCATTTCACGGCGGCGATGGTGCAGCCTCGCTCGCGGTACTTCAAAAGCCGGTTGTTGATGGAGCGGATGCAGCTCGCGGCCCAGTTCATGAACCGCAAGGTATCGGCCGACGGGAACTATGATCTGCTGATCACCAACTTCAATTCCCCGCCCGACACAGCCTTCATCACGCTGAACCTGGCAAGCGCGGCATTTCTCGCCCGCAAGCAGGGCAACCGCGAGATCGAGACGCTACTGGAACCGCTGGTCAGGCGGAGCGGCGCGGCGCTGGCCAAAGGCGGCATACATACACCGAATCACCGCTGGGTAGCCTGTGCCGCCATGTCGCAGGTACACGAACTGTACCCGGATCCCCGCTATCTCCGGCGCATCGATCAATGGCTGGCCGAGGGCATCGACATCGACTCCGACGGACAGTACACCGAGCGCAGCACCGTCACCTACAACGGCATCACCAACCGCGCCTTCACTGTGATGGCGATCAAGCTGAAGCGCCCCGAATTGTTGGATCCGGTGCGCCGCAATCTCAACTCGATGCTATATCTGCTGCACGCGGGCACCGAAGTGGTGACCGAGATTTCGCGCCGCCAGGATCAGTACACGCGCGGCGGCCTGGGAAATTACTGGCTGGCTTTGCGCTATCTTGCTCTCCAGGATGGCAACGGGCAGTATGAAACCCTGGCACGCCGTCACGCCCCCGGCCTCGGCGAGTTGATGGAGCACGACGAACTTACAAAACCAGGGCCGGAGCCGGCCCCCGTCCCGGAGAACTACGAGAAACGCTTCCCGTTTCTTGCAGTGAGCCGCATACGGCGTGGACTGACCTCGGCAACAATCATCGAAAAGGGCAACAGCCGGTTTTTCACACTCCGCCGCGGCCAGGCGGTGATCGAGGCGGTCCGATTCGCATCCGCGTTCTTCGGCAAAGGGCAGTTTGTCCCTCAAAACGGCGGAAGGCGGGGCGCAAGGTATGAACTGCGTCAGGATTTGACCGGTCCTTACTACCAGCCGCTCGATCCGGCGCGCACGGTGGGCACAGAGGATTGGGACCAGGTGCGCAAGCTGCGCAAACAGACCGAGGTTTGCCACATGCGCCATTCCGCCGTGATCACGGAGCGCAAGGACGGCTTCGACCTCCGCGTGCGCGCCGAAGGCACGCGCGACGTTCCCGTGGCGATTGAGATTTCGCTACGGGAGGGTGGAAATCTGGCGGGAGTGCAGCCTGCGCCGCAAGTGACGGACGGGTTTCTACTGCCGTCGGGCCACGCCACTTATACCGTAGGCAATGACACGATCCGTTTTGGCCCGGGCCTGGGCGAGCATCAGTATACACAGGTTCGTGGAGCGCAGCCGAAGCTACCCGGACAAAGCGTGTATCTTACTGGATATGCGCCGCTGGATCACACCATCGAGTTCCGGTGGGCATGAGTAACAGTCTTAAATAGATCACAGTCTTGTCCTTCTGGCGATTCGCGGCTTGTTTGCTCCCCACAATGTCATCCAGGTTGGCAATCGGGACGCCATGCTTCTCCACGCGCCGCTTCCACGCATCCTCAAAGGAATCGATGCCATCGGGTGCAAAGATCAGGTCCAAGTCGAACGGGCCGTTTCGGAGTTGAATGAAATGCTTACCTGGCGAATCTCCTGTTGCTCCATTTCAGTGAGTCGAAAGCCAAGCTCCAAAAGGGCGGCGGCCAGCTTCTCGCAGTTAGTAACGTCTTTGTCCAGTCCGAGTAACCTAACCTAACCTAACAGAATCGCCCCGGACTTTCCGAAGAACAGGTACCTCACTCCATGATGCTCGCAGACCCTGCCAACGTCCTGTGCGTTCTTGAATTCAAACTGCTTCGCGCAAAGGAAACTCTCGAAAACCTCCTCTCCCAGCATCCCAGCACGAATGGTGCAAATTCAGATCCGAGGAGACAATCTGATTATCGGACCCCGGCATCGACGATACATCGGGATCCTCGTGTTCGACTCACTTATCTCGGCTTATCTCGATACGGACTCAGCGTTCGCAGACACACTGGACGATGGGAGAGTACTCCGTTCACAGGATCACTCACCGAATTGGTTCAAACTATGCATGAATGCATGCAGCATCTCCTCGCCCCCTGGTAACCATGTATCGGAACTTTACGGAAGTAGCGCTAATCTTCCAGAATCACGTGCGCCATGGCCATGTTGGCAGTATGTGTCAATGACAACGACACACACTTGACACCCAACTCCGCGGCAATCTCCGCGGCGCGCCCATGCAGCCGCAGCGCCGGCCTGCCCGACGGTTCATTGGCAACTTCAAAGTCGACCCATCGTACACCGCCACTCCATCCCGTACCGATCGCCTTCATCCCCGCCTCTTTGGCCGCAAACCGCGCCGCATACCGCTCAAACCGGTTCGCCTTGCGCTCGACGTAAGCAACCTCGGCGGGGGTGTAGATGCGATCGATGAACCGCTGCCCGTAGCGCTCAACCGATGCCCGTATGCGGTCCACCTCGGCCAAATCCACGCCCGTCCCTACAATCACAATTCACTTCCGGTGGTTGTGATGGTGAGCCGGCCGTGCTTGACGCCTTTGGTCGAGATCAGGGCATCGGCGATCTTCTTCACCGCCCGGGCCTTGCCGCGCACCACCAGCACCTCGAGGCAGTTGTCGTGATCCAGATGCACGTGCAGTGTCGAGAGAATGTGGTGAAAGTGGTCGTGCTGCAAGTCCGTGAGCTTGTCGCTGAGCATCCGGACGTGGTGGTCATAGACCAGCGTCACCGTACCCACTACTTTGCTCTCCGGTTTTTCCCACAGAGTTTCGACGAGCTCGTCCCGGATCAGATCACGGAACGCCTCCGACCGGCTCGTATAACCGCGCTGCGCAATCAGCGCATCAAACTTGGACAACAGGTCGGAATCAATGGCCACGCCGATTCGGCTTAGTTCACGCATGAGTACTGACAGATTAGCCGACTGCCTGGTGGAAGGCAAATCGGCCTGACAGGTCCAGCACTTGTCTTCGCAACCTGCACGCTCAGGCTTACCGTGTCCTCACCCGCACTCATCTCCGGCGCCTGCGCGATCTTCCGTGCCGCCTTTTCCACCTTGCCTTCCGCCTGCCGTAATTGCGGCCCGCTCCATCGCATCCTCAACCCCCATACCCCCATGGATGATCAACCCGGCCGATTCAGCCACGACCAGCGGATCCCCTTCGCCCGGATACAGTACGTTCCGCCCCACCAGCGCTCCCCTTACATTGCTCCCCGACGACATCGCCATCCCTAACTCCCGAAGAAACGGCGCTGCATCTCCGGCCGACTCCCCGCCCAGCAGCAAAATAGGCAGCGTGGTTGACCGCGCCACAACTTCAAAATTGGCGCACCCAGGCAGCTTCAGCCACAACAGCCGGCTGGAATCCCCCAGGGCTGACGATACCCCGGCTATCTTCGCCAATGCTTCCGCCGTCCTGGTCACCTTGTAGCCGCTCTCGGTCTTCGTAACGGGCAGTGGTTCCAGAAACGTCGGCAGCCCCAGCGCATTCATCCGCGTCACAACATCAGCACAGGCCAGCATGGTCTTGAGCGAATCCGGCTCCCCGTCGCACAACCGCAGCAGAAGCTTGGCCCCATCCAGACGCCAATCGGCGCAGGTCTGCGGCGTCGCCCCCGTCCTCGGATCATCCATCTCCCAACTCACTCCGGCCAACCCGCCGCGGTTGAGGCTCGCCAGCATCACCTTCCCGTCCAAAAACCCGCCTCTGCCTGATTTCCGGAACACATCGTGCAACAGTAACAGCTCTTCCAGGATGTCCATGGTGGCCATTACGCCATCCACTAAATCGCTGCTGAGCACGCGCACAATCCGCGCGAGCAGGTCCGCCCGGTCCGCCATTCCCAACGGATTGCCGGGCGATGAGGTCACGCGGCGCGCAGTGTGATCCGCCGCCAGGATGTTGAGCTTTCCGCCGTTGGTCAAGCTCGCACGCCGCTCCCGATCCATCGCCACTTTCAGCGAACGGTTCGGATCCGTCACACGAATCTCTGTGAGCGAGTCCACCACCGCGCGCGGAAGAAACTCCTGAGCATCAAATGCAGTCATAAGGATTTAAGATAGCAGGCCCTCTGTTAATCTCGCATGCCAGAGAATTGTCCAACACAAGATCAGCCTGAAGCGAGGACGTGTTTCCAATACAAGATGAGCCTGATCCAGACCCCGGATTTCAAGGGGCTCCTCGCGTAGAATAGCATTGGAATGAAGATTCTCTACGGACTACTGATGGCGTCGGCCTGCATGGCCCAATTGCAGGTGGGGGTTGGGAGCGCTGTGATCACACCGGACCTGGACAAGCATGGGCCGGTTTACATGGCGGGATTCGGACAGAACCGGGTGGCAACCGGCGTACATGATCCTTTGTATGCGCGGTGCATGGCGTTGCAGGTGGCGCGGCAACCGCTGGTTTTGTGCGGCGTGGATTCGATCGGCCTGTTTTTGGATGATGTGGAAAAAATCCGGGCGCGGATCACGGGGAAAGCTGTGATTGCGGCGCTGCACGATCATGAGGCTCCGGACACGATGGGGTTGTGGGGTCCGGCGCAGGGCAAGTCCGGGATCCAGGAAGCGTACAACCAGTTTGTGATTGATGGGACGGTGGAGGCGGCGAGGAAGGCAATTGCATCGATGAAGGCGGCACGCGTAAAGCTGGCGCGGACACAGGACGCCGAGCTGGACACATTCATACACGACACGCGGCCGCCGGTGCGGCACGATTCCGAACTGGTGATGCTGTCGGCGGAGGATTTGAATGGAAAGCCGATTGGCACATTGATCAATTGGGCCAATCATCCGGAGACGTTAGGATCGAAGAACACGTTGATCACGGCGGATTATTCCGGCTATCTGCGGCAGCATCTGGAGGCGGAGCTTGGGGGGACGGCGGTCTTCATCAACGGGGCGGTGGGCGGGATGCAATCGCCGTTAGGGGCAAAGCTGGATCAGCCGGAGAACAGTTTTGAGCGCGCGGAATGGATTGGACGGCGCGTTGCAGCGATGGCGGCGAAGGCGGTGCAGCAAGCCGGCAAGGTAGAGATCGACGGGTTGAGTTTCCGCGAGACCACGCTCGATATTCCGGCGGCGAATCCGGGGTTTCAAATGGCCGCGCAAGCGGATCTGTACCGGGGAAGGAAGAAGCTGAACGCGAACGGGACCACGGCGACGCTGGTGGGATACATCAAACTGAGCGGGAAAAATGCGCCGCTGCTGGAGATCGCGATGATCCCGGGGGAGATGTATCCGGAGTTGAGCGTGGGCGGGATTGAGCGTTACGCCGGGGCCGACTATCCGGACGCGCCGCTGGAGCCGGCGATCAAGCAGCAGATGAAGGCTCCTTTCAAGATGTTGTTCGGTTTGGCGAATGATGAGATTGGCTACATCATTCCGAAAGCGGAATGGGACCAGACGGCGCCGTGGCTGAATAACAATGCGAAGAGGTGGTATGGAGAGGTGAACTCAGTGGGCGCGGAAGCGGGTCCGCTGATTAATCAGGCATTCGCGGAACTGGTCAAAGGGCAGTAACGTTTTGCCCGCGCTTTTGAGGAACACGCGCAAAACGGAGCTGCTCGCCGCACTTGTTTGCGCAGGTACGATTGGCTGGTGTGCGGACCTGGTTGCACTTCCCCCGCTCAAGGTAGCCGGTGCTCATATGGAAGGCGGCGCGCTGGAGGGCCGGCTGCTCTACAGTTGGGGCGACCGGGTTCGGGTGCATGCATTGGAGAAGCCCAGCACTCGCTTGTTGGGCGGGGAGTCTGGCTTTGGACCGGGCGGCTGCGTTGTAGACGTGAATGAGGACGGCCGGATGGACCTGGTGCTGCATCAGCGGCAAGCAAGTCTGGGCGAGATGGTCTGGCTGGAGGCTCCGCGGTTCCAGAAACGCGTGATCGACACGGGGGCCGACTTTCGGGATTGCATAGGGGTGAAGGTGCTGGGACGCCGCGGGGTATTAGTGACGCACCGGCAGATGCAGGTGCGCTTTTACGAAGTTCCGAAGGCTTCGGGGGTGTGGCCGTACCGGGAGATCTATTCGATCTACACGGCGTCGGCGCAGGGCGGCTTAAGGATGGCGGATGTGAATGGGGACGGGTTGCCTGATATTCTGAGCGGCAATTACTGGATACAGTCGCCGGCTGCGTTCGAACTGGGGTGGCGGCTGTTTGCGATCCACAACTGGTGGGATGGGCCGCGGTCCGCGATGGTGCGTCTGGCGCTGGCGGCGAGAGAGGGTTCCGATTTTCCGGTTTATGTAGCGGCGGAATCGGAGGCTGACGCGGCCCGGCTGAGTTGGTTTGAACGGCCCGCGGATCCAAAGTCGTTCTGGACGGAGCATCCACTCACTGTGAAGCCAGCCCTGCGGCGGCCGCAGGCACTGGCGGCAGTGGATTTCGACATCGATGGCTCGGCGGAGTTGGTGACGGGGGAAGATGCGGGCGCGGGGTCGCGGATGCTGTTGTGGGAACGGGTAGGGGCCACCTATGTATGGCGGCAGGTGGGGAGTTCGAGTGGATATAAGGCAGTGGAAGCTGTAGATGTGGACGGCGACGGCCGCATGGATTTGGTGGGGATGGGTGCGGACTTCATCGCCATTTGGCGGAATCAGCGGCGCAGGTAGGCATCGTCGCCGCGAAGCCAATCAGCGCGGACAGGATCAAAGAGGTCAAACGCGACGCTATCCTCGATGGCGATCACCTCGTGAGGGGCGTGTGGCGGGATCTGCATAGCCTCACCGCCTTCGAGCAGCCTTTCACCGTCATCGAATACGAAGCGAAGGCGGCCCTGCTGCAAGAGGGTGACTTGTTCGTTCTCGTGATGATGGCGCGGGACCACAGAACCCTTTTTCAAAAAGACCTGGGCAATGGTCATGCGTTCTGTGTGAATGACCTGGCGCGAGAAGCTGGGATTCATTTGCTCTTTTTCGATCTGGTTCCAACGGTGCAGTATCATAGCTGGGGTATTGTATCATGAGGTTTGGCCTATCTTTTTTCAGTAACAGCCCGCAAAACGGAGTTCGTCCCTGAGCCGCAGCCCTCTATTGCCCGGGTGCATCGAGGGCAGGGACAGGCATTTGCGGGCTTTCGCACTGAGGGCCGATGGAATTTTGCATTCAGTTGGAGGTCTCGATGAAAGGCGTTGTACTGGCCGGAGGAACGGGGAGCCGTCTATTCCCACTCACGAAGATCACGAACAAGCATCTGCTTCCCATCTACGACAAGCCGATGATTTTCTACCCCATACAAACTCTGGTGGACGCGGGTGTAGAAGAGATTATGGTGGTGACAGGGGGCCGCAACTCCGGCGATTTTCTACGGCTGCTGGCCAATGGCAAG
>JAENWC010000334.1 GCA_016650235.1 Terriglobia bacterium
AAGGGGTATACCTGATAGGCGCGCCTAACAAGAATACCCCAAATAACAAGGAGATTGAGAACAATTATCGCCGAGCCGATGATGTACCAGATTCCAGTCACGATTAGAAATCACCGTACTCAACGATCGGCTGTTAACTGCTATGCGATTAGGCTAGTTCCCAAGGATCGGGAGCCGGGAGGATACCGTGCGCCAGTTCCCAAGGATCGGGAGCCGGAAGGATACCGTGCGCCAGTTCCCAAGGATCGGGAGCCGGGAGGATACCGTGCGCCAGTTCCCAAGGATCGGGAGCCGGGAGAATACCATGCGCCAGTTCCCAGGGATCGGGAGCCGGGAGAATACCGTGCGCCAGTTCCCAAGGATCGGGAGCCGGAAGGATACCGTGCGCCAGTTCCTCGACGCTGGAAGCAGTAAGACCAACCTGGTGGACCTGTGTGAAGGCAAGAACTCCAACGACCGCCAAGCCCATGACAACACAAAGCAATTTGATACTGGGACGTTTATTCATAAGTAACCATTCCTTATAAAAGATCTCAGGTTCCCCTTAAGCCGACAGGGGTAAACACCTTACTTCTTTTTAGACTCCTCTAGTCTACAGAAGGACAGTGTACTGGTTATCTTAGGATTAATCTGATTGGATGAATTAGGTCAAAGCCTTCTTAAAGGCTTACAAGTGACTTAATATGAATAAGTTATAGAGAAAATTGAGAGGGTCCGAGGCTTAATCGCCACGGGTGAATTGCGAGGATTGGCTGAAGCTTGTGTCCTCATTGGTGGGCCGGGCACGCAACCTGCGGCCAGGCCATTCCAGGCGCATGTCCGTAGTTACCTCGTCCAACATCTCGGCTGAGGCGGTAGGGGATTCCAAAGCGAAGGCTGTGAGAAGGAGGTTATCGCAGATGGCGTTTACGATGCGCGGGATGCCCTGGGAGCGCAAATGGATCTCCGCCATCAGGTCAGGGGAGAACACTTTCTGATGGCGCAGGCCCCCTTTTTCCATTCTTGTTTCAATGTAGTCGATGGTGTCGGACTCTTGGAATGGGCGGAGGTTACAGCGCAGCACAATGCGCTGTTTGAGTTGACGCAGGTTGGGGGCATCCAATTTGCGGTCCAGCTCCGGCTGGCCGGCCAGGATCACCTGTAGAAGTTTGCCGCCCCGGTTTTCAAAATTGCCCAACATGCGGATCTCTTCCAGAACGTCCCACTCCAGGTTGTGGGCCTCGTCGACGATCAAGACGGTGGTATTTCCCTGGCTTGCCTGCTGCAGGAACAGGTCATTCAAGGCGTACAGGATTTCCGTCTTGCTTTTGCCGCACCGCAGGTCCAGGTCATAGGCGAGCATTTCAAAGAAGTCGGCTGGGGTAATGCGGGAGTTGAAGACAAAAGCAAATTCGATGCGCTGCGAATAGAGATAGTCGCGGAGGCACTCAAGCATGGTGGTCTTGCCCGTGCCCACCTCTCCGGTTAACACGATAAAGCCCTTGCGGCTCTGCACCCCGTAGATCAGGTTTGCCAGCGCTTCCTCATGCTGCAAACTCCGGTAGAAAAACGCCGGGTCCGGACTCAGGTTGAATGGGTTCTCTTGAAAGCCGAAGAATGCGTTATACATAAGTAGCGCTTTGCATTTGCAAGTTTGATGGTGCTAGTGACCTGTCCCGCCGGGAATTTTACAGCCGCGGATGAGCACAGTAGAACACGGATAGGCGCGGATAGTCTTTTTCCATCGGCGTTTATCGGCGTTTATCGGCGGCCTAATCATCCACTCCACTAGTCTACTCAGTATCCTATCATGACTCCAATGAAACATTCCGCGAAACAAAGCGTGGCGGCGACAACGGGCTTGGCGTCCTAACTCCATCATCGGCGGACGGGCGCGCGGGCTACATGAGTGGAGTCCCAGCTATGCGAGAACTATCTCAGGCCATTTCCAACCAGACCCATCCGGGCAAGGCGGCTGGCTGGTTGTCGAGAAACACAATACGGCGCGTCTTGGGGAATGGCATGCCGGACTTGATGGCGCGCGCGTAGTATGGCACGGCCCCAAGAACGGAGCGATAGGCTTCGTCTTCGGTGTCGGGGAAGGCGGTTTTTCCCAGCAGCCCTCCACCCCAGCCAACCGAAAGCAGGCACGCGTTGCCGCGTTCCTGTGCCGCGGCCAATCGCTGGCCCAGTTCGTCCAAGGTGCGATCCAGCAGTGGCAAGCCAGCCGACTGCGCAAACTTGCCGTGGGAGGCGAGCAGCTTACCCGCATACAAATTGGCCGCCTGAAAAACATTCTTCCAGGACAAGGGATCGCGCCAGCGCAAACTTTGGGCGGTTTCCTTGAGCTGATAAAAAGACCGCTCAATCCAGTCCCCTTCAAATATCGTGCCGGGGGTGGCCATCTCGGCCAGAATCGGTGTGGCCTCTTCCACACGCCGGCCGTCAATGGAGCCATGGGTGGCATGCTTCCAGGCCAGCGCGTAGGATTTAGCCGGCCCGGATTTCCTGTCCACCAGCACCGCGGTCCGGATGAGGAAAATACGAAATGCGGAATGGTCCACGGGCGCCGAGTCGGACACCGCAATCGTTTTGAATGGATCATGCCCGGACCGGCCAAGAACCTGATGCTCCATCGCCTCAGCCGGATGCCGCAAAGGACCCTCTTCTTTCATTGCCCGCTCCAGGTTTGCCAACGCCTTCTGGTTGGCCCGGCTGGCCACCACCGCCGTGCGCAAAGCCCCGCGCAGCGCGCTGCCGGGGAGGAACGGGCCCTTGGTTCCGGAAGCAAACAACGGGATGTGACAATGCTCGGCCCGCAGCCGCTCCCACTGGGCGGCATAGGCAGGGTGCTCGAACGGGATGCGGCGTCCGGCGAAGTTCTGGGCAAATCCACCCCAACTGGCAAAGTCGAGCTTTTCGGCGCGCTTGATCTGGGTGAGGTAGTTTTCCAGCCTGGGCCCCTTGGCCAGCAAGCGGAAGATGCGCTTCTGATCGAGCACATTG
Organism: Terriglobia bacterium; assembly: GCA_016650235.1. Lineage (GTDB taxonomy): Bacteria > Acidobacteriota > Terriglobia > Bryobacterales > Bryobacteraceae > VFZE01. The sequence continues at coordinate 2,986 of JAENWC010000334.1, forward strand.
ACCTGGTTTTTCCAAACCATATAATCAATCGGGGACAGGCTGGAACCATCGCCAATCAGCAGCGGGGTCAGGCATTGCATGCGGTATCTCATGCCGCCCTCCAGGGCACAGGAACGGAAACGGCAAATCCGGACCGGAAGACCGGGTGCGGAAAACCGTCGGGCGCTACGTTATGGGCGCACCCCACCGGCTTCCGAGGCGCCACCAGAACCGATCCCTCCGACACCATGCGCAACGATTTTTTGGGTGCGCCCCAGGCGATGGGACTTTCCACGCGGCCGCTCCGGGTGAGCAGGGAGTAATTGCCTTTTTCCCAATCGATGCTCTCCCCGGGGCCGGGGCTGAACAACGACAGCAGCCAGTAGGCATTTGGTGCGGGACTCTCCGGAGCTTGACCGCCGCCAAACACCAGCTTGGACAGATCCACGGGGCGAAACTCCTCCACCTCGGCATGGCCCCAGCCACGAGAGCGTTCCCCACCAATGCCGGAATCGGCGAGCAGACGGAAGCCGGCCTGGAGAGGCGCTGTCCATCTCTGCTCGTCGGATGGAGAGCGGAACTGCGCCACACACCACAATCCGGCGTTCGGTGAAAATTCCAGGCAGGCGGTTTGATGCACTGCGACGCGGCCGTTGGCGATCCGATCCACCGCGGCATTCGAGCGAAGGCTATGGCGGAAGGGACCTGCGAATGCGCCCTTGCGCCCGGATCGAATCAGGCACCGGCTCACCCCGTCCACCTCCCACTTGTCCTCTTCCAGTGCAGGCAGCCCGCCGTCGGGCGCGGCCGCAGCGAGCAGGCCGGGCAATAGGGAAGTAGGAATAAACTGTGCGCCGCGCGTGCGGAGCCTGGAAGAGGGCGGAGGCCACAGGTGCCTGGGACCAGCCACGTACAACAGATCACCCTGCCAGGGGAGCATCGAACTGAACCGAACCGCGGGGCCCTCTGGACCGGTGTCCCGCGCGGTAGCATCCAGCCACTCCTCGAGCAGTCCCAGCGAGAGCATGGCCCAGCAAAGAGCCGAATACAGCGTGTCGCTGTGGCATATGGAGTCCACGCGATCCCGCGCGCCGGAGGTTGGTCCCAGGCGCCAGGGGCCGTCGGGCCGTAGACGGACCAGTAGACTATTTTCGTGGCTGGCGGGCATGATCAGTCAACCAATTGCGCAAGCAGGCCTTCTCCGTTGGCCAGTTGTTGCAGCGCGGCAACGTCAGCCGAGGCGAGCAGTTCGGATTCGGCTTTGCCTTCGGAATAGAAAAGCCGCGAACGCCAGCGCAAGCTCAGCGCGGCAAAGCGGATTCGTCCGCTGCCGCGGGAACCGCCGCCGCCGAGGCTATCGTCCTCCAGCAGCCGCATGCTTTCGGCCAGGCGGGCCAGCAGCGCTTTGTCTTCCTCGCACAGCACATCGAGGACCAGGCGCAAGCGGAACCGCGCTCCCGCCGGCACGCGTTCCAGCGTGCGCGGATTGGCTTGCGAGGTAATCCGGTCGATGGCGTTTTCGCTTTTCACCTCGGTCAATTCATCGTCGAGATTTTCGCGCATTTGCGGGGTGATGCTGTCCAGATCCAGCGGCGCATCGTAGACGGTGAGCCGCGCCGGTGTGGCGCTGGCGGATTCAAACGCTTCACCGGTTACGCGCTCCATACGGCCCGGATTGCGTCCGAACAGCACGCAGACATCGTCGTCCGGACGGTCGCTTTGGTGGATGCGGACCTCTTGCCCCTTGCGCTTGCTCAGAAAGATCAGTTCGGAGGGCACGGCCGCACCGGATGCCTGCTCGAGCAGCGAGCGGAGCCGCCCGCGGATGGAACTGCCGGGCACGTACGGCCGGCCAAAGGCGTCCTTTACAACAGGGTTGTCAGCCCCGCCAATCTCGAGCGAGCCTTTGCCGGCTCCGATATGGAGGCCGGTTTCGCAAATCAGATCGCCGTCCAGCAGGAGTTTCCCCACTAGTTTCAATTCGGTTTGGGCAGTATGCGCACTCATGGTATGTCTCTTGTCCTATTCGTTGTAGGCGACGATGGCTTCAAACAGATCGCGGAAGCGCTCGTAGCCGCGGGGTTCGTTCTTGCGGGTCACTTGCAGCAGCAGACGCTCCATGCTGTCGAGGCTGCGCAGGGAATGGCGCGCAATGGTGTAGGCCAGCCGCGCCCGCAGCATCACGAACTGATGCTGGCGTTCCGGTTCCGGCGCGCGGCACGCGCGGCGCACCGCATTGTAGAAGCGCCGCAACTGGCTCTTGGTGCCCGAGTCCATATCCCGCATTCGTATCACGATGGCATGCGCGTGGTTGTCCAGATAGAGGCTGTCGGCGATGAGCTTGTCGATGTCGATGTCGGCGTAGATCTCCGGTCTGCCGCGGTCGGGCCGGCCGCCGCGATCCAGACGCGGGCCGCGATCGGGCCTGGCTCCGCGATCCCCGCTACGGTCGCCGCCACTCCTGTCTCCTCCGCCACGGTCGCCGGATATCGCGGGCTTTGCCCCGTGATCCTGGCGCGGACCTTTGTCGCGGCCCGCCTCGCGCTGCCCTGCCGGACGCGGCCCTCCCAAAGGTTGGCTGCGAGGGGCAGGCGCAGCAGCCGGAGGCGTTACGGATTCGGCTTTGGCCTCGGTCACCGGCGCGGCCGCGGCGGACTCTACTGGCACCGGCTGTTCCTGAGCCGGCTGTTCCGGCGCTGCTTGTTCCGGCACCGGTTGTTCCAGCACAGGTTGTTCCAGCACAGGTTGTTTCTGAGCCGCTTGTTCCTGAGCGGGTTGTTCCTGAATGATTGGTTCCTGGGTTTCTTCTGCCATATGTTTATGCCTCAATCAACAAGCGCGCCCATTCGACGGCCACACGGCCGGCGGGGCGCAGCTTCACCTGCACTGGACTCTTGCCGATCACATCCGCGATGAGCGCCGACTTCAGCCGCTGAAATTCCTTATCCTTATCCTTTGCCGGTCCCATGATCATGCTGAGCCGGCGATGGTAGCGCCAGGGCCGGTCCGCGCGCGACTTGCCTTGTTCGCGGCCCGCGTCACGGGCCGGAGGCTTGTCGCGATAAAAACTGCTCATCTCGCGGAGCAACTGCGGCGAGCATCCAAAATCACGCACCATCCGTACGACGATGTCCTTGATTTCGCCAGCCTGCAGGAGTTGCTTCCACTCGATGGTCTTTCCAAAAATATGGAGGCAGTCCTTGCCGGTGGATTTAGCGGTCTCGAGGTTCCTGCCGGCCTCTTCGTAGACAAACGCGAATGGTGAATCCGGTTCCGGAGCCAGAGCCAAGGCCATCGTGATCGTCTTACCCTCCGGACCCGGCAATTCTTTCAAATCATCTTCGGCAAAACGATGGAAGAGCCGTTGCATCTCCTTCGCCATTAGCAGCAGCGCATCCCAGGAACCGTATACGGCAAAGTCATCGCCGCCCGAATACAGGATGGTCACCTTGCGCCAAAAATCCGCCATCGAGCAGATCACTTCGAGTTCGCCTGCAAAGAGCTGCTTGAACAACACGGAATGCCGCACCTGCTCTTCAATCGAGTTCATGCGGCGCATGCGCACTCCGAAGTTATCCACATCCCCGCGCAACACGCCCCAAACCGGACGCCCTTGGGCGCGCGAGGCGAGTAAAGCAACGGGCGCCGCCGTGGCGCCATCCTCGTCGAGGGCGGCGTGACGGGCCATTGGAATTGCATCCATTCCCAAGCCTACCGCCCAAGTGTGCTTTCCTTCTCCGATCAGGATCTTGCCGGGATCTTCCGGGGACCAGCCAACACTTTGCGCGTTCCGGACTCCTCGCGAAAGGTAGCCGGAAAAATACTCTGTATCCTTTGTGGCATCGGGGGTAGCGCCAGGATCGGTGAACGGCTGGTCCAAACCAAGGCGCCCCGCTTCCCGCACCGTCCCCTGCTTGTGGCTCATCTGCTCGGAGAGCCGTTTCCGGACGATGGTCCAATCACCCAGATTTTCCGTGGCGGACCAGATCAACTGGAGATGGCCCCCACTCAAGGAGTGGATGCGATTGGTGGCGGAGACGAGAAAATCTTTGGCTGCCGGCAAGGATTCGGCGGGCAAGACGAGAAGAAAACCGCCGCCACCGCTCGATCCAAGCAGAATGCGGGCCAGGCCCAATTCGGCGAGGAGAGCCCTGGGCAGCACTTCGCTCAGGAGCGAGACCCATTGGGAGCGGCCGGCAAGCACAGCCTCGCCTCCGCTCTCCAGCCCTGGGGCGGGAGCCAGCACGAATTCTTCAATGCCGAGCAGTTTCCCCTGCAGGAAGATTTGAACAGACATGGGGTCGGGGACCTTGATGAGACCGAAAGCATTCACTTTAACATAGTCGGGGGCGGTGGGGTTCTCTCAGGTTTTTCCTTCCCGCCCGCCCCTTAATCGCAGTCCTTCTCCTCATTTCCGCGGCAACCGCCTTCGTCAACGCCCAGCACCCTGGTCTGTTCACAAACGCCACGCGCGAACAGTTCGATGGGGCACAGAACGCCCTTCTCAATTCCATCGCGCAGAAAAGCGATGCCCTGGTCCTGCTCGGACCAGCGCCTCCCCCTGCGTTTCTACTGGTTCTCCGGCGGGATCTTCGTCATCGACACAGGCGCCGCCTATGCCGCCGCCCTCGGGCGCGAAACTCCTTCGTGTCGAGGAGACCCCAGTCGAAGAGGCCGTCTCCAAACTCGCACCGTTCATCTCGCACGAAAACGAATGGTGGGTCCGCAGCCAGGCGCCACTGATTTGCTCACCAGCCCGGAGGCTCTCTCGCCGTCGGCATCGCGTCAGACGAGTCCGCGCCTGTTCGCCTCAACCTCGAAGATACCTCCGGCCGCACCTTCACTCTTTCCGTCGAAGCCGCCGTGACGCGCTTTTCTCTCTGCCGCATAGGGCGCGCCCAAACGCCTCCCTTTCTACAGCCTCTCGCCCGAGCGCTTCTATTGGTTCGAATACCTTGAGCCTTCGCGCATGCCAGAACTCCGTCGACGAAATCGGCGCGCTCGCAGCGTCCAATCCCATCGAGCGCGCCGTCATCGACGTCCGCAACAACGGCGGTGGCGACTCGAGCGTCATCAAGCCCCTCATTAAATCGATGATACGGCGGTTTTCCACGACTCCGCTCACGGTGGAGGAAGTACTGTCGATCAACTGGGCGGCGCCGGTAATGGTGACGGATTCGGTGACGACGGCCAATCGCCTTCGCTGGCGTGATTCATTGCCGGATTTGTGGGATGCTAAGGTCCTTACACCGAACCTCCGATAGACTTCTCAATGAGTCCAATGCCGGAACGCGCAGAGTCAATCTTTGCAAGTGGAGCGCAGCCATTGCGGTTCAACGCGCCGGAGCGTACACCGTGGCTTTACTCCATCACGATTTTTCTGAGCGCCTTTCTGCTGTTTCTGGTGCAGCCCATGGTGGCCCGCCGCATCCTTCCGTGGTTCGGAGGGGCCAACTCCGTGTGGACCACCTGCATGTTGTTTTTTCAGGCGCTGCTGCTGGGCGGGTATTTCTATTCGCACAAATTGATCACGGTTCGGGGCGGGGGCGTGTGGCACATTCTGCTGTTGGGATGGGGAGCGGCGATGGCGCCGCTGTTATGGTTGGTGCGGGCGCCGGAGGGAGGGAGTCCAATCCTTGCTGTGCTGCAGACGCTCATTGTGGCGGCCGGCGTGCCCTATATTGTGCTGTCCAGCACGGGTCCGCTGATACAGGCATGGTTTGCGCGCCGCTATCCTTCCACGCCTCCGTATGGGCTGTTTGCGCTGTCGAACACCGGCTCGCTGCTAGGACTGTTGGCCTATCCGCTGCTGATTGAGCCATGGATCGGGGTTGAGATGCAACTGCGGGTGTGGGCCGCGGGCTTCGCTGTATTCGCGGTCTGCTGCGGATGGATTGCATGGCAGGCGCGAAATTTGCGACCGGCGTTTTCGGAAACGGTGGGGAAGCTCAGTTCCGCTGTCCGGGAAGCACCGGAGCATCCCTGGGTTTCCTATATTGTCCTACCGGCGCTGTCCTCCGCCTTGCTACTGGCCGTGACCAATCACCTGACGCAGAATATCGCACCCATACCGTTTCTATGGGTGCTGCCGCTGACCATCTACCTGCTGACGTTCATTCTCTGTTTCGACCGGCGGGAATTGTACAGCCCGGCTCTATTTCACCCGCTCACGATGGTGGCGTTGGGGGGCATGGTGTGGACGACGCTGCAAATGGATCCAGAATCGACCGTAAGGCTTGCGATTCCCGTCTTCTCAGGCGGCCTGTTTGTGGTCTGCATGTTTTGCCACGGGGAACTGGCGCGGCGGAAACCGGAGGCGGCGCAACTCACCCGTTTCTACCTGATGTTATCGGTAGGCGGCGCGACCGGCGCGTTGCTGGTTGCGGTTGGAGCGCCATACCTGCTGAAGGGAATCTTCGAACTGCCGATCGTGCTGACCGTGTGCGCGATGGTGGCGTTGTTTCTGAACTACCGGAAACACTGGGTTACGGATCTGTTGTGGACAGCCACCGCGGTGGGCGTGCTGGTGGGGGCGTCCCTGCACATTCTTGCTATCAGCGCAGGAAACCTCCATATGTCGCGCAACTTTTACGGAGCCATCCGGGTGACAGAAAGCGGCGGCGCACGCCACATGATTCACGGCACGGTGAGGCATGGCATCCAATTTCTGGAAGAAGCGCGCAGGCTGCAGCCAACGGCCTACTACGGGCGGCAATCGGGCATCGGCCAACTGTTGTTGCAGAAGCCCTCGCCACGAGTGGGAGTCATCGGACTTGGTGTGGGGACGCTGGCGGTTTATGCCAGACCAGGGGACGAGTACACATTCTATGAATTGGATCCCCAGGTTGTGGAGTGCGCGCAGCGCGATTTCACATTTCTCAGCAGCTCGAAGGGACGTATCCGCCTGATCACCGGAGACGGGCGTTTATCGGTGGAACGGGAGACATCCCGCCGATTCGATGTGTTGGCGGTGGATGCCTTTTCCGGCGATTCCATACCGGTGCATCTGATTACCCGGGAAGCGTTTCAACTCTATCGAAGGCGTCTCAAGGCGGATGGGGTGCTGGCGATACACATCTCGAACTCGAGCCTGGATTTGTCCCCGGTGGCCGCGGGGCTGGCACAAGATATGGGAAGGCCGTCCTACCTGGTGGCCGATCCGGGCTCCAGCGGACAACACACGACCGCCTCCTATTGGGCGTTGATTCCGATGAATGACGAAAAGATGCCGGGCACACTGATGAAAAATAGCGCGCCATGCGTGTCTGGACCGATGATTACAGCAATCTGCTGCGCATCCTGCGGCACTGACCGTACAGCAGGGAACGGGAAGTTAGGGGGGCTCAATATTCGAACTGAAGCACCAATTGTAACTGGCGCGACTCGAGGGTCTCCATGGGCTGGCCGAATGAGGAGAGGGGCAGGTACGGGCTGACGCGGAGCGGGTTGGAATGATTGGTGAGATTGAAGGCTTCGATGCCCACTTGCATGACGGCGCGGCCTTCTTTGACTGGGAACGTCTTGAGCAATCGGAGATTCAGGACGGTGGTGGCGGGGGAGAACCAGGCGTTGCGGCCCGTGTCGGGCGGACGGGCTGAAACAGGATAAGCTCCGGTGCGAAACGCGTCTGTGGTTAGGAGACCGTTGAGCGGGCGGCCACAGCCGTAGGTAAAGATGGGGCCAACGGTGAGATGTTCCAGGAATGGAAACTCGAACAGAGCGCTGGCGGAGAAGCGGTGGGCCTGATGCTGGCGTGAGAGTGCCCAGTCGAGCTTGAGGTTGGCGGGGTCGAGCGGGTGCTCGTCGTAATCGGAGGCGTCATCGCGCGTGCGCCCGGCGTGGTAGGCCAGCAGGAAGGTGAGTTCGCGGCTCATGCGGCGGTTCAATGCGACCGAGACACCGTGGTACAGGGAACTTGCGGTTTGCTCGATGGCGTAGTGGGCGGGCAGCGTGAGGGCGGCGTTGCGAATGCGAGGAAGGTGGAGTCCGCGCACCCAACTATATTCGGCGCTGAGGGTGGTGTCCTTGCCGAAGGCGCGTTCCATGCCGGCGGAGAGTTTCTGCCCGTGGGTTGTGGGGAAGGGCAAAGCGGGGGTGTAGGCGGAGAGGGGGAAACCGGGGAGAGGTTGCCCGAGACCTCCACCGAGGCCGAGTTGAAAGGCGCGCACGGCGGCAGCGCCCGTCAGGTATTGCTCGACGGCATGGGTTCCGTCCTTTTGTAGAGCGTCGTTGAGGAAGGCGAGCGGATAGCGGTCATAGAAGAGGCCGTAGCCGGCGCGAATGACGTAGGGGCCTTTGGGGGTTGGTCGCCAGGCGAGGCCCAGGCGCGGGGCGGCGTTGAGTCCGCTGCTGGGAAGAGGCGCGGGCAGGCGCTGGAAATCCAGGCGAAGACCGGCCTCGATGGTGACATTGGGATGGGGCTGCCATTTTTCCCGCACCCAGAATCCGGCGGGAGCGGTGGGGAGACGCGTGTCCGGCTGGCCGAACGCTTGCAGGTAGACGTCCGGGCTGGCGGCCAGAAAACGTTCGAGGGTAGGGAACAGATAGACGCCGGAAAAGCGATTGGCCAGGCGAGAACGCAGGCGGACCCAATGGAGACTTGCGCCGGCACTCAACTGGTGGCGGTGAGTGGACCAGGCGAGGGAGTTGGCGATTTGATAATGGGTTTCGGTGCGTTCGCCGTCGAGGCGGTAGGACTGGCCGATGGTGAGCACGCCGGGAATTTCCAGCATCGCGCCACGGGAGGAAGGCGTAAGATCCACGCCACGGCGGGCGATCTGGCCGCGCAGCTCATGGACGAGGTTGGGACCGGAGATGGTCATCCAACTGGCGACCCAGGAGTGATCGCGGGTGAGACTGTCGCCGCGGCTGGATTGGTCAGCGAAGTTGTCGGCTCCCTGGACATCGCCGCGGTCGCGTTCGCGCGAGAAGGCGTAGCGGCTGGAGAGGCTGTGTTTTTGTCCGGCCTGGTGATTTGCCTTGAGGGAGAATTCGGTTCCGGCGGCAGAGGTGTCAAACAAGCCGCGCGTTGCCTGTTTCACGGCGGCGCGGGAAAAGGCCGGGGTGGCCAGCGCCTGATTGATACCGGCGAGAGCCGAGGCGGGAGCGTCGGACCACTCCTGATTGGCGTCCCATTGCTGTTCGAGGGCGGTGGAAAAAAATGTGCGGTCCTTGCGCGCGGGGCCATTGATGGAGACGCCGGGTTGATGGCGGTGCGCGGAGGCTTTGGGTCCGGCGGCAATTTCCGGATTACGCGCGTTGAGGGCACCCGTTTGCGAGAAGAAGGTGGCATCGCCGTGCCAGAGGTTTGTGCCGGAGCGGGTGACGACGTTGACGATGCCTCCGGCGGCTCCGCCGAATTCGGCCGAAACGCCGGTGCCGGATACGCGAAACTCCTGCACCATCTCGAGACCTATGCCGACGCGAATGCCGCCGGTGGTTTCATCGCGGTTATCCATGCCGTCGATGAGGAGGGAGTTGTTACGGCCGCGCAGTCCGCCGAAAGAGAATCCGCTGTCGGCGGCGGCGCTGCGCTGCCCGGCGAAGGTGCGTTGGGCATTGGAACCGGCGGAAGGGGCGACGCCGGGAGCGACGAGGACGAAGTTGAGGAAATTGCGATTGGGCGCGGGGGACTCCTCAATACGCTCGCCGCCGAGCGCGGCGCTGGCCGATGTGGCGGTGGCGTCGACGGCCTCGGGGCGCTCCTGGACATCGAGACGCTGGTTCAACTGGGCGAGCTGCATGGTGAGCCGGTGTTGCACGGTCTGGCCGACGGAAACGGAAAACTCCGCCACTTGAGCGGTGGCGAAGCCATCCTTTTCCAGGCGCAGCGTGTAATTTCCGATGGCGAGTCCGCTGATACGGAATTCGCCCTGGCTGCCGGACTCGGCGGTCCTGGCGGAACCACCGGAGGTTTGTGCGGCGGTAACGCGAACCGCGCTTACGGGTGATCCGGACTGGTCGGTGATGCGGCCCTGTATCGATCCGGTGGTGGACAGAGTTTGGGCGCCGAGCGGCAGCCAGACGAGCAGCGCAAGACAATATCGGCGTAGCATTGAGGGCAATCTCCATGATATTGCGGCGGCGGGATACTGGTGTACAATTCGATGCATGTTCGTACCACTCACGCCTTTGCGTTTCCTGCATCGCGCCATGGATCTGTATGGCTCCAGAGTTGGCATCGTATCGGGGGATAGGCAGTTCACATATGCAGAATTCGGGCAGCGGTGCGAGCGGCTTGCGGCGGGGCTGACCTCGCTCGGGATCAAGCCTGGGGACCGGGTTGCCTACATCAGTTTCAACACGCATCAGTTGCTGGAGGGATATTACGGGGTCATACAGGCGCATGCGATCGTGATGCCGTTGAATGTGCGGCTTTCGCCTCCGGAACTGATCAACATCATCAATCATTCCGGGGCGCGCGTGGTGATGTTTGAGAACGACTTTGCGGGACTGGTGGACCAGTTGCGGCCCGCCTGCGAGGAAGTGGAAAAGTTCATCACGCTGGACGGTGCGGTTGCTCAGGCGGACATGACGCTGGAGGAGGTGATGTCGCTGGGCGCGCCGCGGCGGGCCGATATTTTCTCCATTGATGAGATGTCTATTGCGGAGCTTTTCTATACGAGCGGGAGCACGGGCACGCCAAAGGGTGTGGCGCTGGCGCACCGGACGCTGTATCTGCATTGCCTGGACGTGGTGGGTCTTTTCAAAGATGCGGAGACGATGGTGGATTTGCACACCATTCCGCTGTTCCACGCGAACGGATGGGGGCGTCCGCAGTCCTCCACCATGCTGGGTGTGAAGCAAGTGATGATAAGGAGGTTTGAGCCGGGGTTTGTATTCCGCATGCTACAGGAGCACAAGGCGACGCACATGAGCCTAGTGCCCACGATGGCGAATGCGTTGTTGAACGCGCCGGACGTGGGGCAGGTTGATTTTTCAAGTTTACGGCAGGTGATGGTGGGCGGAGCGGCGGCATCGCCGGAGCTGATTGCGCGGATGGAGGCGGCCTTCGGCTGCGACGTGGTTTCCGGGTATGGTCTCACCGAGACGGCACCGGTGCTGACTACGGCGCGTCAGAAGAGCACGGTGACGTACGAGAATGACGGGGAGCGGCATCGCCGGCACGCGATGGCGGGATGGGCGGTGAACGGCGTGGAGGTGCGGGTGGTGGATGGGGCGATGAACGATGTAGCGCGCGATATGTCGGCGGTGGGAGAAGTGGTGGCGCGCGGGGATCATATCATGGAGTGCTACTACAAAGAGCCCGAGCAGACCGCGGCGGTGATGACCGGCGGGTGGTTCCATTCCGGAGACATGGCGGTGTGGGATGAGGAAAGCTACATACACATTGTCGATCGGAAGAAAGAGATCATCATCAGCGGGGGCGAGAACATTTCTTCAATCGAGGTGGAGAAGGCGATCTTCGCGCATCCGGCCGTATTTGAGTGCGCGGTGGTTGCCGCGCCGGATGAAAAGTGGGGCGAGGTGCCGGCTGCGATCGTGGTATTGAAACCGGGGCAAAGTTTGACAAAGGCCGAACTGATGGAATTTCTTGGGGAGCGGTTGGGCAAGTTCAAGCTGCCGCGGATGATTGAATTCCGGGAAGAGCAACTTCCGAAAACGGGGACGGGGAAGATCCGGAAGATGATGTTAAAGGAACACTTTTGGTCCGGCATGGAAAAGCGCGTACAGGGTTGATGTATTCGCTTTGGTTGGAGTGCGGGACGGAAGGCCGGGACGAACTGGTGGCGGAACTGTTTGAGTTGGGGACGCTGGGGATTACTGAGCATCCTGCCGCCTTGCAGGCATTCTTTGAAGAGCGTTTTGATGTGACGGGACTCGCGGCGTGGAAGCCGCGCTGGGAGGAGGAAGCGGCGCAGGACTGGGTGGCGGTGTCGCGGAAGGGGTGGGAACCGGCGGCGGTGGGCGAGCGGCTGTTTCTGGTTCCGGACTGGCGGGACGATGCTGCACCCGCTGGACGGGTGAGACTCACCGTGCATGCGGGGATGGCGAGCGGCAGTGGTTATTCCGACCCTACGCAGCTTGCTTTGGAAGCTTTGGAAAAGCACCTGCGTGGAGGGGAGACGGTGTTGGATGTGGGGACAGGGTCGGGGATTCTCACGGCGGCTGCGGCGTTGCTCGGGGCGGGGAAGTTGCTGGCGTGCGAGATTGAAGCGGAGGCGGCCGGGCAGGCCGCGCGGAATTTTTTGGCGGCGGGGGTTAGTGTGCAATTGTTTGTGGGATCTCCGCGTTCGCTGGCTGGCGGTGTAGCGGATTTGGTTGCGGCGAATCTGAATGCGATGTCGATTCTGGGGTCGGCTGGGGAGTTGCGGCGGGTGCTGGCTCCCGGCGGCCGGCTGATCCTCAGCGGGTTCCGGGAGCGGCGCATGGAGGAGGTTCGGAAGGCATTTCCAGATTGTGAGGTGGTGAGGGAAACGGGGCGTCTTTACTGGCGGTGTCTGGTGTTGGGGTTAATCTCAGGGAGTCGCAAATGAATCTTCTGGTGGTTGTTCAGGAACGTACCAGGCAACCAACGCGGGTGTGAAAGTGGATGGCCGGATCCTGCTGGTGTTCCGGAAGGTCAAGTCTGAATCAAGGGCAAGTGGCTCATCGCGGCGCATGAGACGGTGGTCCGTGACCAGCCTTGATCACGCTGCCCATGGTTACCGGATTCTGCCGCCGAATTCGCGGATGATTTTGCCCCAGAGATATTGTCCGAGCTCCTTGGCGTCTTCGATACTGTCGGGGATTACTTGGAGGTGGAGGCCCGCCATTTCGTCGGTGGAGTTCGGGCCCCAGAGGACGCGGCGGGGCGGACTGTTGGGGTTGCGGGGGTTGGCGGCGGAGTTGTCGAAACTGAATTCCATTTCGAGGCGGGTGGCGGCGGGCAGGCGGATGGGCTTCGCGTAGCGGTACTGCTGCTGCCAATTGAAGTCCCATTCACGGATGTCGAGGAGAGTGATGCGGCTGCGGTCTGGAAGAATGGCCACTCCGCGCATGCGCCGGGCGATGTAGTGGGCGTGGGGAATGATTCCCATCAAGGTAACGGGGACCGGGATTGTGAAATGGTCTGAGACCTTGTAGTCGGCCTCGCCCGGGGGGATGTCGATTTTGCGCGAGACCAGGGCCACGTCCATGAGACGGCGGGTGGGCGGTTTATCCGAGAAGTAGAGAGCCACGCGCGACTGGTCCTGTTCCACTTTGCCGGACTTGGCGTAGTGGAGTTGGAGGACGAGGTCGGCATTGCGGGGCAAGAGGAACGAGACGCCTTCGGGGTAGGTTTCGGCCTGCATGCCCGGGGTCCAACCTCCGTAGCTGGCGGCGGGGAGGAAACCGGGGACGCCGAAGCAGGGATAACCATCGCCTGGGGCTTCGTAGTCATGGCGGCGGGCGGCACTGGAGGCATCGGCAAAGACGAGGGCGTGATGGAGGACAGCGCGGTTGCCGGGTGAGAATTCCATGGCGCGGACCCAGCGGTCGGTATCGTTTTTAATGGGGAGGACGAAGCAGCGGTACTCATCGGGACCATCTTGAGTGATGGTGAATGGGCGGGGCATTGAGGCGAGCAGGTCCGGCTGGCCGAGTTGCCAGGTGTCACGGAAGGCGGGGAGGGGGGGAGTTTGTTTGGGGTCGCCGGGCGGGGCTCCTGCTTCGGCCCACTGGCGGAGTGTGTCGATTTCGGATTGCGAGAGCCGGCGTTCTTTGAGGAAATGAGGCGGGCCAGGTTGAGGGAGCCACGGGGGCATTCTGCGTTCGGCGGTGGCTTGAGCGATGGCGGCGGCTTTGGAGGCGGCGTGTTCAAAAGTGAGCAGCGGGAAGGGGCCGGATTGTCCGGGTCGATGACAGGAAGCGCAGTGACGAAAGATGATGGGGGCGATGTTTTTGGACCAGGTGATTTTGGTTTTTGTGGGAGGCGCAGGGAAAGTGATGGCGCAGCCGGTGGCGCGTGTTTCGGGAATGGGAACGGGAAGGCCGTTGGTGATGGCGTCGAGTGCGAGGCGGAGGTCGTGGCGGGTGTTGCCGCGGTAGAGGCGTGTGCCATCGTGGGCTGTGACCACGGCTTGCGGGGTAACGGTTGCGCCGTGCTTGCGGGCTAGCTGCGAGTCTTTGCTGTTGGCATTGGGGTAGACAGAGAAGAAGGCGATGTTCTTGTTTTGAAAGTCGGCGGCGAGTTGTTGGAGTTCGGGGGCGTAGCGTTTGGAGAGCGGGCAGTCGGCGGCGAGGAAGAGGAAGACCGTGGCTGCGGCTAGGCTGGTCATTGCTCTTATTGGAGCAGATCGTTGATCGCCTTTATTTTGGCGGGCTCGAACTTCATCTTGCGGTCATAGGTAAGCAGGCCGTTGACCTCCTGCTCGACGTCGGTGAGTTGGGTATAGCAGATACCAGCGAAGGCGGGAATGCGGCGGATGGCGTCATAGAGGCCGTGGAGGCGGGTGAGCGCGGCCTCGGGCGTTTTCTCAACGCCGGAGTAGCCCCAGG
>JAENWC010000335.1 GCA_016650235.1 Terriglobia bacterium
GCCAGCATGGCGTCCATCAGAAAAGCGGGGGCGTGACTCAACTCCTTGCTCCGCAGCTCCTGTTTCGGCATTCCTGGCAGGAGGGGATTGGCGCGATGGAACGCGGTTACCAACTTGTGCACCCTCTCGAGCCAGCGATTCATCCAATCGCGGTCCAGCAGCCAAAGCTGTGGTTCAGGGAAGCACACCAGACGATCCGGCTTCGCGCCGGCCTCCACCTCGGCCGAGGTGAGCCCGGTTCGCGACACCAGTTCCGCAAGCCCCATGCCGAACGGCGACTCCCGCACCAGCATCTCCACCTTTTCCTGTACGCCAGCGTCCGCCAGCACCCGCAGCCGCTCCATCGTTGCTGTTCTTCGGATTCTTCGCGGCGGTGCGATCTCCAGCACGCGGCCCCCGCCAATGGTCACCACCGGCGAGAACATACGGACGATGAAACGATCGCCGGGCAGAAGCAGAACAGGCTCGTGCAACAGGAGACGCACCACCTTCCGGCAGCCTGGATCGAGCGTAGTGCCACCTTCGAGCAATCGAACCTCCGCTTCCGTCTCCGCTGTCCAGGCATGGAAATGAACCGGGGCGCCGTGTTTCAGCGGCTTGGCGGAAGCGAGCAGATCGAGCTCACAATCCACCACCGTAGTTGCCGCAAATCGACCCGGCTGCACCAGCATCATGCCCCGGCGGAGATCGGCGGGTTCCACTCCCGTCAGGTTGAGAGCAGTTCGTTGCCCGGCCACAGCCCTGTCCGTTTTGGCGCCATGCACCTGCAGGCCGCGCACGCGCATCTGTGTACCGCCCGGTTGCGCCTCTACTTCCTCCACGCGGACGCTGCCGGAAATCAGAGTGCCGGTCACTACCGTCCCAAACCCTTTCATGGAAAACGAGCGGTCCACGGGCAAGCGAAAGTGTCCGGCAGCACTCTTGGTCCCCGCGGCCAAAGCCTGCGCGCGCAGCACGCGCTTCAATTCTTCCAACCCTTCTCCGGTCTTGGCGCTCACCGCGACGCACGGAGCGCCCTCCAGAAACGAGCCCTTTACAAACTCCTCCGCCTCCATCCGGACCAGCTCCACCAGATCCTCGTCCACCAGGTCTTTCTTTGTCAGAACCACAATTCCGGCGTGAATCCCCAACAGCCGGCAGATTTCGAAATGCTCCCGCGTCTGCGGTTTGATGGACTCATCGGCTCCGATCACGAGCAACACAATGTCCACGCCGCCGGCTCCGGCGAGCATGTTCTTCACAAACCGCTCGTGCCCGGGCACATCGACAAATCCCAGCCGTACGTCATCTCCCAGATCCATATGCGCAAAACCAAGATCGATAGAGATGCCTCTGCGCTTCTCTTCCTCCAGCCGGTCTGTCTCAATTCCAGTGAGGGCGCGCACCAGCGCCGTCTTGCCGTGATCAATATGACCCGCTGTACCGACGATAATATTCCTCATGGGGCCGTTCTTCATCCTACTCTTAAGTAACATCCCGAAAAATGGAGATCATCCCGGCGCGGTGGCCGGCTGTGGCTCGGGCATATTGAGGACCGGGACGGCCCTTCGCGGGCTAGCGGCGTCCGCCGGTCTTTTCGGATTCGCGCGCAAAACGGAGCTGCTCGCCGCGAGCTTAAGTCTTGTGTTCCTTTGGGGTGTGGTGGCGCGGCGAGCGCCCCTTGCGCTTGCGCAGGACGCGGCTGTGTTTCGAGCCGGCGTGCAACTGGTTCGTGTGGACGCGCAAGTGGTGGATGGGCGGCGCGTGCTCGGCAATCTCACCGCGGAGGACTTTCAAGTATTCGATGAAGGCGTTCCACAGACCATCACATACTTCGGCCGCGACACAGAACCGTTGTGGGTACTGCTGCTGCTGGACGTAAGCGGCAGCATGCATAAGCGCCTGGCTGAAATGGCGGTTGTGGCCCGGAAGGCTTTAGGCAGTCTAGGTCCGCAGGACCGTGTCTCGGTGGTCTTCTTTGGGCGTCGTATACGCATCTCGCAGGAGTTCACCACGGATCTCGACTTTGCCGCCGACGCGATTGGAGAGGCGGCGTCGGAGCGCAGCGTCGGGAGCGGTACGGCTATCAACCCATCCATTTTGGAGGCGGCATCGTACATGCGCCGCCAAGCGCAATCCAAACCCGGCCGGCGCGCCATCGTGATCCTCACCGATAATGGCGGCCTGAACTACCAGGTTACCGATGAGCGCGTCCTGGAAGAACTGCTGGCAGCCGATGCCGTGCTCAACGCCATCGTGACGCAGGAAGCAAAGCCTCCGGGGGTTGCGAAGAAGGGCGTCTACGTGAATCCGGACTTCACTCCCTCGGATGTATTCCATTTGGCCCGCCAGACAGGCGGCGAGATCCTGCGCGCGGAACGCGCCGGCGATACCTTCCGCGAGATGATGGAGCGCATTCGCACGCGCTACAGTCTGCACTACCGGTCTCCGCAAAGCTCGCCCGGCCAAGTCCGGAAGATTCGGGTGGAGTTGAGCGCCGAGGCTCGCAAGCGTCATGCCCGGGCCGAAGTTCGCGCCCGCTCCGGCTACCGCGTGCCGGACTGACACCCGGCCTTCCAAGTTTGGTGGCGCGGACGGCGCCCTTCGCGCTTCTGCTACCTTTCTCTTATGTCCACCAGCAGACTGGAAGAGTTGCGCCGCCGTCACGCCTCCGCGGAAGCCGGCGGAGGTCCCGAACGCACGGCGCGCCAGCACGCCGAAGGAAAGCTTGCGGCGCGGGAACGCATTGAACTGCTGCTCGACGAAGGCACATTTGAGGAGACGGATAAGCTGGTGCGCCACCGTTGCATTGACTTTGGCATGCGGGACCAGGTCATCGACGGCGACGGTTTCATTACCGGCTACGGTTACATTCACGGCCGCCTTGTTTATGTGTTCGCGCAGGATTTCACAGTCTTCGGCGGCTCGCTGTCGGAAACCAACGCACAGAAAATCTGCAAGATCATGGATCTCGCCATGCAGACCGGAGCGCCTGTCATCGGACTCAATGATTCCGGCGGCGCACGCATCCAGGAGGGCGTGGTGTCGCTGGGCGGCTATGCCGACATCTTCCTTCGCAACACACTGGCCAGCGGCGTGGTTCCGCAGATCTCGGCTGTGCTGGGACCATGCGCGGGCGGCGCAGTCTATTCGCCCGCCATTACGGATTTCATCTTCATGGTTCAGAACACGAGCTACATGTTTGTCACCGGACCCGACGTGATTCGAACCGTAACTCATGAAGAGGTCACGAAGGAAGAATTGGGCGGGGCGCAGACGCACAACGACACCTCGGGGGTGGCGCATTTTCTGGCTGCGGACGACGCCGACTGCTTGCGCCGCATCCGCAAGCTGCTCACCTACCTGCCGCAGAACAATTTAGAAGAGCCGCCGCGCAGAGCCACTGCTGATCCGGCCGATCGAGAGGACGTAGCGCTGGACACCATTGTTCCGGAGCAATCAGGCCAACCCTATGACGTGAAGGACATCATCCGGCATGTGGTGGACGATGGGGATTTCTTTGAGGTGCATGAGCGCTACGCGCGCAACATTGTGACCGGTTTTGCCCATATGGATGGGCGATCGGTGGGCATTGTCGCCAACCAGCCGGCGCATTTGGCAGGCTGCCTGGACATCAATTCATCGACAAAAGGCGCGCGCTTCGTGCGGTTTTGCGACGCGTTCAATATTCCCATCCTCACGTTTGAGGACGTGCCGGGTTTCCTTCCGGGGACCGCGCAGGAGTTCGGCGGCATTATACGGCACGGCGCCAAGCTTCTGTATGCGTATGCCGAAGCCACCGTACCCAAGATCACCGTGATCACACGCAAGGCTTATGGCGGAGCTTATTGCGTGATGGGTTCCAAACATATCCGCACCGACGTCAACTTCGCGTATCCCACCGCGGAGATCGCTGTGATGGGGGCGGAGGGCGCGGTCAATATTGTATTCCGCCGTGAGCTTGCCGGAGCCGAGGATCCTGAAGCCGCGCGGCAGCAGAAGATCGAGGAGTTCAAAGACCGGTTCGCTTCCCCGTTTGTGGCCGCCGAGCGAGGCTTCATCGACGACGTGATCGAGCCGCGTCAAACGCGTCCGAAGCTGATCGGGGCCTTGCGCATGCTCAGCACCAAGGTTGCCTCGAATCCGCGCAAGAAGCATGGCAATATTCCGCTATAAGGCTCAACCAGTGATTCGTTGCATAGACCGGGAGAGGCGAACAAACTGTAAAGGCCTGCCCAGATTCACCGATATGGTGTAACGTGGTGCAGTTAGGACTATTTGAACATTCGTTAGCGATGAAGCCAAGACGACGAAGGGAGCGCAGGGAAGTGCAAGCGGAGACAACAGCATCGGTGCGGGCCTCGGTGAGTTTTCCCCCGGAGCTCTACCGGACCCTGGAAGAGATTGCCAAACAGAAAAAAGTTTCGCTGGCTTGGGTCGTGCGCGATGCCGCGGAGAAGTACATCACGGACAAGTGGCCCTTGCTGGTGAAGGAGCAACAGTCTTCGTGAGCTCACCAATGGCCAGGCTTGATCTACTGCAACCGTCGTTCCCGAGCCTCTGCCCGGTTACGGCCGCCATCGCCGAATTAGCGCATGCCGGTGTCGAGGAGCGCGGAGCGATATTCACGCGCCGTGAGGTAGTGGATTTCATTCTCGACCTTGTTGGTTACACAGCGGATCGCCCGCTTCATAGACTGAAGCTGCTCGAGCCATCGTTCGGAGAAGGTGATTTTTTGTTGCCTGCGATTGAGCGGCTGGTAGACGCGTGGGCCAACTCGCCGAAGAGCTCTGGTGACCCTTCCGTTGAGCTGCTCGATAGTATCCGCGCAGTGGAACTGCACCGTGCAACGTTCGAGAGAACGGGATCTAAGGTTGTGAAGTTTCTGGAAGATAAGGGAATAGGCAAGTCGCCGGCGCGCGCCCTTGCGGATCGATGGCTTATCAACGGCGACTTCCTTCTTGTCCCGCTCGACACTGGATTCAGCGTCGTCGCCGGAAACCCACCATACGTTCGACAAGAGTTGATTCCAGACGTGCTGATGACGGAATACCGGGCACGCTACAGCACGGTTTATGACCGCGCTGATTTGTACATCCCGTTTATCGAAAGATCACTCAGAAGCCTCGTGCAAGGCGGTCAGCTTGGCTTCATCTGTGCAGATCGGTGGATGAAGAACCGCTACGGCGGGCCGCTCCGCAAGTTGGTGTCAGACGGCTTCCACCTAAAGGTTTTTGTAGACATGGTCAATACACCGGCTTTCCACACGGATGTGATCGCCTACCCGGCAATCACAGTCATAAGCAGGGAGAAGGCCTCCACAACGCGGATCGCGCATCAGCCGGCGATAGAAAAGCAGTCGCTCTCCACACTGGCGCGAGAGCTCCTGGGATTGCTCGGCAGCGGCGCTGGTGAAGCAGTCCGTGAGCTGGCTGGTGTCGTGGCTGGCGCGGAGCCTTGGATACTCGATTCGGCTGACCAGCTACGGCTTGTTCGAAGACTGGAAGATTCTTTCCCGACTGTCGAGGAAGCCGGCTGCAAAGTTGGTATTGGGGTTGCGACCGGTGCGGATAAGGCTTTCATCGGCGGATTCGATGAGCTGGACGTTGAACCGGATCGAAAACTGCCGCTGGCGATGACCCGGGACATCCTGGATGGCGTCGTAAAGTGGCGCGGCCGTGGTGTCATCAACCCGTTCGCGGACGATGGCGGTCTGGTGGATCTCGATAATTATCCACGGCTGAAGCGTTACCTGGAAGCCCGCAAAGTGGAAATCGCGGGGCGGCACGTGGCACAAAAAGCTCCGTTGAACTGGTACAGGACGATCGACCGAATTTATCCGGCTCTTGCGCAAACCCCGAAGCTGCTCATTCCAGACATCAAGGGTGAGGCGCACGTAGTGTATGAAGGCGGCCAACTTTACCCCCATCACAACCTGTACTATCTGACTTCAGACACCTGGGATCTCAAAGCCCTTCAGGCAGTCCTCTTGTCAGGGATTGCCCGCTTGTTTGTATCGATCTATTCGACGAAGATGCGGGGGGGCTACCTTCGCTTCCAGGCACAATACCTCCGCCGCATTCGGCTTCCCCATTGGGACAAGGTTCCATCGAATTTGAAACGCGATCTCATCGAGGCTGCGGAGCGCGGCGACGTTGCTGCGTGCAACCTAGCGGTTTTCTCCCTGTACGGGCTAACGAAAGACGAGAGGGTGGCCTTGGGGGGAAACGGTGAATAGCTATGGCGCTAGATCTGGCTGACTACGATAGAAAGGCTCGCGAGGCTGTGATGGCGTTCTGGGGCGGTCGCGAGAAGGCACGGCAAAAACAGGTTGAGGCTGGGACAGTCGATCAGGGCGAGCGCGCTGGCGTCACGGCCGGAAAAAACATGGACGGGTTCATTGCCCTCGTGATCGATCTGGTAAAGGCTAACGGCCTTGCTCATGCATCGATCCATCAGCAAAGAGCACTTTTGACGCTGCCCGGATATTTCCGGCCGACAAAGCTGTGGGACTTGCTGGTTCTCAACGAGGGTCGCCTGATTGCAGCCATCGAGCTCAAGAGCCAAGTCGGGCCGTCGTTCGGGAACAACTTCAACAACCGAACAGAAGAAGCCATCGGTACATCGCACGACCTCTGGACGGCATATCGGGAGGGTGCGTTTGGCAAGCATCCTCGGCCGTTGGTCGCCTGGATCATGCTGGTAGAAGATGCACCTGGCTCGCGTTCTCCAGTTCGGGACACGTCGCCGCATTTTCCCGTATTCCCGGAATTTCAGGAGGCTTCGTACCTGAAGCGCTATGACGTTCTGGGCCAGCGGCTCGTGCAGGAACAGCTTTACACAACGGCGGCCGTAATCACGTCGCCTCGGACAGCGGTAACGACTGGTGAATACAGTGATCTTTCCGAGATGACGAGCTTGAAGACGTTTGTCACGTCCTTCGCGGGGCATGTCGCAGCAGAAGCTGCGAGAGCTTGATCTAGCTCGGCTCGTCACCGATGTCGGAGGCCAGATTTTCAAACTTGGTGAACTCCTTCAGGAACGCCAACCTCGCCTTCCCAATCGGGCCGTTGCGCTGCTTGGCGATGTGAATCTCGGCGATGCCACGCAGATCTTCCCTGTCCGGCTTGTAATACTCCGGCCGGTAGATGAAGGCCACCAAGTCAGCATCCTGCTCAATCGATCCGGATTCCCGCAGGTCGCTCAACTGCGGAATATGATCTCCGGGCCGTGTCTCGGTGGCGCGGCTCAACTGGCTGAGCACGAGCATCGGCACCTTCAGTTCCTTCGAAAGCAACTTCAAGCCGCGCGAGAGAGCGCTCACCTCCTGCGTCCGGTTCTCCGAGCGGCCGCGGCTGCTCATCAATTGCAAGTAGTCGATCACCACCAGGCTTAACCCATGCTCGGCTTTCAGGCGCCGGAGCTTGGCGTGGATGTCCATCAGGTTTGCGCCGGCCGTATCATCTATAAACAAAGGAGCATCCGCCAGGTCGCTGGCTGCCAGTTGCAAACGTCTCCGCTCATCCGCGTTGAGAAACCCGAGCCGGAACTTCTGCTGATCCACCCGCGCAGCCGCGCAGATCAGACGCGTCAGCAATTGCTCACGCGACATTTCGAGCGAGAACACGGCCACCGGCTTGCGGATGTCGTGATGGGTGGCTACGTGCTGCGCGATGTTCAAGGCGAGCGCCGTCTTTCCCATCGCCGGACGGGCGGCCAGAATCGCCAGCTCGCCCGGATGCAGTCCGCCGATCATCTCGTCCAGTTTCAGAAACCCGGTGCTGACGCCCTTCACACGGCGGCTGGGGTCCAGAAACGCGCTCAACCCGCCTTCGAACTCCTCAATGATCTGTCCCGGCTTGAGCAGATCCTGGCGATCGCGAATGTCGCTCAGCCGCAGCATGGACTCTTCGGCATCGGCCAGAATGACGCCGGCGTCTTCCTGGTCCAACATGCACCGCTGAATCAGCTTCTGCGAGTTCAGAATGATGCGCCGTAACAGCGACTTTTCCTTGACGATGCCAACGTAGCTTTCCAGATTGTAGATTTGCGGCAGCCCGTCATCGAGCGACACCAGGTACGAGATGCCGTCCACTGATTCCAACTGGCCGCGCCGCATGAGTTCATTGGCCACCGTGATGCGGTCAATCTTTTCGCCGGATTCGTTAAGCCCGGCCATGGCGGCAAAGATCCGGCGATGCTTTTCGAGAATGAAGTCCTCGGGCTCGAGTGTTCCCGCCACCAGCACGAAAGCCGACTCATCCAGCAGGATGGATCCGAGCACCAATTGCTCGCTGTCAACGTTGGAGGGAAGCCCCCGCTCGAGTGTGATGTCCTGGGTTGCCATTAGGGTTGAACCACACTACCGAAACCGGCCGCTTCATACAAGGAAAACCTAAAGGCAAACCTCGCAACAGGTTGGACTGTGTATAAACAGGCCCGTCCAGCGGCGGCGCCTGTGGATGGAATCTCCATGAAACCAAAGGCCTGCTTATGAGATTTCCACAAGTTATCCGAAAACAACTCTTGCCCTAATTGTTTCATACATCAGGCCGAGCCTGAAAAGCCAGTCTTTTCCTCTCAGGCACCCGGGATATAATCTACCAAAGCGCCGCATCCTTGTTGGTTTACTACTGGCCGTTGCCATCGCACAGGCCGAACGATACGGTTATGCTCACCTCGGCAAGCTGGTACGGGTTTCGGACCCGCGGATGGCCCCGGACGGAAACGGTCCGATGCTGAATTGGTACAAGTAGACATTGCCACCAGGAATCAGCGCGTGCTGACAGGCGGCAGACCGCGCGTGAGCGCCCCGCGATGGTCGCCGCAAGGAGACAGGCTCGCGTTTCTATCGCCCACCGCCGGAGGCAAGCCGCAGATCTTCCTCATGCCGATGTCGGCACTCATTGGCATTGCTCCTCTTCATTCGGTCTTCACGCAGCTAGCCAGACATATCGGAATTCCCGAATTAGGGCCACCTATCCGGAACTTCCTTGCTGCCCTTCCAGCCAACCTGTAAGTCCACCACTGCGGTGTGAGTCTCCAGTCAGGTTCTTGAGGGTTCTTGACTCAGTAGGTTGTTACTGCACGTGCAGGTTGTGCGCTTCGAGCGTCGTGCCCATGGACTGGCGCAGCCGCGACACGGCCTTGTTGAAATCGAGCCGTGCCACCACCACGCGGCGGCGTGAATCGCTGAATTCATTCTGGCGCGTGAGCACCAGAAAATTGGTGGATTCGCCGCTTTGAAACAGCCGGATCTCGCTTTCCAGCTTCTCCTGGGCAGCATGGGCGCTGGCTTCCGCCGCCAGGATCCGCTGCCGGGAAGTAGTGAGAGACTGTATTGCGTTGCGGACCTGTGCCACAATGGCCTGCTCGATGCGGTCCCGTTCCAGCTTCAGCCGGCGTTCGGCCACCACGGTCTGCCCGAGGCCCGCCTCCGCGGTGCGGTTGCGCGTGGTCCATTCAAGAGAGACGCCCACCTGCACGGTGGGAAAACCTCCCTCAAACAGGGTGGACAGCGAGGCCGGGTAGCCGCCGAGAAACGCCGGGGGAATTCCACCGCCCGTGGTTGGAGGCAATGGAGCGATGCCATTCAAAGCCGATAGCTGATTGATCCGCTGCGATGTCGCGATGGAATTCTGTGTGAACGGATTGTCGATATCCGATTGGGCCCCGGCAAGTCCGGCCGCGCTGTAGGAGGCCACCAGATTCATTTGCGGCTTCAATTGATTGGCGGCCAGATCCTTCTGCGCATCATTATTCTGTTTGCGCATTGCCAGTTGCCGCAGTTCGGCGCGCTTGCCCATCGCCGCCGAGACAGCTTGCGGGAGATCATCGGCGGCGGCAAAGTCCACCGTGCGCTCCTCCAGCGGAATGATGGCATCGGTCCAGATCTCCTCGGACCGGTGCGCACTCAACAATAGTTTGAAGGCGTTCTCGACCTCAGCGAGGAGTCCGATACTCGACAGGTGGTTGTCCTTGCGCCGCTCGAGTTCCGCCTCCGCCGCGGCGATCTCCACCGAGGCGAGCGTGCCCGATGCGATCATGCGCCGCGTGCGGTCCAGTTGCTCCTGCGCAAGCTTTACTGCATCGCTCTGGACTTGCACGTCCTGGCGCGCCGCCACCAGATTCCAGTAGGCCTGCTCGACGCGCGCCACCACGTCGATGGCCTTCAGTTCCAGATCCAGCTCCGAGATTTGCGTGTTCCTGGAACGCAGCTTCAACTCGGTGCGGTAAGGATCCGCCTTCAACCCGCGCATCAGCGGCTGCGCGAACTGCACCATCATGCGCGTCCCATAGTATGGCGTCAGACCTGTGAACGGGTTGGTGGTGGTTTGGCGTGAATTGTCAAAGCCTGCAAGAAACGATGCTCCGTGCCATGGCAATCTCTGTTGGTATTGGAAGTTCTGTACCAGTGAGGTTTCTTCCAGCTTGCCGCCGGCCCCCATCAGGATAGAAGGAGTGGGGATCGTACGGCTCTCCACTGATGGCAGCCAGCGGAACATGCCGTCAAATGCGCCCTGCGCAGCCTTGACCCCCAGATGCGCGTTGGCCACCGTTGTGCGTTCGATCTCGATTTCAAGATTGCTCTTGAGCGCCGCTTTCAGAGCCTCGGAAAGGGTGAGCTTTCTTTGTGTGATACTGACGCCAACGCGGGCCGGTTCCTGCGCGAAGGCAACACAAACCAGGAGCAGGGTGGCGACAGGGGCGGCGGCGCGGAACCGGATGCGCCGCGACCACCGGCTCAAGACTGCGGCCAAATCATCGAAAAGCGAGTAGGCAACCGGAGTCACCAGCAAGGTCAGCAGCAAGCAAAGCGTCTGCCCGCCGATGACGACAATGGCCACCGTGCGCCGGCTGCCCGAACCGGCCCCTCCGCCCAGCGCCATCGGAATCATGCCGGCCACCAGCGCCGCCGTGGTCATTAGAATCGGGCGCAAGCGATCCTCGCATCCGTACAGAATCGCCTGCATACGATCGCTTCCCTGCCGCCGGAGCGACTTGATGTGATCGATCTGCAGGATCGAGTTCTTCTTCACGATTCCAAACAGCACCAGGATGCCAACCGATGAATAGATGATGGAGAAGTTCTCGCCAGCAAGCAGGAGCGAGAGCAGCGCAAAGGGCACTGACAGCGGAAGGCTCAGCAAAATCGTAATCGGGTCAATGAAGCTTTCAAACTGCGCCGCCAGAATCATGTACATCAGCACCAGGGAAAGCAGAAGTGCCAGGACGTAGTTCTTGCCGGCGCGCTCAAACTCCCTGCTGCGGCCCACCATCCCTGTGCGGTACTCCGGCGGTAACTGCAGCGAGTCCACGGTCTGATTCAGGATGGTGATCACATTGCTCAACGACTGGCCTTCAGCCACGTTGGCCATGATCATCACCTGGCGTTGCCGGTTGAACCGCGCGATCTGAGTGGGACCAGTGGAAGGCAGCAGTTGCGCGACATTGCTTAGCGGCACGTTGCCCAGCGTGGCGGAGGGAACATAGAGCCGCTGCATCGCCTCGGCCGAGGTGCGGTACTCCTTCTTCACGCGCAGCAGCACGTCGTAGCGGTCATCGCCCTCGCGGTAAGTGGTGGCCTGTTCATCGCCCCCTACCAAAGTGCGCAGCGCGGTGGCGATGGAACCGACGTTGACATTCAAATCCGCCGCCTTGTCCCGGTTGATGACCACGCGCAACTCCGGTTTGCCCGGCTCATAGTTGGAATCCAGATCCACCACACCCGGCTCGGCGGCCAACCTCTTGATGATGACGCCCGCATAGTGGTCCAGCTTAATCAGATCCGGTCCTTGGAGGGAAAACATCATTTCGCGGCTATCGCCGCCGGCAATCAGCGAAGGCAACTGCACGCTCACCACGACGTCGTGAAACCTAGCCATACGATGGCGCGCCTCGAGCATTAATGCGGCCTGGGACTGCGTTCGTTCGGAGGCGGGAACCAGTTCCAGAAGGACCGTTCCCCGGTCCACCTGCTGGCGCACATCGGCGCCGATGGTGGTGAACACGTTCCGGATGCCCTTCATCTGGCGCAAATCGTCCTCCACCTGCCGCATCATCTGATCGGTGCCTTCCAGCGAGGATCCAGGCGGCATGCGCACCGTCACTTCAAATTCACTCTGGTCATCGATGGGCAGAAATGATTTCCCGATACGCATGTATAAAGGAACGCTGGAGAAGGTTACCGCGAGTGAGACCATTACGATCACCCAGCGATGCCGCATCGACCAGAGCAGCATGGCACGGTAGGGCCGCGCGGTTACGCGAAACAGCCAGGTTTCCTTGGTTGGTTCGCCGGGCGAAAACCGCAGCCATCGCGAGCACAGCATCGGCGTGAGGGTGAAACTCACCAGCAAACTCACCATGATCGCGAAGGCGGCCGTGAACCCGAAGCTCGACATGAACCGGCCGACGATCCCTTCCATGAATGCGACGGGGAGAAAGATGATCACCAGGCTAAGCGTGGTGGCCATCACGGCCAGTCCGATGTCCTCGGTCCCTTTGATGGCCGCCTGCACCGGCGGCAATCCTTTCTCCTCCATGAACCGAAAGATGTTCTCGAGCACCACGATGGCGTCGTCAATGACAATGCCCACCACCAGCACCAGCCCGAGCATGGTGATCTGGTTCAAAGTGAAGCCCATCATGTTCATCAGCGTGTAAGTGGAGATGATGGAGGTGGGGATGGCAATGGCCGCGATCACTGTGGAGCGCCAACTGCGAATGAACAGCATCACGATAATGCCCGCCAGCACGCCGCCCAGCACCAGATGTTCCTGCACGGCCGAGAACGCCTCGGAAATGAAGGTCGATTGATCGCGCGTGTAGGCGATCTTCAAATCCGCCGGCAGCAGCGGGCGCAGCTCGGCGATGCGCTCCTTCACCACGCGAATCACTTCCAGCGTGTTGGTGCCGGACTGTTTGCGGATCTCGAGCGCAACGGAGGGAACCCCGTCCAGCCGCGTGAGTGAGCGCGGCTCCTGATAGCCATCCACTACCTCGGCGATGTCGGAGATCCGCACCGGAACGCCGGCCTGGTTGGATACGATGACGCGGTTGAAGTCCGCCGGAGTCTCGATGCGGCCCAAGGTGCGAACCGATACCTCGCGCGCGCCTTGATCCAGGCGTCCGCCAGGAATCTCGACATTTTGCGAGGCGAGCGCGGCGCGCACCTGATCAATATTGAGGTTATAGGCAAAGAGCCGGCCGGCGTCCAGCATCACCTGTATCTGGCGCTGCCGGTCTCCGACAAAACGAACCTGGCCCACGCCGGGAAGCGATTCCAGGTTTTTCTTGACGCGATCGTCCACCAGCTTGGTGGTTTCGCGCAGATCGCGGGGGCTGGAGAGCACCACGTTGATGACCGGGGATGCGTCGGTGGCGATCTTGTCTACAATGGGCGGGTCCGTATCCCTTGGCAACTGGCTCTGAATGCGAGCCACCTTGTCGCGCACCTCCTGCGCGGCCCCATCGGCATCCTTGGACAGGACGAATTGAATGTTCACCTGCGAGATGCCCTGCGCCGACAGCGACGACAGATCGTCAATGCCGCTGATCGTGTTGACGGCCTCCTCAATGCGTTTGGTGACCTGCGACTCCACCTCTTCCGGAGCCGCCCCGCGCAGCGTGGTGGTGATCGTCA
>JAENWC010000336.1 GCA_016650235.1 Terriglobia bacterium
CAATTCTCGTAGCCGCTCACCTGGGGACGGGTAGCTCCGTTGAAAATGTTGAGCGGATTGTTGCGGGCAAGCGAAATAGGGAAGCCGCTGGCGTAGGTCATAATGCCGCTGATGCGCCAACCGCCGAGCACGGCATTAGCAACGCCGCCGCTATTCATGAACTTGCGGCCTTTGCCGAACGGGAGTTCATAGATGGTGCTGAGCTTGAGGGCGTGGGTCTGGTCAAAGCGGCCGATGGATTTCTCGAGGCGGCGGTTGTACTGATCCATGGCGGAGCCCCCACCGGCATCGTAGCTATCCGAGTCTGTGATGATCTTGGACAGGGTGTAGTTCCATTGGAAGGTGAGGCCGGAGGTGAACCGGCGCTCGAGCTTGAGAACCATGGCGTGGTAGGAGGAGTGGCCGCTCTTATCGCCGCCCTGGCCGCCGGTGACCACGTTCAAGTACTGCGGGTAGGGGCGTTGGGATTGCGCCACGTTCCGGGTGGTGCGCTGGATGCTGGGGTTGGTGAAGTTGGCATAAGGCGGGCGGAAGCCGGAGGATACGGCCAACGCGGAACTGATGTCGGCGCGCAGAATGTTCTGGGCCTGCACGGCTCCATACTGCGCGATGAGGTTATTCATAACGGCGGTGGGCACCTGGTTGATGTTGACCACGCTGGTCTGCAAGTGGGAACCGGCGGTGGCGTTGTAGGACGCCTCAAGGACTGTGTTGGAAGAGAGCTGGCGCTGCACCGAGAAAGTCCAGTAAAGGTTCTCGGGGGCGCGTACGGCGTCCGCTAACTGCCAATGGTCGACGTTGTTGTTGTTGGAGAAGGTGGGATCGATGCGCGGCGGCAGCGGATAGGCCGGCAACCCATCGTCGAGCTTGAAGGCAGGGGTCACGCCCTGGTCTCCGGAACTGAAGTCATACTGTCCGATAAAGCCGGAAAAGTGGCCCGAGCCGGTGACCACTGATACCTTGCTGAAGCTGCGTCCGAAAGCGGAGCGGATTACCGTCTTGGGATCAACTGTGTAGGCGAGCCCAATGCGGGGACCAAATCCGCCGTACCAGCCGGGGACGAGGCTCCGTGTGTTCTGGCGTCCTTCGCCAAAACCGGCAAAACGCAATGCGCCGGGATAGTTGTTGACCGCCGGATTCGGGATATTGGGCGTGAAGTCGGAGTACTGGTCGCCGCCCTCCCTGGGAGGATTGGTGAATTCATAGCGGACGCCGAGGTTCAGGGTGAGACGTTTGGACAAGCGCCAGTCGTCTTGAAAATAGAACCCGTAATAGTCGTACATCTGGACGACGAAGCGATTGGTCTCGGTGCGCCCGGTGTTGGCTTCCCCGAGCAGGAAACTGGCAAAGGAACTGCCGCTGTTGAAACTGGTGGCGCCGGGAATGGAAGTGCCGAGGAAGCTGAAACCGGCGCGGCCGGAGATGTCCTGCTGGCCGTATCCATTGGCGCGCTGGTTCTGGAAGGAGAAGCCCGTCTTAAAGGTATGCGAGCCTTTGATGTAACTGAGGTCGTCTTTGATGGACCAGAGCGGTTGCTCGGTTCCGTTGTAGGATGTGGAGCCCCAGGTGTTGAACTCGGTGAATGTGGCGGCGGCGAAGTTGATGTTGCAGTCCGGCACGTTCTTCATGCACAGCTTGTCCTTCCAGTTCTGGTCGACGTTGACCGAGGAACTGACTTTGAAGAAGAGGTTGCCGCCAATGGCGAAGTGGTTGAGCAGGCGCGGATTCAAGGTCCAGTCGTGTGTGACGCGATAGGCCTCGGTTTCAAACGTATTTACCTGGCCGTCGTAGAGAGGAGCGGGCAGTCCGGGAGGGCCTCCTGGTCCGACGGCCTGATTGAAGTTGCTGTTGTTGTAGAAGAAGCCAACGCGGTGGCTGTTGCTGAACATATGGTCCACCTTGAGGCTGTACTTGTTCTGGGGCGAGACAATGGAGCCGCCGGTGGCCAGATAGTTGTTGCGGATATAGTCGATGGTGCCCGGCGCGCCGTTGCGGTTCGGCTTGACCGGCTGGGCAAATGCTCCCCATTTCTTGGCAAAAGGACTGATGCGCGCCGTTGGAATGCGGTTGCCGGCAAACGGATCGCGAATGAAGCCAGTACCGGCGGGATTGGCGCGGGTGGTGGACGGGTCGTAAATGACAAGCCGCTGATTGCTGGCGCTCACCAGATTGGTGAAGTCGCCGTCGTACATCTCCGGAGTGGGAACGGTGCGGATGAGATCGTTACTGCCGACGCGGTTGCGGAAGCCCTCGTAGGAGAAGAAGAAAAAGGACTTGTCACGGCCGTTGTAGAGTTTCGGAATAATCATGGGGCCGCCGGCCGTGGCGCCGAAATCGTTCTGGCGATACACGGCGCGTTTGGGAGCGATAAACCCGCGGGCGTCGAGCTTCTCGTTGCGCAGAAAGTCATAGGCGACGCCATGAAACTGGTTGGTGCCGGACTTGGAGGAGAAGGTCATTATGCCGCCGCCGGCTTGTCCGTACTCGGCCTTAAAACCGTTGGTATCGACGGCGAACTCGGTGATGGCCTCGAGCGATGGCGCGTTGTAGGAGATCTCGACCGCGTCGGCGGAGCGATTGGTGGCTACCGAAACACCGTCCAGCGTGGCTTCCCAAGCTCGCGCCTGGCCGCCACCGAGGGAAAGCTGGCTGCCGCTGCCGCGCGCTTCGGGGGTGATGGAGACCAGGTCAAAGGGGCTGCGCAGAGCGCCGCCGACCACGAGCGGCAGCTCGTCGACCATCTTGTTCTGGACCGCAGTGGTGACCTTGGCGTTTTCCGTTTGCACCTGCGCGATATCGGCGCGAACCTCGACTGACTCGCTCACCTGGCCAACTTCGAGCCGCGCGTCGGCGCGTACCGTGGAGGCGGCAGTGAGGGTCACCGACGGGCTGATGGTCTTCTTGAAGCCCTGTGCGGAGAACTCGATGCGATAGCTGCCCGGAGAGAGGTTGGGCACATTGTACTCGCCGGTGCTGGTGGTGGTGACGGTGGTGGACTGATTGGTGCCGCTGTTGGTGATCACCACTGTGGCGCCGGGAATGGACGCGGCAGTGGAATCGGAGACCAAGCCAGTAATGTTGCCGCGCTCGGTTTGCGCCGAGAGGCTGAGAATAAAGCTGAGCGAGAGAACCAGACGTTTCATGAAGACCCCCTGGAGACATATTCTATTGTCTGAGATGAAGAATAGTCAACCCAAGAGAAGTTCTTCATTGATCGGGAAGAATGGGCTTGCCTCCGTCGTATAGCCGGAGAGATCGAGACAGGGCGATGGAATCGGCGATAATGGGGCGAGTATGCTGCGAACGATCCGCGAGCAGATTGAGACCATCTTCCGGGAAGATCCGGCCGCCAAGAGCGTGCTGGAGATCGTGTTGTGTTATCCGGGTTTTCACGCCATCTTGTGGCACAGGGTGGCGCACAAGCTGCACCGCGCTGGAGTGCCGTTGCTGCCGCGGGTGATGTCCCAGATCAGCCGCCTGTTTACGGGAATCGAGATTCATCCTGGAGCCAAGATCGGGCGCCGGTTCTTCATCGATCATGGAATGGGCGTGGTGATTGGAGAGACCACCGAGATTGGCGACGATGTGCTGCTCTACCAAGGGGTGACGCTGGGCGGAACGGGAAAGGAAAAGGGCAAGCGGCATCCGACCTTGGGCAACGGCGTGGTGGTGGGTACGGGCGCGAAGGTGCTGGGCAATATTCAATTGGGGGATCACGTCAAGGTGGGCGCCGGATCGGTTGTGGTGCATTCGGTCCCGGCGCACTCGACAGTGGTGGGCGTGCCTGGACGCATTGTGCGGATGCGCGGGGTCAGCGAGGGAGAGCAACTCGAACACGGCAAACTTCCGGATCCGGAAGCGATGGAGATTGAGGAATTGAAAAAGCGAATGGGCGAAATGGAGTCGCAGATGCGGCTGCTGCTCGAAGGTGAGTTAGCGCGGAAGCGCGAGTAGTTTGGCGATGCGGGCCTTGGCCTGATCGAGCACCGGCGCGGGATCCGGATTCTCCACACGGATGACTTCCATGGGACCTGGTCCGCGCGGCGACCAGCGGTGGAACATGCGCGGCGAAACGAAGCCGGCAAAGAGGGTGACCAGAGGCGTGCCGCAGGTGGCTGCCACATGCTGGCCGGCGGAGTCATAGCCGACATAGAGCCGGCTGGCTGCGATGGTGGCGGCGAAGGGAGCAAAGGCTCCGCGCCAGGTTTGGATCTGACCGGGCCTGGCTCCGGCACTTTGAATGGCGCGCTGCACACGGTCGGCTTCTTCGCCGCCGGTCCCCTGATCGATGAAGACGTTTAGGCCGAGGCGTACCAGGTGCCGCAGCAGGTCCTGCTCGAACGGGTCCGGGATGCGCTTGGCTGGATTATCACCCACCCCTAAGCTCAGGGTGGCAAGGTCATGGCCGGGGAACAATGGTTTGGCGGCTGGGGCGATGAATGCTTTGGCGTCGTCCACGGAAAAGGTTTCACGGATCCAATCTTGCGCGAGCTTGCCGATGGGATCTGGTCCATCGGCGCCATAGGAGCGGCTTTCAAAGAAGAAGTAGCGATCCAGGCCGCATACCGGTAGGAGGCCGAGTTGGGTGAGGCGGGAGTCTGGATCGATTACGATGCCTTCCGTGTTTTGCAGCAGGTCCCTGAGTTCCAGTCCAGCCGAGAGACGATCCGCAAGCGCGCCGCCACGAGCGTAGGGAAGCCGCAGGTGAAGGATGCGCGGGTCGGCGTTGAACAGCTCATAGGCTTTAGCGGAGCCCGCAAAGTGGATGCGCGCGGAGGGGAAACGTTTCTTGGCGGCATCGAGCATGAGGCTGGTGACGGCGACATCCGCGCCGAGGGTGACGCGGGAAAGAACGATCACATCGGAGACTTTGGACTCGCGGCAGGGCCGCATGGCGCGGATCGACTGGTAGCGCTGTAGAAGGTGTGCGGCAGGCAAGTCTGGGAGGGCGGATTCGATGGCGGAGGAAAAGATCCCGGCGTAAGCGAGGCAGAGGTCCGGCTCGAAGGAGTCCGATAGCGGTTCCACCAAATCGCGAAACAGGACGATGCTGGCCGCGGTGGCGATGACGGGATCAATATGGTTTGCCAGTGACAGGAGTTGACGGAGTGGTTCGGAGGGAACCGGTTGATGACGCTGGCAGGCGAACAGGATTTGGCTGGCTAATTCGCTGGGCTGGTGGGTCACGCGTTACACATCAAGGCTAACAGATCACCGAACTACACTAGTCTGATTCCGGGGCCGCTAGTGGCCTGACTGTTGCGGTTGGCGCAGTACGGGAGGCTTGGCGCCTTCCGGTACTGGAACCAGCAATTGTTCTTTGCGCATGATCAGCGCGGAGGTGTCATAGGCAGCCAGTTCAAAGTCATGACCGTGGGTGATGGCGTCGGTGGGGCAGGCCTCGACGCAATAGCCGCAAAAGATACAGCGGTTGTAATCGATGTTGTAGACCGAGGCGTAGCGTTCGCCGCCGCTGATTCTGACTTTGTCCGTGTTCTCCTGCGCTTCAATATAGATGCAGTCGGAGGGGCAGGCGGCCGCGCAGAGGAAGCAGCCGACGCACTTTTCCAGGCCATGCTCGTCGCGCTGGAGCACATGCTTGCCGCGAAAACGTTCCTGAAACAGGGCCGGGGCTTCCGGGTAGTCCTCTGTGATGGTGGGCGAAAGCATTTCGCGCAGGGTGATACCCAACCCTTTGGCAATGGCGGACGCGGAATCGAAAACCTCATGGATCATAGTGAAAGCCTGGCTCCCCACGGGAGTCTAGTTTTTGGAACCTCAACCGGGTTTCCATTGTGGGACCTTTTCATCAGGGCGAAAAACCTCAACCGAGAATCGCCGGCCTAGCGCCTCCATGGCAGCCTTGGAAAAGCCGTCAAAGGCCATGGCGAGATGGCCGCCTGGTTCGATGAGAAAAACGGAAGGCACGTGCGAGACGCCGTAGTCGTTGCTGGCGCGGAAGTCTTTGTCGTCGAGCAGCATCGGGAAGGTGATGCCGAACTCGGAGGCAAACTCGGATGTATCGGCGGCGTTATCCTGGGAAACGCCGTAGAGCTTGACGCCGGATTGGTGCAGCCGTTCGAGGAATGGAAAAGCAAACTGGCAAACCGGGCATGAGACTTTAAAAAAGGCGAGTACGGCGGCCCCGTGCGCCAGAACATTTTCCAGTGTTTGCGTGGCCCCATCGGCGGCGAGGAGGGAGAAATCCGGGGCCTGTTGACCGGGTTGCAGGAGCTTTTGTTGGATACGGGACCCCACAGCGTTCAGTTTAGCAGGGGGATTGTCCGTTCTTCCAGTTCTTGAGCTTGACGAGCCGGATATTGCGGCGGCGCGGTAAAGAGAATCACGGGCAGATCCGGCCGGATTCCTTCACAGCCACCTCGCGTCCGAGTCGGGAATCACGTATAAGATATAGGGTGGGCGTTGGACGCCCGAAGGAAGATCCACTATGAACATTCGATGCCTCGTTCCCATTGCCGCGCTCGCAGTATGCGCGTTGCACGCACAGAATCCCATGAGCATGGAAGCCAAACAATCCTGGGATCGAACTAAGAACAATGTGATTGCCGCCGCGGCGAAGATGCCCGAGGAGCACTACAACTTCAAGCCCTCTCCGGAAAGCCAGAGCTTCAAGGACTTGGTGGCGCACACGGCCGATTCGACGATGGGCACCTGCTCCTCCTATAACGGCGAGAGAAAGCAGGCTGGCGCGGCCGCAAAGACAACCAAGGCGGAGCTGACCGCTGTTCTCGCCGAAGGGATGGCGGAATGCGACAAGATGTATGCATCCATGACCGACGCGGTGGCGACTGAAATGATCCCCGGGCGCGGCGGCCAGAACACGCGTCTTGCGGCGCTGTACCGGAACATTATTCACATCGAGCATGAGTATGCCCAAATGGCGGTTCATTTGCGCTTGAAGGGGCTTGTGCCTCCGTCGAGTGAAGGCCGCGGCGGTGGCGGCGGGGGTCGGAAAAAACAGTAAGGCCAGGCGCGCTTGAAGGCCGGGAGGCCTATCCTATCGGCTAAAACTGTTTTTGTAGCTGCTGAGCGGCAATGAGGAGAGGGTCCCAGACGGGAGCAAAAGGCGGGGCGTAGGCGAGATCCAATTGGAGGAAATCGTCAAGCCGCATGCGAGTCTGTAGCGCGGCCGCCACAACATTGATGCGACCCTCCACGCCGTGTTCGCCGATCACAGTGGCGCCGAGCAGACGCCCGGTGGACTGGTCCGCAACCAGTTCCACTTCCGTGGCCCGGCCCTGGAAGTAGGCGGCGCGGTCCTGTGTCTTGACCCAGGCCGAGACGGCGCGCAGCCCCTCCGCCTTGGCCTGCGGCAAAGAGAGGCCGGTGAGGGCAACGGCGAGTCCGCAGACGCGGACGATAGAGGTGCCGGCGATTCCGGCGAAGCGTTCGCGCGCGCCAGCGGCACAGGCTCCAGCCACGCGCCCCATTTTGTTGGCGGTGGTGCCGAGCGGGATCCACATGGGGCGTCCGGCCACCAGATGCATGGCCTCGGCGCAGTCGCCGGCGGCATAGATACCGCCAAAGCTGGTTTCCATGTGGTCTGAAACGCGGATGGCCCCGGTGCGCCCGAGTTCGATTCCGGCGTTGGCGGCCAGTTCGACATTGGGCCGCAGGCCTGTGGCGAGCACCACCAGATCACAGGCGATGCCGTCTATGTGTTTTTCGTGAATGGTGCGGACACGACAGCCGAGGCGGGTGTCCACGCGAAAACGGTCGAGATGAGTGAGCAGGCGGCGGGTCAATTCCGGCTCGTCGCGGTGCAGCAGGTTGGCTCCGTCGTGAAGAAGAGTGACGTGCCAGCCATAAGAGCGCAGCGCTTCCACCGCTTCCAGGCCGATGTATCCGCCTCCCACCACCGCGGCACGGCCGGGCTTTGTACCGAGCAGATGTTGCTTGAGCCGGACGGCGGCAGCCGGGGAGTTCATCGAGAACACATGCGGCTGGTCCACTCCGGCAATGCCGCCTGTGTCCTGGCGTGCGCCGGTGGCGATGATGAGTTTGCCGTAGGCAATGAACTCGCCGGAACACAGACGCAAGCGGCGGCGCCCGTGTTCAATCTCCTGGACCTCGGCGCCGGTGCGCACCTCGATATTGCGCTCCTTTTGGAAGTAGCTTGCGGAGTAAACCACCAAATCGCTAAAGTGGCGCACTTTGTTCTGCACCAGATAAGGAAGCCCGCATGCGCCATAGGAGATGGCATCGCCTTTTTCGAGGACCAGAATATCGAGTTGCCGGTCCAGGCGTCTGGCGCGCGCGGCCGCACTCAAGCCCGCGGCGACCGCCCCGATGACGACCAGACGCATCAGGAGCCCTGGTCGCTGCCTTGCACGAAGTCGAGAATGTCAAACGACTTCACTTCGCGGCCGGGAAAGAAACTGTTGATGGCGTCCTGCTCATCGTTGAACAGTTCAAAGATGGTGATGAGTTTGGTGAGGAACAACAGCTCAATGTTCCGCTTATTAAGGTTGACCAACTTGAGGGCGCCGCCGGCTTTGCTGAATGTGGTGTAACAGACAACCATGCCGCCAAGGCCGGTGCTATCAATGTAGTCAAGCTGCTTCAGGTTCAGAATGGCGTTGGTAACACCGGCCTCGGCCATGCGCCGGACGGCGTCCCGAAACTTGGTGCTTTCCTCTCCGACCGTCAGGCGGCCCTTCATGTCCAGGATTTGAATCCCCTCGAGTTCTCTTTGTTGAATGTCTAAGCTCATAATTATGATTCTATCGCTCCGGCGCGCGAGGCATGGAGGCGGCGTTCGCGGGCAGCGTCGGGCAAAGCCTCGGGGGAGGAACCGGCTGGAAAATTGACTTCGAAACGGCTTCCGGCGCCCGGCTCGCTAAGGACGTTGATCTTGGCTCCGTGCACCTTGGCAATCCAGGCAACGAAGCTGAGGCCAAGGCCAAGACCGCGCTCGGGGTCGACGTTGCCATCCGAGACTCGATAAAAGCGTTCAAAAATGTGAGGGATGTGCTTGGATGGGATGCCGCGGCCGGTATCCTCCACACTCAGTTCCACGCGGTTCCCGGCGGAGCGGAGCCCCACCAGGACGGTACCGCCTTTGCCAGTGTACCGGATGGCATTGGAAAGGAGGTTGGAGATCAAGCGTTCGATCTGAATCTTGTCTCCTTCGATGCGGCAGGGTTCCAGGAGGGATTGCATATGGATGCCTTCCATTTCCGCGGGGATCTGAAACTGGTCCACCACATTGTTCACGATGGCGGTCAGATCGAGCGAGGTTTTGTCCAGCGCGACCAGCCCGGTTTCCGCCTGGCTCAGATGCAGCAGAGCCCGCACCACCTGGCTCAACTGCTCTACGCTTTCAATGGCGGTGGCGATGGCGTCGCGGTACTGTTCCACAGTTCTTGCCGAGAATAAGGCTACCTCGAGTTCGCCCCGGACGGCGGTCAAGGGGGTGCGCAATTCATGCGAAACGTCGATGGAAAACTGCCTCACCTGGGAAAAGGAACTTTGGAGGCGGTCCACCATGCTGTTGAAGGCCTCGATGAGGTGGTCCAATTCATCCCCCGCGCCGCGAGGCGGGATGCGAAGCCCGAGATTGTCGCCCGTGATCGATTGCGCGGCGCGGACCACGTCATTGACCGGGCTGAGGGCGCGGCCGGCCATGATCCAGCCGAGGGCGCTGGAGGCGAGCAGGAACAGCGGGACGATGGTGAAGTAGTTACGGGTGAATTGACTGAGCAGTTTCTCATTGGCGTCAAGGGTGCGGCCAATGGTAAGAAGAAATTTCCTGCCGCCATCATCGGTCAGCACGGCGGAACGTATGAGATAAGAACTGTTCCGGTCGTCTTTTCGCACACGCCACACGGGTTTGCCGGCGCCAAGCATGGATTGCAGTTCCTTTTTTGATTCCACGCCAAGAGAGTTGTACGCGTCGGAAACCTCGAGGACGCGGCCGTCGCTGCCGGTGAGCAGGAAGATGCGGCGTAGCCGTTGCACGATGAAGGCTTCTTCGGTGTCTTTCGGGTCGTACTTCCAGACCGGCACATTGTGCTCAATCTGGAGATAGCCTTTGACGGTGGCCGCTTCCTCGTCGAGGATCAAAGTGGTGTTATTGTCCAGGCTGGATTTGAGCTGCTGCCGGAAAAGGGCTCCCACGGCCGCCAGGAGAATGGTGAAGATTATGACGTAGCTGAGCGTGAGCCGGAGACGCAGGCCCAGCGGCCTTCTCTTGCCGTCCGTGGTTCGCATTACGGAACTATCCATTCCTCTTCGATCTGACAACCGCTCCCTATGCCCGCGGCCGGGAATAAACGCATCCTAGGCTTCTGCTTTGTCGACGGCACCGAGCATGTAGCCGACGCCACGCACGGTCTGAATCATTTTTTCCGGGAACCGGTCGTCGATCTTGCTACGGAGATGCCGGATATAGACGTCGACGATATTGGTGAGGCCATCGTACTCCACGTCCCAGACATGTTCCACGATGAGAGTGCGGCTAAGCGGGCGGCCGCTGTTGCGCATCATATATTCGAGGATGGTGAATTCTTTGGGGGCGAGCTCGATGGTTTCGCCGGAACGCACCACCTTACGGCGGATGCAGTCCATCACCAGATCGCCGACCTGCAGTTTTTCCGGCGTAGGTTGCCCGCGGCGCAACAAGGCGCGCACACGGGCGAGGAGTTCGACGAAGGCAAACGGTTTGACCATGTAGTCGTCTGCGCCCTGCTCGAGTCCCTTCACGCGATCATCCACGGCGTCCCGCGCGCTCAGGATGAGCACGGGCGGACTAGCCTTGCGATTCCGGATGCGCTTGAGGAGATCAAGGCCGTCAATGTCGGGGAGCATAAGGTCGAGGATGACCAGATCGTAATTCGTGCCATGAATAAACTCCATGGCCTGTCCTCCGTCCGGGGCCACATCCACCGCATAGCCGGAACCTTCGAGGCCGCGTCGCGCGAAGTCGGCGATGCGCGATTCGTCTTCTACTACCAGTAGTCTCACAATACTTCTACGATACCACTCCATGTCCGGACCTACCGCCGGATGTTTTCGGCCGAAATGCTCCCTTCGATCACGGCTCAGCAGGTGGCTTTAAACATGTAGTGGCGAAACCGCTTAGCGCGGCTCGTGGCAATAATTGCAATCGTTGCGGGCGCGGTTCTTGACATGGCACTCCATGCAGCCGCCCATGCTGATGTCGATTTCGCGGCGGAGTTGATCCTGGGCGGCGACCGGTCCGTGACAGGTTTGACAGGTAGCGCCGGATTCCAGGTGGCGGCGATGGCTGAAAAAGACGTAGCTGGGGATGAGGTAAACGCGGGCCCAGACAGGATCGGACTTCATTTCGGCGTGCCTTGCGAGCCTTTTGATGGCGGGCGATTCGGCCGCTGCTGTCTTATGGCAGCCCATGCAGGAGGAGACGGCGGCGATGCCCATGGATTCGCCCGGATCGGCGTTCTTGTGGCAAGTCTTGCAAGTGAGGCCGAGTTCGCTGTGTTTCTTGTGGCTGAAAGGGAGGGGCTGCTCGACGGGCGCCGCGGGCGATTTGAGGCCGGTCTGAGCGCAGACAATGCAGGCGGCCCAGAGGGACAAGATGACGATTCTCACGCTTGCTTAGAGGCTGCCTTTCTTTATTTGACCGGCCAGGTATTCAGATGCCCGCAGCGCGAGCGCAAGGATGGTGAGCGTTGGATTTTGTGCGCCGCCCGAGACGAAGGAACTGCCGTCCACTACGAAGAGATTGGAGCAGTCGTGGCTTTGGTTGAACGAATTCAGCACGCTGGTCCGCCTGTCCGCACCCATGCGGCAGGTACCAAGCTCATGAATGCTTTCGCCGGGAGGAACCATGGCGCTGTGTTTGGCGAGCAAGTGGAAACCGGCGCCGTGGCACATTTCGGCGGCCGCTTCCATGG
>JAENWC010000337.1 GCA_016650235.1 Terriglobia bacterium
GCTGTACCAGCCCCAAGTCCCGAAAGCGGAGGGCAATGACTGTCTAGTTATTTCGCGGACACTACACTAGCCGATATCGACGAGTCATTCGATCACGCGTTCCCACACGAGGCGTTGCCGGAAGTCCTAAAGATAGCCTCCGAACTCACTGACTCATTCCATGTGGCTGCTTGATGCCAACATGGATGTGCATCTGGTGGCCGTTTTGGCGGATCTTGGTATTTCCTCCGCTACGGCGGCGAGCCGCGGGTGGAAGGCGTTGTCGAACGGCGATCTGGTCACTGCGCTGGCCGCAGTATCGTGAACGTTTCCTGACAGCATGGGCCGAATCTCCAATCCGGCCTGTCGCCGGACGGTTGACCTGCTGGCCTTGAAACAAGCCAGCGACACCCCTGAAACACCGTGCGGCGCTCGTTCGAATGGCGCGCACCTGAAAGGCACCCGCTTCCATAAGCTCGACTTCAAGACGTTTCACGTACTCTGTGCAGAAGGGCTTCTACCGGACGCCGGGTCTTCCGGCGCGCGTCGAAGCAAAGCTTCCCTCGGCGTGCGTGGGGGCGGCACTCGTGGGGCACTCGTTGGTGTGGCAAACCACTTCGGCTTTGGGCTGTTCACGGCCTGCCGGCCAGAACGGCGGGCTTCGCAGTATCGTACGGCGCCGGTCCCGGTGCACTTAGCTTAGCGCGGCGTGATCAGTCCGCCCAGTTTGTCCTGCTCGCCCCCGCTCACGCGCGGGAACCGCGTCGAATAGGCTTCCAGATACTTCAAACCTGACCCGG
Source organism: Terriglobia bacterium (assembly GCA_016650235.1). Classification (GTDB taxonomy): domain Bacteria; phylum Acidobacteriota; class Terriglobia; order Bryobacterales; family Bryobacteraceae; genus VFZE01. Next base: position 780 of record JAENWC010000337.1, read on the forward strand.
TGTTGTAGATCACTATCTTCTCGTCCGGCTTGAGGAAACCGCTCGCCAGCAGCTTTTCGAGAGCGGCGATGCAGGCCGCCCCCTCCGGCGCGACAAACATCCCTTCCTCGGCCGCCAACTGGATCCCGGCATCCAGCAGTTCTTCATCGGATACGGCGATGGCGCAGCCGCCGCTATCGCGGACCGCATTCAGCACCAGGAAATCGCCGAGTGGTTTGGGCACGCGGAGGCCGCTGGCCACCGTGTGCGCGTTCTGCCAGAACTCGCTGCGCGGGGTTCCCTGCTCAAAGGCACGCACCACAGGTTGGCAGCCCTCCACCTGAACCGCGATCATCTTAGGACGCTTGGCAGTGATCCAGCCGAGCGTCTCCATCTCCTCGAAGGCCTTCCACATACCAATGAGGCCCACGCCGCCGCCAGTGGGATAGAAGATTACGCCGGGGAGCTGCCATTGAAACTGTTCGGCCACCTCATAGCCCATGGTCTTCTTGCCCTCAATCCGGTACGGTTCCTTCAAGGTGCTGACGTCAAACCAGCCTTCCTCCTGCTTGCGGTCATTGACGATCTTGGCGCAATCGCTGATCAGCCCGTCCACTAGCGTGACCTTGGCCCCAAACGCCTTGCACTCGATGTAGTTGGAGCTTGGCACATCGCGCGGCATGAAGATGTGCGCCTCGATGCCCGCGGCCGCGGCGTAGGCGGCCATGGCGCTGGCCGCGTTGCCGGCCGAGGGGATGGCGAGCTTGGTGAGGCCCAGTTCGGCGGCCATCGAGACGGCGCAGGAGAGCCCGCGCGCTTTGAAGGATCCGGTCGGATTGAGCCCTTCATCCTTCACCCAAAGTTGGTCCGCGCCCAGACGCGCGCCCAGCCGGCGGGTGCGCACCAGCGGAGTGTAGCCTTCCCCCAGCGACACGATCTTCTCCGGGCGGCTCACCGGCAGCACCGGGGCGTAACGCCACATGGTGGCCGGGGCGCGCCCGAGCCATTCGCGATTCCAGTTCTCGCGCGCCTTGTCCAGGTGGTACCGAACCAGCAGCGGCCCGCCGCATTCGCAAAGATTGTGAGCGATGCCGGCCTCAAAGCGTTTCTGGCAGAGGCTGCATTCCAGGTGAGAAAGAGTAGTCATGGGTGGAATAGATTATGATAGCGAACTATGAGAATCGCCTTGATTGGGGCCATCGCGAGCCTGTCCGTATTCGCTCAACAGAACCCTGATGCGGGCTACACGGCCAAGATCCGGCAGTACACGACCGAACCATACTTTCTCACTGAGCTGGTGGATCATCTGCCGGCCTCGGCCACGGTCCCGACCCCAGAAAAGGTTCTCGGCTACATTGCCGGCGCGCCCAACAAGCTCACCTACACCAAGGACATCTTTCGCTACTTCCGGGAACTGGAGAAGGCATCGCCACGGGTGAAGCTATTGAGTGCCGGACGCAGTGAAGAGGGCCGGGAGATGCTGGTGACGGTGATCAGCGATGAGTCCAACATGAAGCGGCTGGACCGTATCCGCGAAATCACCTCGCTGCTGGCGGACCCACGCAAGATCTCCGGGGCGCAAGCGCGCGCCTTGATGGAGGAGGGCCTGCCCATCTATTGGGCCTCGGGCAGCATTCATTCGCCGGAAACCGGTTCGCCCGAGATGCTGATGGAGATGGCCTACCGGCTGGCCGTTGAGCAGACTCCGTTCATCGAGGAGATCCGGAAGAATTCGATCGTGATGATCACGCCGGTGCTCGAAGTGGACGGGCGCGACAAACAGGTGGACTTGTACAACTGGAGAAAGGCCAACCCGGATCGTGTTGCGCCCTCGCTCATCTATTGGGGCAAGTACGTGGCGCACGACAACAATCGCGACGGCATGGCGCTTTCCCTCGCGCTCAGCCGGATGGTGATGAAGACGTTCCTCGAGTGGCACCCACAGGTGCTGCATGATCTGCACGAGTCGGTCCCGTTTCTCTACACCTCCACCGGGACCGGACCCTACAACGCCTGGCTCGATCCGATTGTCGTGAATGAGTGGAACCGGCTGGCCTACCACGAGATTGAAGAGATGACCAAGCGCGGCGTTCCCGGTGTTTGGACACACGGCTTCTATGACGGCTGGGGCGCCAACTACATGTTGACCGTCGCGCAGGGACACAACTCCATCGGGCGTTTCTATGAAACCTATGGCGGCCGCGGGGCCGACACGCTGCGGAGAACCGTACCCGAGTCGAGCACCAGCCGCACCTGGTTCCGGCCCAATCCGCCGCTGGCGCAAGTGAACTGGTCCTTGCGCAATAACGTGAATCTGCAGCAAAGCGCGCTGCTGCTGGCGATGAACTACGTGGCCAGGAACCGCCGGTTGTTTTTAGAGAACTTCTATCTGAAGAGCCGGCGCAGCGTGGAGAAGGCATCGAAGGAAGGTCCGGCGGCGTGGGTGATTCTCGATCAGCCCGGCAAGCGCTGGACCGGCGCCGATCTGGTAAATCTGTTGGGACAGCACGGCATCGAGGTCCATCGCCTGAATCAGGCAATGGATCAGGCAATGGATCAGGCAATGGATCAGGCAATGGAGGAACCGGAGAAACTCCCCGCCGGCAGCTACGTGATTCGCATGGACCAGCCTTACAGCCGCATGGCCGACATGCTGCTGGACCGGCAGTATTTCAATGTGTCCGATCCGCGTCCCTACGATGATACGGGCTGGTCGCTTGGCCCGCTGCGCAACCTGCCCACCATTCGCATCACCGATGGGGTAATCCTGCGGCAAGCCATGACCAGGCTGCAACTTCCCGTGAAGTTGGCTGGGGAGATCGTAAATCCAGCGGGGAGCAAGTTTCTCATCCAACACACGGGCGAGAACAACTTGGCTATGCTGCGGTTCCGCGTGAAGGATGCGGAGATGCAGGTGGCCGAGGAAGAGTTTACGGCGGGAGGGCAGAAGTACGGGCGCGGAACGGTGATCCTGGACGCCTCCGAATTGGGAAAGGTCCGCACGGCGGCAGCCGAATTAGGTCTGCGGATGAACGGAGTGAATGATCTGCCCAAGATCGTCACGCACCCGCTGGATGCCCCGCGCATCGCGCTGGTCCATAGCTGGCTCAACACCCAAAACGAAGGATGGTACCGCGTCGCGTTTGATCAGTTGGGAATTCCTTATCAATACGTCTCGGATCATGTGCTCCGCGATACGGCGAACCTGCGGTCCAGATATGACGTTATCCTGCTGGGACCCACGCCGGGCACTGCGCAGCGGGTGGTGAACGGGCTGCCGCGAAACGGGGAGCCGATTGCGTGGAAGAACTCGGCGTTAACTCCGAACCTGGGCATGTCTCCGGACACAAGCGAGGACATTCGCGGCGGCATGGGCCTGGAAGGAGTGTTGCATGTGAAACGGTTCGTCGAGGAGGGGGGCCTGTTCATCACCATCGCAGGTAACACGGCCATACCCATCGACTACGGTTTGATCGAAGGCATCGCGGTGGCGCAGACGCGCGAGTTGCAGGCTCGTGGAAGCGTTTATCAGGCCACGGTGGCAGACAGCGA
>JAENWC010000338.1 GCA_016650235.1 Terriglobia bacterium
CCGATCTCCGGCGCGAACGCTTTAATAAAGGAAAGGTGGTTGCGGTAAAGCCTATCGGTCGAGTTGAACAGCGTGGCGGTGATCACGTGCAGGCTGTGTTGGCGCACCACGGTGTATGACCCGGCCAGGTTCAGCAGAGCATAACCGGCGGTCGGCGATTCCAGCGTGAACACCCGGCTCTGCCGAGCAGCCAGCACAAGTTCCGGACGCACGCTCAAGCCTTTCCACCGGTAGTCCAGCCCCACCATCCCGCGCACGGGCGGAATCCGCGGCAGCGGCGTGCTCGATTCGGTCAATTGGGCCTTGACCACATCCAGGCCGAGATTCATCCAAAGGCTCGGCCGGATGGCGGCGTCCAGCCGCGCCTCCATTCCGGTGTAGCGGGCGCCGGCCTGTAGATAATCGGCCTCCGGCAAGCCCTTTTGAATACGCCCGGTGGGGGCAAGGTACACGTAATCGGTATTGCGGTAGTAGAAGTATCCGGCCTCGGCGCGCAACTTGGCCGACTGATGGCGGATGGAAAGGTCCAACCCGTCGCTGCGCTCGCGCAGCAGGTTCGAATTCCCGATTTCATAGGTGGCGTTGCCGGGATGCGGTCCGTGATTGTATAGCTCTTCCAGCGCCGGGGCGCGGTAAGAATGGCTGAAGTTGCCCACCAGAACCGTGTTGCCCGCCAGCTTCCGGCTTACGCCCGCCGAACCGGAGAATCCAGTGAAGGAACGGGCTTGCAGTTGTTGCGGCTGGTAGGCGGTGTGCTCGAGCCGGCCGCCAAACTGCACGCGCGTCTTCTCAAAATCCAGACTCTCCACTGCGAACACCGCGAATGCGTTCTGATCCACCGGAGGCGAAATAGTATCCGCGCCATCGGCGCGGAAATCCCGGCGCATGCCCCAAAAGCCAAAGCTGCCCAAGAGCCGGCCGTTGGGGTCCTGTTCAAACACTCCACGGTAGATGAATTGTTTGTTGAAGAAGTGCGATTCAATATCCTCCAGCACCAGTTCCTTGTGGTTGTAGTCGCTGTAGCTCAAAGTGAATTGCGCCCGGTCCAGCACCGCACCCATCTTTTTTGCGCCACCATTGAACCGGAAGGAATGGCGGCGCATGGCCAATACCGCCGCTTCCGCATCGTCCTTCTCCGGCGACAATGGAACACCGTATTGGGAGCCGTTGATGCCATAGCTCAGGCTGAAAAAGCTCTTGTCGCCGTAGTGGCTGAAGCCGCCGGCGGCCTGCTCCGACCGTGTTTGCGAATTGAGAATCCGGCCGATGGGCGTGTTGTATTCCCCGGTGCGCTGCCCGCCGCCGTTGCCCCAGAGCAGCCACCGCCGGAATCCGTACTCGAGGCCCGCGCTACCGCCGGCATTTGCATTGGCAGCGCCGGCAAGTCCGGTGGCGTAACCTTTGAGTCCCTCGTGCGGATGCTGGTGAATCAGGTCGTGACTGGAGATGGCGTTGACCACGCCGCCAATCGCGTTGGAGCCGTAAAGCAGGGTCGAGGGGCCGCGCACCACTTCGATGCGCTCAAGACTGTTGGGATCGATCGGTTCCCCATGATCGCCTGAAGAAGACGATAGGGAACCGGTGCGAATGCCGTCCTCGAGCACAAGCACACGGTCCCCGTCGTAGCCTCGTATCACGGGCCTTGTGCTACCGGGGCCCCCACTCCGTTTGGCGATGCCCGGCTGCCCCTCCAGCACCTCGCCCAGCGACGGCGCGGACTTGGCCGACAAATCCAATGACTCCACGGAGGTGACGGGAAGAAAAGACTCCTGCGTGCTCTCCATCTTTCCGGAAGCGGTGACGGTGATGGATTGCTTCAACACGTCGGCAGCCAGCTCAAAATGCAAAGTAACGGAGCCCCCGGCTTTGATCTGTACAGTGGCGGGCGGGGCCGCCATGGAGGAAAGGCGCGCCGTGGCAGTATACGAACCAGGCGGCAGGTTTGTTATTTCATAATCTCCGTTAGCGGTTGTCTCGACATTACGGCCCAGCGGAAGAATGGTTACGATCGCGTTATGCACGGGCTCACCGGATAATTGCAGCCGCACCGTACCATGCACCGAACCCGATTCCTGGGCGCATGCGATTACCGTCCCCAAGACGAGACAGAGCGCAAGCGGAGGCGATCGCATAATCCCAGTTTGACGGAAGTGAGGCGCCAAGTGGTGAACATACCCGTTAGCGGAGCCCTCGCCGCGGTGAGCGGGACAGTTATGGCGGCGGGCGGACTGCTGCCGGCAGTGAACAATATATACTATCCACCAGCCTGGACTTCAGGAGGAAACAAAGTGAGCTCCCAGATATCTCGCCGGCAATGCCTGGCGGCGGCAGCCTTGACGCGCGGCGCTTTCAGCGCACCCTCACCAGCATTCGCGCAAAGCAATAACAGTCTCAATGTGTACTTCGGCGATCTGCACAATCATGCGAACGTCGGCTACGCGCAGGGTTCGCTGCGCCGCGTATATGAAATCGCGCACAACCACCTCGACTTCTTCGCCTTCACGCCCCACGCGCACTGGCACGACATCAAGCACTTTGAGGGAAACATCGAGGACAAGTGGATCAACGGATTCCATGTGACGCGGGCGCGGTGGCCGGAGGTGTTGCAAATGGCCAGGGAATTCGACGCGCCTGGAAAATTCGCGACGCTGGCGGGCTACGAATGGCATTCCACCAGCCTGGGCGATTATCATATTCTGTTCCCCGATCTGGACGCCGAATTGTACACGCCCAGCGACTTAAAGGACCTGCAGCGCTTCGCGGCTAAGCGGGGCTGCATCATGATCCCGCATCATCCATCGGTGAGAGAGGGAAGGCGCGGAGCGAATTTCCATCATCGCGACCCCAAGGTCTCCCCGGTGCTTGAGATGTATTCCGAATGGGGCAATTCGGAGTCGGACCGCGCGCCCTTCCCGTTTCTCCGGCACACGGAACCGGGCCGCTGGACCAAAAACACACTACAGTACGCGCTGGCGCATGGCCATCGGTTTGGCGTGATCGGTTCCACGGACGATCACTTGGGATACCCGGGCGGCTGGGGCGAAGGGCTGGCGGCGGTGCTTGCGCCCGAACTTTCGCGCAAGGCGATCATGGAAGCCCTTTTCGACCGCCGGACCTACGCCGTTACCGGGGATCGGATCGCCCTTGGCTTTACCTTGAACGGGAAGCTGATGGGCCGCGAACTGCCCTACACGCGCGAGCGGCGCATCCGCGTCTCGGTCACCGGCTGGGACCAAGTGGACCGTGTCGAGGTGCTGAAGAACAATCGCGTAATCCACCGGGACTTCCCCATGGACCGGGAAACCTCCTCCGCAAGTTGGAGCAAGCCGGTCCTTTCGCGCTTCGAGTATGGTTGGGGGCCGTGGCCCGCGCTCGGCATCACGCGCACCTGCGACTGGGACTTCACCTGCCGGGTGGACAACGGGGTCCTCGAAGCTGTTCAGCCGTGCTTTCTCCCGGGACCGCTCGAAGAGGAGCGGAGGGACCAGGTTCTGGACCGCACGGAGCGGAGCGTGCGCGTGCGCTCGTTCACCGCGCTGCGGCAACAGATCGAGGACCGTTCGCAGAAGGCCATGGTCCTGAAGATGCGCGGCGGGCCGGACACGAAGTTGACCATTACCCTTGATGCGCCGTCCAAGCGAACGCTATCGATGACGTTCCGCGACCTCGCCGAATCGAGCGAGGTGCTTTACACCGGTGACTTCCCCAGGGAGTCGACGCTGCTCAACCGGATCGTCTTCCACGAACATTTCGAGACCTCCTTCGAGGTGAACGATACCGGCAATGGAGCCCAGGCAGACTGGTATTACGTCCGTGTGGTTCAGGCCAACGGGCAGCTTGCCTGGTCGAGTCCGATTTGGGTGGAAAAGGCCTAAGGGCGCTCCGCCACGCACGAGAAACTTCCCGCGTCGTCTTTGTTGCCTTGCCCCGAATACCGGGCCACTTCCGGATGCGGACACAAGGGTCTGGTCCGCACCACTGTTCCCTTCTCCAGACGAGCTGCCACCAGCCGCCCGGGAGTTTTCCCCTGCTCCACCCAATTGATCAACGCGTCCAATCTTGGGAAATTGTCGCACCCCACACCACCGCCGCAGTGAAACACGCCGGGCAGCATGTAGAGCCGGAAGAACTCCCTTGTGCCCGGCCCCATCCTCTTCACCACCGACTCGTAATACTCGACGCCCATTATTGGATTGAGCGCCTGATCGGCCCACCCGAACCACATGAGCAGTTTCCCGCCACGCGCCTTGTAGGCGGTCAAATCCGTATCGGTAGCATCCAGCACCTTCCGTATCCAATCCAGGCTCGCCGCGTCCCGATCCAGATCCACCTGTTGCAATTGCAGGGCCGCGTCTTTCTTTGGAAAGGCCAGGTACCGGAAGAAAGTCTCTGAAAATACCTGCCCAATGGTGGGGCCTTGCTCGCTCACCAGCCAACGGTTCCAGCCGCTCTGCCCATTCTCTCCGGCAATCTCGGCTCCCACCGGCCAGCCCGGAAAAACGCGCCGCCCCGCCATATGGAGATCTCCATACATCGTTTCCAGATTCTTGATCTCGCCGCCGGTGAAACAATCCGCTCCACTGTCTCCGGCACAGAGCGGCAGATCCCGGGCCGGCTGAAAACCGCACTTGCGCGGATCGGTAATCAATCCATCCGCGAGCCCGTCCTTGGCATCGCACTGCGCATATACCCGACTGGCAAGCAGTTTTACCTTGCTTGCCGGAAACGCGGCATTCCCCTGCGACTGCACCCAGGAGGCATGCTTCGCCATTGTTCCGGTAAAATCCAACACCGGCGCACCGGCCAGAATCCCATCAAAATCCGCGGGAAACCGCTGCGCCGCCATCAATGCCTGCCACCCGCCGGTGGAGCAGCCCACAAAATAGGAACGCTCCGGCGCGCGCCCGTAGTAGGCCGCTGCAATCTGCTTAGCCGTCTCCGCCGTCACATGCACGGCGCGAAACGCATAGTCGAACAGCTTCTGCGAATTCAACGCAAAGCTACCCAGCGGCTCCCGCGCGGCGTCGTGGCCGGTGTTGGTGCGCGCCGACACAAATCCGGCCTGCATCGCAGCCAGTCCGCCGGGCCGCTGCGGATTATCCACTTCGTTACCCGCATAGCCGCCGTTGCCCGACATTAGGAGACGGCGATTCCAGTCCAAGGGAAGATTCACTTCGAAGCGTATCTCCGGCTGCACCTGCCCGGTTACGCGGCAGTAGGCGGGCGCACTCGCGGTAGCGGCATATTCCACCGCCGTGATCACGGTAAACGCGATCCCGGTCAACCTCCGCAGTCCGCTGCAACCGGCCATCGGCTTTTGGCGCACCTCTCCCGCCGGCGGCTGCCAGTCGCGTACCGCCGCTTGTACTTGAGGAGGCGGAGCCTTCGAGGAAGGCGTGGGAACTCTGTCCACCGTATCCGGCTCCATCAACTCGACGCGTGTCCCGTCCGGATCATACAAATTCAACTGCCGCTTTCGATTGGTCCCTGTCCGGATCTCCATCGGCTGCGTGTAGCCGGCCTTCTCCCGCCGTCCCATCAACACCGCCAACGCCCGGTCCATGTCCGGGACCTCCAGGCAAATATGATGTTGCGTGCCGCGCCTGGCGGGTTCGGGCAGTTGACTGTACAGCATGAACTCGACGTAGTCAGCGCCATCGGGTACGCGCAGATTGATCCAACTCAGCGTCACATTATCCCGGCTGCCGCGCCAGGTTTCGACAAACCCCAGCGTGTCGCGATAGAATTTCATCGCCGCCTCGGTCCCGCCCACTAGAATCCCGGTGTGGATCATCTTTGCCGAGATCCTTTCCAGCCCCATGAACTTCCCCTTTTCCCGGACGCTCCAACCAGCCGGCTGGCACTGCACAATCTCCACCGTGTGGCCGTCGGGATCTTTGACGTTGAAGTTCGAATTCCCGATGCGTCCCTTGGGCACGCTGGCCGGCACCGCCACACCCTTCGCGGCCAGATACTTTCGCATCGCTTCCGCATCGGTGGTCTCAATCGAGATGTGGTTCAACCGGTCTGTATTGGCAGCGCTCTCCGGAAACAGCTCGACATATTGGCGGTCGTTGATTTTGATGAAGGTGAGCGCGAGCGACCCGTTGGCATTCTTCAACTCAAACGGCTCCCCGTAGCCAAGAAAGTCTTTATAGAACCGGCGCGAGGCCTCCACATCTTTCGCAAAGAGCGCCACGTGGGCCACACCGGTGATCGGGGGCCGCTTGGCCTCCTGCGCCCAGGCGCACGCGAGGGCCATCCACACAAAGCAACAACGAACAGCGGTAGTCATGCCGCCCACTGTACTCCAGAACAGCCCGCCATTTCCACACCGCGTCACGCTCCTTAGAATTGACCTCGGTGGACAGCTATTAGATGATTGTTCCGCCTGCCAGATACCGAAGAACGTCGCCGGCGTGACGCATTTGGTGTACTTCCACTGGCTGGGGAAATGTCTGATGTAGCCGGTGACCAGGTAGTGGGCCTTGGCTGTCTGGGCACATTCAGGGAATATGTTGTCGTCCGGATCATCAGTGGTCACATTGAGTTTGGAGGCTGGTTTGACAATGACGCTGGCGTCCAACACCACGCGCATCATTTGGAGGCGGAGGGGGCTGTGTGGGTCTTCTTCCGGCGTTCGCGGCGTGCGGCCGCGATCTCGGCGTCGATTTGCCGCATAGTGAGCTTGTTCAGCCCTTTTCGCTTGGCCTCCTGCCCGATTGCTTTTAGCTATTCGGGAGTTGGGGCGAAGGTATCGATATAGTCATTAATGCTCATGATGATGGCTTGGGGCTGGCTGCGGCGGTCCACCACAAACCGTTCGTTCTTCCGCGCCACGCGGCTCAGAACCTGCCCGAACTGCGTCCTGGCAGTCAAGGCCGAAATGACATTGGTCATAGGTTTGACGTGTTTAATAGATCTCTCCGAACTGATTAATCAGTTGACTGGGAGTGTCGCGGGGATGGAGACAAAGGTCAAGGCCAAGGCGCGGCGGTGCGCGGCGGGACTCGTACGAGAAGACGAACGGGAGTATGATGATGGATCATCATGAGTGTCTTGGTCAGGATCGGCAACAAGAAGGCTTTTCTGCGGGCGGGCCGGTGGATGTGTGCCGATGCGGAAACCGAGAAGCATCTCAACGAAACTACGGCGGCATGGATCGCCGCTACAGGTGGTCCGCCGTTGGGCGACCGGGACCAGGAGCATACCGTGGCGCGGCACGTGGCATCGCAGATTGGAGGCCGGGTGCTGCTGCACTTGAAGTCCACCACCGGCGCATCAGAAAAGTATTTCTATCGCCAGCGGCAGATGAAATTGGATTTCGACGCTGCGATTCCGCTGACGAGGCGGAAAGCCTCGGCTTAGAAGCGCAAAAGGGCTCTCGACGCGCCACCAAACCCCAGAGGAACACGAGGCTTA
>JAENWC010000339.1 GCA_016650235.1 Terriglobia bacterium
GAATGCCGCATGGTGAACGATCATCGAAAAGTGGCCGCAGGCGATGATGATCCCCCCGAGAAGTACCGCCAGGCGCGCACCAAGGAACCTGTCTGCAATCCATCCGCCGGGCAGGCTGGTCAGATAGACCGACATCGTATAAGTGCCGTAGATGGACGCGGCCGTCTTGGTATCGAACCCGAGTCCGCCGTTTCCGGCCGGGGTCACCATGTACAGCACCAGGATCGCCCTCATGCCGTAATAGCTGAACCGTTCCCAAAGTTCGGTGAAGAACAGCGTGGAGAGGCCCCGCGGATGGCGCTGCTTACTCATCCATCAGATCTTGAAGAAGATCTTCCGCTGATAGAGCCAGTAGCAGAGATACCACATCGCAATCATCACCAGCAGATTTTGAGGGATCGCGCCCGCCTCGCCCAGCAACGCGAAATTCCGCGTGAAAACGCCGAGACCGCGATTGAGCCAGCCGTGCAGCACCTGTGAGAAGGAGTATATGAAAATGGAGTTCATCCCCACCACCACCATCGGAAACGCCCATCGCCGGTACCCTTTCATTTCGATAGTCCAGTAGAAAACCATTAGCATGAGAATCACCCAACCGGCGCTGTAAAAGGTGAACGAAGCGGTCCAGAGCCGCTTCACCATGGGGATGAATGGCTGGAGTACCAGACCCAGCGCGAATGCCGCCGCCGCGCAGCCTGCCAGCAGCTTCATCTTGTAGGCGTGCGTCCGGTCCTGCATCAGCAGCATCCCTGTCCAGACCCCAAACAGGATGGTCGCCGCGTTGCCGAGAAAATTGACCGTAGTGTAGTAGCCCGAGTAGTTGTAGCCCAGCACCATCCGGTCAATCACAGCGCCAATGTTTCCGCTTTGCGACCAAGGTCCATCGGCGCCCGGCAGCAGCACGAACAGACCCCAGTGGCCCGCCAGCAAAGCTGCGCCCGCAATCACCTGGTTCCGGAATGGGAGCTGCATGATCAGGTGGCACAGCACATAGCCGAAGGCAATCTGGCTCAGCACGTTGATGAATTGCAGCACCGGCGGTTTGCTGCTGTTGAAGTTGCTCAGAACGTTGCTGAGAACGATAAGAATGAATGCGCGCCAGAGCACATGACGAAACAACTCCCCGCTGCTAGCGCCCTGTGACCGGCGGCGGGCAAAAGCCAGCGGCATCGCCACGCCCACCATAAAGGTGAAGGCCGGCTGAATCAGATCCCAGAACACGCCTCCTTCCCAGGCCACGTGGTCCACCTGACGCGCCAGCCATTCCCACCCTGGATAGTTCTTGAGAACAGAGAACCCGAATCCATGCGAGATCAGCAGCAGCATTATGAAGCCGCGATAGGCGTCCAGCGAGATCAGCCGTTCGCTGGCGGGCGGTCCGGCAGGAGGCGGATGAATCGCGGTTCGCGATCCGGCGGGGTGTTCAGATATGGCGGCCATGATTGGTCAAAAGTCTATCACGCCCCAACGGGCTTTATGGATGCGAGGGGCAGGGCATTGAGGCATTGAGGCATTGAGGCATTGACTCTGGCCGCAAATAGGCATAAATATTGGAAGAGAGGTGGAAGCATGCTTTCCGTTCGCCTCGTTCAAATGATTGAGGACCATTCCGAGACCCTCACGCGCGCAGTCGTCCGTGAACTGCGATCGAGCCACAGGCTGCCGCGCCTGGGGCAATTGCCGGAATCAGAGTTGCGAGACCGCTGTCAGGAGATCTTCAAACGCCTGGGGCACTGGCTGGCCGAAAGTGACGAGGCGGAAATCGCAGCCCACTTTGCCGCCATCGCAAAAACGCGAGCCGCACAGCACATCCCGCTTCACGAGGTGGTGTTGGGTTTGCAGATTGTCAAGAATCGCATCCTCCAATACGCGCGCGACCAAGGGTTTGAACTGACCACCGTTGAACTGTACGCCGAAGAGGAACTCGGGCACAAGGTCGGCTCCTTCTTTGACGCCGTGATCTACCATATGGTGCGAGCCTACGAGCACGAGCTCCAGAACGCAGCCCTCACCGCGTCAAATTGACTTGTACCGGCGGACTGCACGTCCGCTCCGCCGGACTGCTGAGAGGGGCCCCGCACACCAGTACTTCGCTTGCCATTGCCGGCAGATCATCCGGAATGGTGAAATTCACCTGTTGCACTCCCGCCAACCCCGGCGCTGCGCCCGCATAGGCTGGCGTCGTGATCTCGCGGTCATGGATCTTGGCCGTGATTACACCAATCCGGTCCAGCGGCAGGCCCGTCGCAAACACCTGCAGGATCCTCCCAACCAGTTCCGGATTGTTGGGTGCATTCGGAAATCCGTCCTGATTCAGGATCCCGGCGGTGAAAATGGCCGGGGCGGCAAGCGCAAGCGGCACTGTTTGTCCAGCACTTATGTTGCCGTCCGCATTGATCACCATGTGGGCCGAACTGAGCAGGGCTAGCTCCGGCGGAACCACAAGGTTGATCTGTCCCTCGCTGGAAAACAGAACGATCGCCGGCACATCGTTGAATGTCACTCTTACATTGCGGCCGCCCAGACGCGTGCCTTTCAATGTTGCTAAAGACCCTGGCGTCAGAGGCAACACTCCGGTGTTGGCCGCGTTTCCTGTCTGCCAAACCACTGGTAACAGCACGGTAGGCTGCGGCGGCTGCGCCGGTGGTCCCGCCGGCGCAGCCGTGACCTCCAAGCTCACCGTAAACGCCCTTGTACCGGCCACCGGACCCGCATCCACCGTGAAGACAGCTTCGTATCTTCCTACTGCCAACTGTTCCGGGTGCGCGCTGAGTGTGATGGAGGCATTATTCACTCCAACGTCGGGGAACGCCCGCAGCCATCCGGTCCCATTCCTATAGGAGATAGTGGCCCTCCAGTTCATCAGACCGCCGCTGTCATTCAGCACGCGAATATGTTTGCTGTAAAAACCCGGTGTTGCGGCCGGCGCCGTAAACACCAGCGCCGGTGCGTCGACAAGAAGCTTGGGGAAATACGTGGCCCGGCAGTCGCCGAGTAAACTGCAATCCAGTTCCGGAATTACATCTGCAAATCTTGGTACAGGCGCGGTGGAGGAGGCATCGGCCAGCGTCGACAACGGCGCAAAAGAAAGCGTCGCCGAAGCCACCACCGGGGTCTCTCCCTGAAGAGGGGGTAGCCCGATGAACGTGGGAATTTGCGCGCTTTCCAGCGTAAATGCATTCGAGTCCATCACTTCGTAAACCGCAATCCCAGCGCCGCCCTGCAGCGCCACTTCGCTCATTTCGTCGAAGTACACAGGTCCACTGCCGGCCGGCAACGGTGTATATACGGGACTGCCGCCGGCGCCCACCGCATCCGTTGGACCCGCCAGCGCCAGCAATAACGAGCCGCCGCTTGCCGGCGCGTACCGGCCTCCTGATGCCGGCAAACCCAGATCCCCCGCGGACGTTTGTTCCAAGCTGTTCGAACCGGCAATCACCCGCGGCACAAAGAGCCGCGCCCCGGCCGGAAAACCCGTGTAACGGACCATCACGCGAACCCCTGTATTGGCCCCCGCCAACCGCCGTTCGAATGCGGCTGGAAACCCTTCCGTCACGCGTAGTGACGCAAAACGAGTCCCCTTCCCTATGAGTCCGGAAAACGTTAGTTCCTCCGGTAAAGGCGATCCCAGACAAACAATCCGCGCTGAACTTGACCCGGCAAGCAGCCCGCGATCCGTGACCCCGACTGTCACCGGATTGTTCCGGATTCCAATGCTGCTCGCGCCGCTGGTGGACAGCAGCGCCGTCACCGGGCGGCGGTTTGCGCTGGGGTTGTTTGCCACTCGTATGTTGATGATCCGCAGATGCGTCACCCGCGATACCGGCAACTGGAAACTGAACCCTCCAAAGGTCAGTGCGTTCCGGCTCGTCAGCAATGGAGATCCACCGATGGGCACAGTCCCAACATCGGTCTCCGCCGTCATTACCACGTCCACCGAATTGGCGCCGATGATTTTGTTCGTCACAGGGGCCGAAAGGAAAAGCGTCAGGCTCCCGGTCACGGTATCACCGGAAAGAGCTGAGCATGTCAACACGATTTCGCCTACCCGTTCCGTCAACCCCTCCGAGCGCAACTGCACCGGATCCGCGGTGGCATCGCAGGTGAGCGGCGCTACCGCCGCCGCCAGCGCCCCCGGTAAGGTAAGGATAACGAATGCCCATTTCATGGTTGGCCCTGTCCTAATTGTACGCGCTCCGCTCTGCACACCCAGTGTAGGCGCCCTGCTGTCCCCTGGATCCGGCATCGCCGGGAAAAATGAAAAAAGGGCCGGGCGATCGGGCCGAGGAGGAGATTCTGCACGTGAACACGCCCGGCCTCTGATATTGCAGCTCCGCTGAGCGGCAAACTCCTATCCCTTTGCTACCTTACGTATGGATGCCGACAGGAGACTTTCGGTTGCGTTTAGTTTGGTGCATGCGCTCGCGCGCGTTGGTCACCGCCTCGGAAGCCTCAACAACCGTGCCTCCTCGACATGCATCTCCGGTTCACGTTCCTGCCGCGGGGCCGCATCCAGTTGCTCCTGGATCGCTTCCGTGGACTCATGTCGCGCCCGGATCCGCGCCGCCCGCCCCGCCAGCTCTTCCAACTCCTCCTTGCTGGCCCAAGTCGGCGCTCGACCCTGCCCCCGGCTTCGCTCCCGTTGCAGGCGGCGTCCGCCCCTCGCAGGCGCCTCCGGTTCAGCCGCCTCCACCCGCTGGCTCACTTCCGGCGCCAAGAATTCCGCTAGCTGCGGGCTCCGCGCCAGGTTCGCCATCCCCTGGACCCATGCCAGCGGCTCGTGCAGCCCAAGCCTTTCCCGCTCATCCTGACGTGCGCGTAATTCAATGTTACGTTCCCGCAACTGCTCGTTGTTCCCCTTGAGGAAGTCGCAGATTAAGGCGACAAATGCCGTTCCCAGCACTACCGCGAGACTGACGAAGATCTTGAGTTCAAGGGTTCCGAGTTCCATAATTGGCCCTATGCTAATCGTCATCTACTAATCGTTTGAATAGACCTTAAGTCTCAAATGTAGTAGTACGATCTGTTGAAGGGGGGAGTGGTCCTGCGAGGTCCCTTTTCCTCGTCATAGCTGGTACCGGGAAACAAGAAGTACTGTGCGTTACTCCGGACTCTTTCCTAAGCGCCCGCCGCTCCCAGGAAGCGGTATTGCTCTTCGTTCCGCCGCTGGCATTGGCCCGTCGCCTTCCTTCGACACGGGGCGTCGCCCGATCGGGGTGCCAAAGTCCACCTCTCTCTCCTCGAAGGTCAGTGCCCGGTCCAGCACCATTTCGATGGTCGATCCCTTGGCCAGTACCGCATCTGGTCCCCGCCCCAACAATACCCCGATCAACCCTGCCGTCGCACCCGCGGCCGCGCCAATTCCCGCTCCCATCCCCGCTCCCCCGCCCGCGCTTCCCGCAATCGCTCCGATCGTGGACCCCCCAGCCGCCGCCTCACCCACTGTCCGCGCGTCTCCGCCCTTGTTGCCTTCGCCTTTGATCTTCCCCTCGGAACGATCCAGTTGCTCGGCCGCGCGCCCGTCCAGTGTGCCGATGCGCCCGCGAAAATCCCGCGTAACGCCATTCGGCAGCGTGAGCGAATCGAACCGCACATACAACTCCGCGCGACCCTTCACTTTGCCGGCGCGCGTTACCTGTGTCACGGTACCGGCAACATAGCTGCCCGGCGGGATCACAATGCGCCCGTCCACCAAAATCGGGAAAACGCTCTCCAGGTAGACCCGGTCGCCTTCCACCGCGCTCTTGGTACTAACGCTGTTGATTAGGCTCAGCGGAACCTTGGTCCCAATCTCCACCCGATACTTCGGCGCCGTATCCTGCCCCCAGGCGCCCGTCGCCGACAGTCCCATCAGACAAACCGCAATTCCGAACCCCAACTCAAATCTGGGCTTCATCCCTGGAAACCTCCTCGCTCATTGTACCGCTCCCCCAAGCCAGTTAGGACGCCCCATCCGCCTCCTCCGTTTCCAATTCACGGCGCCTGCACCGGAATCTGCACTCCAGCCGGACTCAACCAATCCCCTGCCTGCAGCCGGATCTCGACGTCCCCTCCCACCGTCTCAGGTAACAGCAGGTTCACCTGATACAGCCCGGCAAAGCCCGGCGCGATCCCGGCATAGCCGATCGATGCCGCCGGGACGGCCACACCGGAAACCAATACCCGGAATTGATCCCCCAGTGCCAGTCTTGCCGCCTCCTTGGCCACCGCGCCATATTTTATCGGAGGAGTGGTTTCCCCCAACCCGGTTGCATACAGGATCACCCATTCGCCGCCGCGGGCCGGCCATTCCCGGCTGATCGGCGACCCGTCGGCCCGTGTGGCCACTGCCATGCCGGCCGCCTGTAGATACAATGCCGGCGAGGCTGTCTCCAATCGGAATGGAATCACCGGTCCCGCACGGCCGTCCAGAGTCAGATAGAACTCGGCCGGCCCGGGGGACAGCGTCGCCGGAACGATCAGGTTCACCTGAGTCGGCGAAACAAATAATATGTGGGCAGGCAGCCGGTTAATAAACACGCTCACCCCGGTGCCTATAAGCACAATGGGCAGCATCCCACTGCGGATCTCATCCGGCGAAATCGCCTTCGTGGTGAACGCAAGCCCGCTGCCGTACAACGACACGATGGTATTGGGCGCAAATCCGCCCGTCAGGTTGCTGGCGGAATTGACGATGCTGGCCGGGGAGTAGCCGGGAACCAAGCGGTTCCCAGCAGATTCGGCCCATGCGGACCCGAATTGCACGGCGGCCAGCAGCACAATGGCTGCTCTCATGAAGGTCGACCGCTGACCCTATTCTACTCCCCGCCGCATCGTTACGTTTCGGTCGCCGAACAAATACTTATGGAGCCACGTAAATGGTGGTGCCGTCCGGCGACAACACTCCGCCCGCAATGATCTTCAAGTTGTTGTGCACGCCCACGCGAGCCGTAGACGGTACGCGCACATTGATCTGGTACAGCCCGCTGATCGAATTGGGCGCAAGTCCGGCATACAGTATATCTTCCGCACGCAGCATCGTTCCCTGCCAATCAATCTGCACAGTGTCCTTCAGCCGCGATAAGCCGGAACTGATCTCGCCGGCCTGGTAGAATGGCAGCGTCTCGCCAAGCCCGGTCGCAAACAGGCTGATCAAGTCTCCCACCTTGGATCCCTTCACTCCCGGCAGCAAATCCGGATCACCCGCCAACTGGCCGGTGACGGCGTCCACCGCGGCAATGCACGGCGTTGGCAGGAACCGGAAGAAAGCCGGCGAGGTCTGCTGGAGCGTCATCATGAAAGGCTCGCTCCTCTTCTCATTGGCTTCGCCCGGATTGGCGATCACACGCACGGAAACCTGCCCCAGATCAGTGATGCTCGGTACCTGCGCGTTGATCTGTCCGTAATTCACAAACGTCAATGGCGCGCGCCTGCCTCCGATCTCCACCGCGATGCAGCCCAGCGCTGCCGGAAACTTCCCGTCCACTATGTCGCTGCCCGCCACCGCGCGGCTTGCACCCGGCGCCTGGAAACCGGTTCCGCCAATGCTGATCATCGTGTTGAGCGATACCGGCCCGTCCACAAACGAGGCGCCGTTGCGCAAAGCAGTCACCTTCGGTGTCTCTGTCAATTCACACGGAGCATCGATCATCGCCTTGGTGGTATAGATCCGGTCACCCGCATTGCTTAAGGAGTTATTGGCTGCGTTGCCGGCCGCGTAGAAGACCACTGGCCCGCTGGCTGTGTCCGGCGGCGTCCATTCCACCTCAAAACTTGCGTTCAGGAGTGTGCCCACCTGCGTCGAACTCGCATTGTGGCTGGCAAACTCGGTCTGCGTTCCGCAGTTCCCGTCCGGCGCTCCCGCTCCACATCGCACCCGAATCGCGGTCGTCGGCGTGAATGTCCCGGCCTTCTTGCTCTCATCGCTGGCCAGCCGCGCCGTCAATTGGAAGCCCCAACGGCTCGCTTCCGGATGCTCGAGCAGTATTTTGATGGTCTGCTTGATCCCCGGCTTGTAAGCTCCCGCCTGTATAGTGATCTTCCCGCGCGGGTCCGAGTTAGCCGGCCTGAACGTCTGGTGGCACGCCGTGCAGTCCAGGCCGCCATCGATAGCCGCCCCGGTACGCATCGGCGGAGGACCCCCGCTCAGGGCCATCATCGCCATCGGAATCAGCAGGCCGCACACGGTGGCCGTCATCCAAGAGGTAAGCTTCCGCATCAGAGTTCTCCCTATCTTTGAACTGTTGTAAATACTGTTTGACCGGTTGCTACGGCATCCACCGTCGCATCGATCCGAATATCGCCCTGCGCGTCCCCAGTGACGTTCGGCACCGTGATGTTGAACCGGCATAATCCCACGAAGTTCGGCTCCATGAAACCCTGCGCCTGCGCCACCGTTTCCCCAAACCGCACCTCAACCGGGGAGGCCAGGAAATTCAGCCCGGAAACGATCTGACCCGCCGGGCTTGCCGGGCTGGTCGGACCGCAGCCTAACGCATACGCGATGATGATGTCTCCCGCTTTTGCCGGCCGGAAGTTCACACCCGCAATCAGGCCCGTTCGCCCCACAAACGTCGTCAGATCGGTGTGCAGCGC
>JAENWC010000340.1 GCA_016650235.1 Terriglobia bacterium
TCATGTAATCTTGGGGAGCGAGTTCCGAATGAAAGGATGCCGATGAAGAAGAAGATCAACCCAGAAGACTTCCGAGTCCGGGCAGGGTCGGACGTAGACTTGAAAAAGTGGCCCACAAGAGTGAAGCCCGGTTACAGCTCACCGGAAGAGCATAAAACACTCCTCGCGGAGTACATTCGCAAACTGAGCGCCCAGCAAAGTCTGCTATACGCGTCCAACAGTCATTCCTTATTGCTGATCTTTCAGGCGATGGACGCAGCGGGGAAGGACAGCGCCATTAAGCGTGTGATGTCCGGCATCAATCCCCAAGGCTGTCAGGTATTCAGTTTCAAACATCCGGGCCCCGAGGAACTGGACCATGATTTCTTATGGAACGGCATTCGGAAACTGCCGGAGCGGGGGCGGATCGGCATTTTCAATCGCTCCTATTATGAGGAGGTGTTGATCGTTCGAGTTCATCCGGAAATTCTCAAGAACCAGCATCTTCCGATGGATGTTCTCAATCAAGGTTCGATTTGGCGCGACCGATATCGTTCCATTGTCAACCTGGAGGACCACCTTCACCGCAATGGAACCCGTATCATCAAGTTTTTCCTCCATCTTTCCAAGGAAGAACAGCGAAAGCGCTTCCTAAAACGCATTGACGAGCCGGGAAAGAATTGGAAATTCAGCCTTGCTGACATCGAGGAAAGGAAGTTCTGGAAGCAGTACATGAAAGCTTATGAGGCATGTCTGAGCACCACCAGCACTCGTACCGCACCCTGGTATATCGTCCCCGCCGATGACAAGGAGAACACCCAGTTGATCGTATCCCGGATCATTCTGGATGCACTCAAGGGGCTTCGCATGACCTACCCCAAGTCGAGTCCTGAGCGACAGCGGGAGCTGCGGAAGATTCGCACGCTGCTCGCCAAGTAGCATATATCCAGGCCGATCGGGCGCTACCGGCTTACTCGGATTGTACGGTGCCAGTTAACGCCGGCGCTGGCTCGGGGACGTCGGCCGCCGCCACCGCGTCCGCGGGAACGGGAGCGGTCTTCTTCACTGCTTTCTTCTTCACGTTTTGCCGGGCCGGCTTGCTTTTCCCCGCCGCCTTTACCCTTGCATTCACTGGCGTCTTCTTGGGGGCGGACTTCTTCCGGGCGGATGCGGCCTTCTTCGCTGCCTTCTTGGCCGGCTTGGAGGATGGCTGCAAACTCACAGCTTCCTTTGCCCGGGCGGCAGCAGCTTTCAGATCCTTAAACAATGCTCGTATTTGGGGTCCACTCGCTGAAAAGCGCTCGGTCACATCAGCTATTGCGGCCTCAATCTTGGCCAGCCGTTTGAGAGCTTTACTTGTCTTCATGATCTCTCCTCCTCGGAACATGCCAGAAGGCCGCTTGTTTTAGTGCGGGAACGCTTACCGGGTCGCAACATGTTCCAGGACGACGGAATTCTAACACATTCGAAGCACCTCTCGGCGATCCGGTGCGAGTGTCAATCGTTCTACTTGATTCTCACTACATCGCCGCGCCCGATGGAACGCAGTGAGGAAACTGCGGCACCGGCAGCTCCCAATCGCGCAGCCTAGCTAAGTTGGCATGTGGCGAATCGCTTTTTGGAAGCTCGAACTAAACGACGCTGGCCTTGACGGACGCCAGAAAATCTCCCGGAAAAGATGGCCACGCTGCTCAAGACGAGCCGAACACAGGTTGACAGTCTGCTCGACCCGAAGAATGACATTACGCCAGGCGCTATTGACGGGCGCGGCTCGTCCACCATCGAGTTGGTGTAATCAATAGATCGCCCTACTTCCCCTTCGGCGGCTCAAACAAATGCGAGATGTACGGGAATCCGTTCATCGCCAGCCGGCACGATGGACCATCGCCCCACCAGCGCGGTGCATGGAAGGTGAACCTCGGGATGTACACCACATCGCCTTCATTCGCGATGACCACGCCCACCTTCTCAATCGGGTACCGTATCTGTCCTTTCATGATGAACCAATACTCGGCCCCTTCCGGATGATAATGGCCCCGGTTCTTCTCATCCAGCGGCGGCAGCTTCGAGTTGTGTCCATAGATGAAGTTCGCCGTCCCACGGTCGTCCTCCACAATCCGCTGCGTCCCTTTCAGCTTCCCGGAGTCCACGCCCGCAGCCACCTCTTCAAATGTCGTGTGCGCCTTGTTGCCGTGTTGCCACTTCGCAATGTCACGGGTCGGCATGGTTACCGGATACCATGACATCTTCGGGCCCAGCGCGGGCAAGCCTTCGTTCTTCTCATAAATCGTGTGCGCGCCAGCGATGTTGGTGTCAAACAACAGCGCCGGCTTGTCCCCTATCACTTCCCATGTGAAGAAGGTCTGGTAGGGCACCTGCACCATCGAGCCCTTTTTCGCCACAAACGGCTTCTCTGTCTCGATCTCAAAACGAACCTCGCCGTCCCAAACCACCCACCACTCCCGCGTGTCCGGATGGTAGGCCCGCGGCGTCTTGTATCCGGGCTGCGCCTGCACATACTCGCTCCGCAGCCGCTCGTCATCCACCACCAGGTGCCGCCAGCTCTTATGTCCGGCGTGCGCCGCCTTCACTTCCGCCAGCTTCGTATGCGGCTTATGCGGCCCCGTGTACACACCCGGCTCGCCCTTGGGCGCATACACCACCTGTCCATAGCAAAACGCGCCGGCCAGCACGGCCGAGCCTGCCAAGATTGAAAATCGCATTAGTATCCTGCTTCCTTGTCCACTACATTGATCAGCGGCAACCCCATCGCATAACGCCGCACATTATCCGCAAACAAATCGATCAGCCGTACCTGCCGGTCCGGGCTCCAGCCCGACGAGTGCGCGCTCATCACGACATTCGGGCATTCAAAGATCGGGTGACCAGCCGGCGGCGGCTCCTTCGGCATCACATCCAGCCCCGCTCCCGCAATCCACCCTTCTTTCAGCGCCCGCACCAGCGCCATGTCATCAAACAGGCCGCCGCGCGACATTGCCAGAAAGTGCGCCGTCTTCTTCATGGACCGGAATACTTGCTCGTTGAACATCTTGTTCGTCTTTGGCGTATGCGGCGCTGCCGCCACCAGCACATCCACCTGCGGAACCATCTTCATGAAATACGAGGGATCGTGCAGCTCCGACACAAAATCCGGCTTCGGCAGCGGCTTCGCGTCGATCCCGATGATCCGCATATCGAACCCGTAGTGGGCCCGCCGCGCGAGCGCCGTCCCAATGCCGCCCATGCCCACGATTCCCATCGTCCGCCCTACCAGTTCGGTGTGATGATCGCTCTTCACCGTGCCGGCTGGCTTCATCGTCTTGTCTCTATAAAACTGCGGCATGTAATACTTCGCGATCCCGCGCGTCAGGCACAGCAGCAGCCCCATCGCCGTCTCGGAGATGCCCGGCGCAAACGTGCGCGCGTAGTTGGTCATCACAAACGGATGCTTGCGGACCTTGTCCTCCATCCCCTCCACGCCGGCCCCGCCGCTCTGCACCCATTTCAGCTTTGGCGCGTAGTCCAGGTCCGCCGCGCGCACTCCTCCATACACCACTTCCGCCTCGCGCAGCTTCAACCGGAACTCTTCCTGGCTCGAGCACATCTGGATCTCCACCTTCACCGGTGAGCCCGATGTGATCTTCTCGATCTCGTGCGGATCAAATTTGTAAGTGGTTACCACCTTGATCGGGTCTGCGCTGGGCGGCACGGCAACTTGCGGATAGTTGCTCACTACCACCGGCGTCCGCGTGGCGGCCGCCAGCGGCGCAGCTCCCGCCGTCGCAAGAACTGCTCTTCTCGATACATGATTGTCAGACATGGCACTGTTTTACCATAAGTACTCATGAGAATTTTTCGTTTCGCTTTTCTGGCTCTACCGCTGATGGCCCAATTCCCAGACCAGGCGCGCCTGCTCCAGCGAATGGACGATCTCGCGCCTCACTACGGGGCGATTGCAAGCCAGATCTGGGAACTGGCCGAGTCCGGCTATCAGGAACACAAAAGCTCCGCTCTTCTGAAGGCCGAACTCCGCAAAGCCGGCTTTGCGCTACAGGAAAACGTGGGCGGCATTCCCACCGCCTTCGCCGCTACCTGGGGCCAGGGAAAGCCCGTCGTCGGGATCATGGGCGAATTCGACGCGCTCCCTGGACTCTCGCAAGCCACTCTCCCCGATCGAATGCCAATCGTGGAGGGCGCGCCAGGGCACGGCTGCGGCCACAATCTCTTGGGCACCGCCGCCGTATTCGCCGCCATCGTGGCCAAAGATCAATTCGCCGCCTCCGGCCGCCCCGGGACCATACGCTTCTTCGGCACTCCCGCGGAAGAAGGAGGCGGCGGGAAAATCTATATGGCTCGCGCCGGGGTCTTCTCCGGTACCGATGTTGTCCTCACCTGGCACCCCGGCAACAACAACTCCGCCGGACTGTCCGGCACGCTCGCCAACATCAGCGCCAAGTTCCGCTTCCACGGCAAGGCCTCGCACGCCTCCTCCGCACCCGAGGCCGGCCGGTCCGCGCTCGATGCCGTCCAGTTGATGAACTATGCAGTGGAACTGCTGCGCGAACACGTTCCTCAGGAAACCCGCATACACTACGTCATCACCAACGGCGGATCCGCCCCCAACATTGTTCCTCAACTGGCGGAATCCTATTACTACGCCCGCCACCCTAATATGACCAGCCTCGATGGTATCTGGGACCGCATCGTGAAGTGCGCCCAAGCCGCCGCACTCGCTACCGAAACCCGTATGGAGATGGATCTCGTCAATAGCGTCTATGACGTGCTCCCCAACGATGCATTGAGCCTCCTGCTCGACAAGAACCTGCGCCGCGCCGGCGGCGTCCAATACACCGCTGAGGAGAACGCTTTCGCGCGCCGGCTGCAAACCACACTCGACAACCCTTCCGCATTGGGTACCCAGGAATCTATCGTCCCCCGCGAGGCGGACCGTGGGCTCGGCGGCTCCACCGATGTTGGAGACATCAGTTGGCTTCTGCCCACGGCCCAGTTCACCACCGCGACCTGGGTTCCAGGCACCCCGGCGCACACCTGGCAATCCACCGCCTGTTCCGGAATGAGCATCGGCCGGAAAGGAATGCTGGTGGCGGCCAAGACGCTCGCTCTCACCACGCTCGACATCCTGCATGATCCCAAACAAGGGGATCAGGCTCAGGCCAGTTTTGAGAAACGCAAAGGAGGCCGCATATACCGTTCCCGCGTCCCCGAGGGTCAAAACCCCCTCTCAACTACCGCGCGAAATAGCTACAGTTGAGCCTGTGGGCCGAGCTAGAACGGCTCCGGACCCCGCTTTGGCGTCCGCTTCACCGCCACCTTCTTCACGGCCGGCTTCTTTCTCTGCACGCCCAGAGATTGCTCCAGCACCTGCTCCAACAGCTTCTTTTCCGTGGGCTTCATCACCCGGTTAAAGTTGTCCGGCCGCTTGGCGGCCAATGCCTGCATCTCCGCCACCCATTCCAGTGACGCCGCCGCCGCGTTCGGTTTCCCCAACTCTTTTATCGCCCCCAGCGCCAGTTTGATGTCCGGAACCTTGCGGTAACAGTCCAGCGCCGATTCCAAATCCCCAAGGCACCGGTAGGCCGCCGCCGCCCCCACAAAATCTCCCAGCCCCTCCTGGCACTGCGCTTCCAACTTGTAATTGCGCTCCGGCAACGCGGCCAGCGTCGCCAGTGCAACTCGATACTGCTTTGTCTTGATCAAATGATCAATCGCCGTCTTCCGCAGCTTCGTCGTTCGTACCGCCGCATCCGGCAATTGCATTGCCTCGAAAAATGGAGGTAGAAGCCGTAGCCCAATCGTCGCGTTCGCGCCCGCCGTAATCACCCGCTCCAAGGCGGCAATCCACCGAACCGGCTCCTGCCCCAATTCCAGGAAGAACCAAGGCGGCAAACGGTCTTTATGGGCGACGATGGTTTCCATCGCCTCCGCCATCGCATTCAGTTCATCCCCGTCCCGCAGCATCCCAATGCGGCTCACTGGCCAAAGCACTAGCGCCAACTCCGGCAGCACGGCCCGCGCCGCCGCCGTCGCGCTCTCCATGATCAAATTCGGGCTCCCCAACTCCGGTGACAACCGCACCTTCCGCATCGCCAGCGTGAAACACACCTCCGACAGCGTCGCATGCGCCGTCCGCCGGGCCAGCGGATCCTGCACCGCGTTTAGTTCCCCCTCTTTCCCCAACAGCGTCACCGCCTGGTGCGCGCGGGACCAAGCCAGATCCGGCCGGATCGCCACATACTGCCGCGCGTCTTCCTGGCAGCGCTGAATCCGCTCTTCCAGATCCAGATTCTCCTCCTGTAGCGCTTTCAACAGCGCCGCCGGCGCGATTGCCGAGTGAATCTGGTTCTCTGCCCGCTCCCCGTTCAGGAACCCTAGGCTGACCGCCACGCGCTTCCCCTTCGGGCTGATGTCCAACCAGATCAACCGCTCCGTCGGCCGGCTTAGCGCCACGCGAAGCTGGTCAATCGCCAGCCGCCGCGAAAGGCTCTCCACTCCTCCCGCCAGAGCCCGCGCCGACGTGATCTTTTCAATCTGCTCCCCGGCGTCGATCACGCAAACCGAATGGAAGTCCAGCCCCTTCACCTCCGCCGGGGTCAGCGCATTCGCCCGCAACGTCTGCGGAAACCCCGCCGGCGGCTCCCCAAAACATACAATCGCCAAACCCTCGCGCGACGCCAAATCCGCCAGCAGCGTGTTCAGGTCCTCCCCCGGCGCCGCCGCGCAGTACAGGACCTGGTCCGTCGCGTCGTCCTCAATCGAGGCCCAACCCTGTCCCGAGGGCCGGTCCCGCTTCTCCAGATGGGCATACAGGTCCCAAACCCGGTTCACCAACTCCGCGATCTGCCGCGGGCTCCGCAGGTTGGACAGCAGCTTATGCTCGGACGGCGTTGAAACTTCGGCGTGAAAAATGTCGTTCAACCACGCCCATTCAAAGTCCGTTGGCCGCACCGTCTGCGCCTCATCTCCAGCAATCAAAACCGGAACCGGCAACCCGCGCAGCTCACCCAGCCGCTTGGCCAGCCGCGCCACTAAAAACGATTCTATTGGCGTCAGATCCTGACACTCGTCCAGCGCTATGCAGTCCCACGGCAGACTCGCCGCCGGAATGTCCGGAAGTTTCTGCACCATGGACCACGCCAGTTGCAGATCCGGGAAGAATCGCGCCGCCAGCAACCCGCCCGTCTTCTCCATCCGGTTGGCCGTGCTGAGAGCGGCATCCACTGCCGTGGCGCCAATGAAGCGCGTCCGCCGTCCCCGGTAACCCCCATCATCCATCCGCGGAAAGAGATTCGCCGGAAAACGGCCGATCTTCACCGGGAGCGCCGCGCCAATCAGGTGCGCGTGAAATTCGTCAAAAAGCGCAGGCACGTTGTCCGCCCACGGCCCCAGTGTCCGACCCCGCAGAGCAACATCGTTCTTGAACCGCGCCCGCAGCTCCGGCAACGGCGTTCGCGGCAAATCCACGCCCAGCAACTCCCGTGCAAACTGCGGATAAGTCCGCACATGGTACTTCCTGTCAGCCGAGCAGTAGCGGTCGAAAAACGCCTGCGCCAACGCCGCCAAGTCGGACGAATACGTCAGATACAGAATATGCCGCGCACTCGTCGAATCCGCCGCATGCAGCAGCGCCGTCGTCTTGCCCGACCCCGGATGGCCCTTCAGAATCCGAACCGCGTCTCGCGCCCCGGCGAACTTCGATTGCTGCTGCGTCCACGGCGCCGGCCCATACTCCTCCCGGCGCACCTCCGGCACACTAATCAGCAGATAATCGTCCGGGAACCCGTGCGCAGGCAGCGGCGCATGGTGGTCATGATGGCGTATATCCCGCAGGAACAACGAGCCTGGCGGCGCCTTCTCAAACCCCGGCTGCGCTTTTAACGGAAGCGCCCCCTGCGGCGCCCACCAAGCGTAGAAATGGCTGCCCGACGAGCCTCCCAGACGCGACCGCCGCCAGCCCTTGTTCTCCCCGTGCGTCGCCTTGTAATGAAGCCGCTCCGGGTCAATCAGCAGCCGCTGTAGCAGCAGCGCCGCCCGCTTGCCGACAGGCTGCGTCCGGTACGAGTCCAGCCGCTCCAGAAAGTCCGGATGACAGAACAGCGCGTTCGGTTGTCGCGCCGTGTGGAAGTCGGCGTCGAATAGAGGCTGTTGTTTAGGATCCACTCCAACACTGTACCCACGGGCTGTAGGCGAAGACAACTTACATTGCGGAACCGGGCACCGATCGTTTCCGCCGCCGCGCTATAACACTCAAGAAGGAACAGTCCGCCAGCCGTCCAGCAGCGGGATGCCGGCATCAGTTCTTCAGTGATTCCCGCCAACGGAACCTTAGCCCACTCATGAATGCCTCCTCTCTCTGTCACTCAACTGACTTGGCCTTTGGTCGCTGCAATTCCACTGGCTCATCCTGCATTCAGCCTGAAAGGAGGGGTCGATTCCAAGGATTGTCCAACGTGTGACGCTTCACCTCTACCTTCATTTATGAACTCCCCTTCCTTCGTGAACAGAAGAATCTCGCGGGCAGTATTTTGGGTGGCTGGCAGGTTAGCGGCTTTCTTACCTTCCAGTCCGGAGCGCCGTTTACTCCTTTGGCCGGCATCGACCCCGGTTTGCGGTTGAACGGTATCGACGGTCTGGTGGGCAACGCCATTCGTGGCAACGTGGCCACCGATCGCCCGATCTCCAGCATGAATATCAGCGAGATCTTCGCGTTCAATACACCGGCCGCCGTGAACAATTCCCGCAACAGCCTGTTCGCCAACGTGACAGCGGCCAACCCGCCCGGCAACGCCGGCCGCAATATCATCCGCGCAGACGGCATCGGCGAATTCTCGATGGGCGCCTTCAAGAAATTCCGGACCTTCGAGAGCCAGAACCTGGAGTTTCGCGCCGAGTTCTACAATCTGACCAACACGCGCAACTTCGGCATTCCCGAATCGCGGATCAACGCCGCGGCCTTCGTGAACCAGCACCGATGGTGGCAACCGTTGCGTCCAGTTCGGCCTTCGCTACGTGTGGTAATCCGGTCGACAACCGCAGCCCCCATGCTCCCAGCCGGGCATCGCGGCTTTTTCATTGTCATCATGGAAGCATGAGGCTTTTCCTTCCCCTGTTTGCACTGCTGGCACTGGCCGCCTCGCCCGACTACATATCGGCCAGCCGTAAGGTGAAGCGGATCGAATCGGGGAAATCCCCCGCCAAATCCCGCATTTCCTTCCCGCCCGCCGAGATCTCCGCTTTCCTCAGCGCCAAAGCCGCCGAGAAGTTCCCCGGAGCCGTCCGCAATCCATCCGTTCAACTCGGCCCGGGAACCGTCGCCGGAAAGGCCATGGTGGACTTCCTCAAGCTCAGCCACTCCCAAGGGGAAGAGCCAGGCATCATCCTCTCGCACCTGCTGCAAGGCGCCCGGCCCGTCGAGGTTTTTGTGCGCGTGCATTCCCTTCCGGGCGGACGGGGCCAGGTGGACCTGGAACGGGTCACCGTTTCCGGCATCGCCATCAGCGGAGCCGCGCTCGACTTCCTGCTGCGGCACTTTCTTCTCCACTACTATCCGGATGCTAAAATCGGCACTCCGTTTGAATGGGGCTACCGGATTGAGAAGATGGAACTGTCCGCAGCGGGGCTACGGGTGACCATCCATGAGTAATACCGCCCTTCGACAGGAACTGGAACGCTACTTCCAATTCAAAGAACTGAACACCAATTGGCGGACGGAGATTCTGGCCAGCGCGACGACGTTTGTGACCATGGCCTACATTCAGGTTTATTTTTGGAACGCAGTAATTGACTGAAAACAAAAGCGGTCATGAAGATCAACTCTCGTTCCTGGTGTCCTTTTCTGCGTACAGTCCGCTCCTACTCGTCTTTTTCCTCCTGCCTGATCTTCCCAGCCGCCGCCTTCATCGCCGCCAAGAATTCATCCGTACCTTGAAGCCGATCCTGGCATGATTGGCAGATCAGCAGATGTTCTTCCAATCGCTCTGATTCCGGCGCTGGCAGGGTCCATCGTTCACCACCAAGGCGGCAACGGCATCTTCCTTCAGCTTCTCCCGCTCAAAACCTCTGGCATCTCTGATTCTGGCCAGGTCACTTTTCCCAAGACCAGCACTCTCCGCATCCCAAAGAGGATTTCGTTAATCGTCTTGGAAAATCTCTGAATTTAGCGTACAACTGGAAGGAGCACGGCAAAGGTCAGGAACGCTGGTAGAATCTGCCGCCTTGGGGCGGAAGCGGGCATAGGAGCCTTCCTCAGATCGCACCAGGAAGGTTCGTTGCGACAATTCTTGACAACTTGTTTCACGGGCACAGACATGAAACTGGCAGACACAAAGGAAGACGATGAAAAACAAAACGCTTCTAATCTCATTTATCGTATCGCTAGTCCTGAACTGTTGGCTAGGATATGAGTGCTTAGATTCACGCTATCGGGAAACGCTGTGCAGGGCTACCGTCCGTGAGTTAGTTGCAAATGATATAACAATTTACCGCCACTGGGCTGAGCTAATAGAGTTATGGGTGCCAGCGTGCAATTCCGATGCAGTCGTTAATATGCGAGAAGTGCAGCAGATGAATGTAAAGATGGCAGAAAAGATGGAGATTATGCGAGATAGATAAGCTGCTGAGCGCTATTGCGACAACGGCGATGGTTGTTATACAATTCGGGAAAGACGGAACCAATATGCAAAAGTTCTGTAGCAACTGTGGATCTTCGGTTGAAGGGGCAGAGTTCTGCGGAAAGTGTGGCACCGCTGTAACAACCAAACAAGGCACCGGCATTCACAACCACCAGCAACCCACAGCCTCACCGTAACGCAGTAAGTGGTTGGAAAACAGTACCGCTCTTGATAAGAATGATTGCTTGGATCATCGTTTTGTATTTTTTGTTTTCGTTTGTAATCGGTTTTGTCGAAGGTTGGGATTACGCAACCCAATAAAGATGATCGTGAGTTCAAGAGAACATTGTGAGCAGACCGTGTACATACCGCTTGCGAAGACTAGCTTTTGAATCTCCTTTCACGGTGAAGGCGGCGGCATGTCATCAGATTGTCGGCAAGGGTGCGCCGGGGTCTTGTTCGGACACCACCGCAATCTGAATTCGCCATCCGCATTCCGTTTTGCGCTCACATTCCAGGTACAGCTTGTGGTGTTCGCACACCACATGCCAGCGGGTCATCCTCTTGCGCCCGTCCGCAGCACATTTGGGGCAGATTTTTTGCATGGCTGGATTTTAGCGCTTTCTACTCACCTCCGTCAAAACGGAGCGGCCTCGCCCGTTGTTCTCTTTGCGGCTTCGGCGGCGGCGGCTTGTAGAGCGTCTGGTGCGGGGATTGAACTTCGGACACCCAAGTCAAGAGCCAAGGTGGTAAAATGCGCCGAGGTAGATAGTGCGAAAGGACCGAGACCACATGTCAACACAAAGGTTCTCACCGGAGATTGCCGACCTCCGATCCACGGTGGCCGCTTGCCCCGCCGAGACCACACCGCTGAAGATTCGCCTCTATCGCTTCCCCAGAGCGTCCTGCATTGCGCTGGGGGTGCCAAAATCCGTGTGCTGTTCCAGTCTGATTCGTTCCCAAAGGATTCACCAAAGAAGCCACCTACGCTGCCGCCTGACAATGAGCCGGTGCGTGTGGCGCAAGGTGGCACGATTGGCGGCGTTTCTGGATTTCCAAAACGGAGTTCCAATAGTGGAGTAGGATGTACATCGTCTTTGTGAACCCGTCCATTTTGAAGGATGCCGGAATGCCGGTGACTGCTGTGATGGGCCGCCACTTGCGTCTCGGCCTCTTTCGCCTCGATTCTGATGGGGGCCTTCGCGCGGTATCCCATCGCGCTGGCGCCGGGGATGGGATTGAACGCATACTTCACCTACACCGTGGTGAAAGGGATGGGGGTTGCCTGGCAGACCGCGCTGGGCGCGGTGTTCCTATCCGGCGTTGCCTTCCTGTTGTTGACCCTGGCGGGGATTCGCGAACGCATCTTCTTCGCGATTCCGGCGGAGTTGTATGCGGCGGTGGCCGTGGGCATCGGGTTGTTCATCGCCTTCATTGGATTCCGCAACTCGGGGCTGATCGTACCTGACGCCGCGACTACGGTGAAGCTGGGAAATCTGCGTGATCCGCGTACGCTGCTGAGCGTGTTTGGACTTCTGCTGACGGGCGGGATGCTGGCACGCGGCATACGCGCGGGAATGCTCGCCGGCATCCTTGTAACGACATTGGCGGGAGCCGGGTTCGGGTTGGTCGAGTGGAGTCCGAGGCCGTATAGCTTCAGCTCTGATCCTGGTGGGAGCGGCGATGTTGCAGCATGTGAGCGAGATCCAGTGGAGCGAGCCTGCGATAGGGATTCCAGCTTTCCTGATTATCACGATGATCCCGTTGACGTTTTCCATCGCCAACGGGCTGGCCATAGGATTCACCATGTACACGCTGCTGCAACTGTTGAGCGGCAAAGCCAGGCAAGTAACCCCGCTGCTCTGGGTACTGACGGCGCTGTTCATCTTGCGTTTTGCCTGGCTGGGCGGCTGAGGCGCGGGGAGAACACGCCCTCTCCATTGCACGCTGAACCGGCACAAAAGGAAGGCGATGAGAATTCGCGCCATCGGGCTGCTTATTGCCACACGGGCGTGGCGGGCGCCAGGGGCGAGCATTCCGATCAACGGTAGTCCGTCACTGGTTCGAATCCATGATGGGGAGCCATTATTTCCTCGAGTTCTCTCCTGTTGTTTCAGCAAGTTGTGCGCTTCGGGCCGAGGACCCCAGAGTAGATTCGAACTCGGCATTGTTGGAGTTGTTGATTTGAGCCGTACCTCCTA
Source organism: Terriglobia bacterium (assembly GCA_016650235.1). Lineage (GTDB taxonomy): Bacteria > Acidobacteriota > Terriglobia > Bryobacterales > Bryobacteraceae > VFZE01. Next base: position 12,809 of record JAENWC010000340.1, read on the forward strand.
CAATGAAGGTGATGAAGAGCAGGGCCCCCAAGAACTTCTCCTATTCGGTCTACTACGAGCAAGCGCCCGAAGGAGGCTACGTGGCATTCGTTCCGGCTCTGCCCGGATGTCACACGCAAGGCGAGACCCTGGAAGAGACGGAGCGCAACGTCAAGGAAGCCATCGCGCTGTACCTGGAAAGCTTGGCGGCATCTGGGGAAACGATCCCCGAAGAGCGACGGTCATTTCAGGGCAGGGTGACCGTTCCTGCCTGATCATGTCCAAACTTCCGTCTCTGACTGCGCGCAAGGTGGTCCGGGCGCTCAAGCGCGCCGGATTCGTCGAAGACCGGCAAAGCGGAAGCCACTTGATCCTGATCCACCCTGAGACGAAGACTCGGACCGTGGTGCCCGTTCATCCCGGTCGGACCATCAAAGCACCACTGCTACGCGCCATTGTCCGGGATGCCAACCTCTCAA
>JAENWC010000341.1 GCA_016650235.1 Terriglobia bacterium
CCGCCGACGATGGTGGGCCTCTCGGCGCGTCCGTTGTGCTGATAGGTGAGCCGGATATGATCCATGCCCAGCAGATGCAGCATCGAGGCATGAATGTCGTGGACATGGCAGGGCCGCTCGACGGCGCGCAACCCGATTTCGTCGGTGGTGCCGATGGCCTGTCCGCCCTTCACTCCACCGCCGGCCATGAAAATGGTGAAGCCCCATGGATTGTGATCGCGTCCATTGCCTTTCTCATTGAATGGGGTGCGGCCGAATTCCCCGCCCCATACAACCAGCGTGTCCTCGAGCATGCCCCTCGATTTCAGATCCGCGAGCAGTCCGGCGACAGGCTTGTCGGAGGCTCGGCACCACTTGGAATGATTCGCCTCAATGTTGGCGTGCGCATCCCAACCGCTGCCTGATCCACAGTACAACTCGACGAACCGCACGCCGCGTTCCACAAGACGGCGGGCGAGCAGGCAGTTGGTTCCGAACGGAGCCGTTTCCTCCTGGTCGATTCCATAGAGCTTGCGCGTGGCTTCGGATTCACGGGTCAGATCCACGGCTTCGGGGGCCTCGGCCTGCATCTTGTAGGCCAACTCGAAGCTCTGCACTCTGGCGTCCAATTCCGAATCTTCTTGCTTGTCCTGCGAGAAGCGCTCATTCAACTCGCGCAGATAATCCAGTTTGCCGCGCTGCCGCGCCTGGCTCACTCCCTGCGGAGACTTCAGATGGAGGATGGGTGTGTCGCCTTGACGGAACTGCGTGCCCTGGTAGGTGGCCGGCAGGAATCCGGAGCTCCAGTTCTTGGAGCCCCCTACCACTTCCTTATCGTCCAGTAACACGACAAAGGTTGGCAGATTGCGATTGGCCGCGCCCAGCCCATAGGTGGCCCATGCGCCCATCGACGGGCGTCCGGCCAGAATGTCGCCGGTGTTCATCTGGCAAACCGATCCAACGTGGTTGAGGCCGTTGGCCCAACAGGAGCGTATGACGGCGACATCATCCATGTGCTGGGCGATATGCGGGTACCAATCGGAAACCCACAATCCGCTCTGGCCGTGCTGCTTCCATTGCCGGGGTGAGCCCATCAGCGTGTTGCCCGCGGTTCCCATCGCCGTGATCGGCTTCCCAAACGACTCCGGCATGGGCTGGCCACTGAGTTCATTCAATTTGGGTTTTGGGTCAAACAGGTCGAGGTGACTTGGGCCACCCTCCATAAACAACCAGATCACCGATTTGGCTTTGGGCTTGTGATGCGGAGGTTTGGGAGCAAGAGCATCGCGAGTGCCGGCCGCCTGTGCCGTCATAGAACCGAGCGCCAACCCTGCCAACCCGCTTCCGGCGCGGGTGAAGAATTCGCGGCGGTTACTCACTGACCAATGATGGGAAAGTTGATCGTTCATTGTGGGCATCGGGACGAGCCTCAATTCAAATAGACAAATTCGTTCGAGTTCAGGAGCATGTGACAGAAGTCCAAAAAGGCCGCATCGTTGCTCCCGGCGATGCCCGACTGCTTGTCCAGGAATTGCAGTCCTGCTGCAATCTCCTGTTCCGACGGAGCGCGGGAGAAGGCAAAGCGGTAGGCGCGCTCCACCTGCGCTTGCGGCGCAAGGCCGCTATCGTTCCTGACCCTCTGGGCCAGCGCCTTGGCCCACCCGACCACCTGTTCATTGTTCAGCAGTTCCAGAGCTTGCGTGGAAGTGACGGTGGTGGTGCGCCGGCCGCAACTCTCGTGCGTATCGGGCATGTCGAATGCCTCAAACATCGGATAGCGCGTGTTGCGGCGCACGAAAGTGTAAATGCTGCGGCGGTGTGTGTCCTCGATATCCTCATGTTGATTCCACCCACCGCGCGTGACAACACCCGGAGGCAGGGGCGGGAAAACTCCAGGACCACCCATCTTTGCGTTCAGCAATCCGGAAACCTGGAGCATGGAGTCGCGTATGGTCTCCCCTTCCAGCCGCTGGCGGTTGAAACGCCATACCAGTTTGTTGCCCGAATCCTTCGCCGCTGCATCCTCACGAAACGCGGAAGACTGCTGCCACGCGTTGGAGAGGAGAATGCGGCGGTGCATCTTTTTCATGCTCCAGCCATCCTTCACAAATTGCGCCGACAGCCAATCGAGCAACTCACGATGACTGGGACGCTCACCCATCGCGCCAAAATCGTTTGGTGAATTCGAGATGCCGCGTCCAAAATGATGGAGCCAGATGCGGTTCACCATGACGCGGGCCGTCAGCGGATTGTCAGGACTGCTCAGCCACCGGGCGAGCGCCGTGCGGCGTCCGGAAGAGCGTATTCCCGCCGGAGGCGCCACGCTGGCATTGGAGGGATCGAGGACAGTGAGGAATCCAGGCTGCACCTCCTCTTGATAAGCGTCGTAGACGCCGACGGCGAGCACATGCGTTTTGGGAGAAGCATCAGAGTTATCGATCATTCCCTGAGCGACGGGAAGGGGTTCTGGTTTGATGGATTCAAACTGAGCCAGCTCCCTTTTCAACTCGGAATAGCGTTGCTGTTCTGCGCCGCGGAGCTTGGCGGCCGCCGCTCCATCGGAAGGAGCAAGCTGCGGCTTGGCCTTGTAGTACATGTGCCATTGAATAGGGGTGCGGCCGGCAGCGGCTGTGTTGACCGCGTCCTGTATCTCTTCGGGGAATTTGTCAAAGCTTTCCTTGTACAGCGCCGCGATCTTCTGCCGCAAGATCTGCGCCATTTCCGATCGAATGGCGGCAGTCTTCTCTTCCCATACTGCGTTTTTCTGCTCCCAGGCTTGTTTTCGCTCCGCGGACGCAAGGACCAAATTGTCCTCGGCGCGCGTGTTGGCAAAGAATGCCTGCAGGCGGTAGTAGTCCTTATGAAGAATCGGATCGAACTTGTGATCATGGCAGCGGGCACAACCAACCGTCATCGCCATGAATGCCGATCCCACCGTATCGGTGACGTCGTTCAACAGTTCCTGGCGGCGCTGCATCAGGTTGCGCGCGTTGCTCTCGTCGGGAAAGTGACGGTTGAAACCAGTCGCGATGAGGGCGGATGGGCTGCCGGGAAACATCTCATCGCCGGCAATCTGTTCCTGCACAAAACGATCGTAGGGTTTGTCGTGATTGAAGGAGTCGATTACGTAATCGCGGTAGCGCCAGACGTTGGGGCGGGTCTCATCGCTCTTGAAGCCTTCGCTATCGGCATAGCGGGCCACATCGAGCCAGTGCCGCGCCCAGCGCTCGCCATAGGCAGGCGAGGCGAGCAGACGATCCACTACTTTTTCGAATGCTTGCGGGGAAGTGTCGTTGAGGAAGTCCCGGAGCTGCTCCGGTGTGGGGGCGAGGCCGGTTACATCGAGGGTTGCGCGCCGCAGCAGAGTGGCCTTGCCGGCAGGCGGATTGGGCCGCAGCTCATTCTCCTCAAGCTTGGCCAGAATGAATGCGTCAATCTCATTGCGAATCCAAGATGAATCCTTCACTGCCGGCACTGTCGGCTGCACTACCGGCTGGAAGGCCCACCAGCGCTTCTGCTGCGCGGTAAATGATTTTGAGGTTGTGGATTCAGATGCGGCGAGACTAAACAACGAAACCGCTCCAGCCGCAAGCGTCAGTGCGAGAATCTGCCTAGGATGCATACTGCCCCTCCCAAAGAAATAAACTGCTGGCATTATAGCACCACTCCGAATCACAGCGAATTCAGGAAGGTGGCCAGATCGCGGCGCTCATCTTTAGTTAAAGAAAGAAATTGCTGGCGGACAGCGCTCGCTTCGCCTCCATGGCGCAGAATGGAATCCTCTGTGGTCAACGATGCGCCGTCGTGCATCAGTGGGCGGCGCGAGCGCAGTCCCCATAGGGCTGGGGTTCGGATCTCGTTAGCCTTGGCTCCGGCCTGCACAATCCCATCGCCGGTTTCGATGTTGTGCAACAGCAGGTCGGAAAAAAGCGCTACGGGCTTGCGGTCAAACACCGGGTTGGCATTCGGCCCGGTCATCAGCTGCGGTGTGTGGCAACTGGCGCAACCGATCACCCGGAAGGTCGCCTCGCCGCGCCGAACCTGCTCGTTCACCGGCCCTCTGGCCAGCGGGGCCAGGAATTTCAAGAAGCTCTCGAAATTGTCAATCCCGCGCAAGCCCGTCCGGCGGTCGCGCACATCCTCTATCCTTTGTCTGGGGCTGCATAGCTTCATCGACTCCGGCGAAATCCCAAGCGCCACCTCCTCGGGAAACAGGTCGTTTGTGATTCCCATCTCATTCCGGTAAGCATCGCCGGAAAAAGCGAGCAGGGTGGCCTGCTGCGCCTTCCATCCAAACCGGCCAATCCTCGGCCTCCCGGTTGCCACGTCCTCGATTCTCGCCGCGCGGCCTCGAATGCCGTCGCCGTTGCGGTCGTCCGGATCTTCCAGGGCGAGGATGGTTTCGTCCGCGATGGCCTCCACCAACCCCGCGCCAAACAAGGGAAGCGGAGAGCGCCGTGCAAAAACATTGGCCTTGGCTGGAATCTGCACCTGGCATAGATGGTTCGGGACTGAGAAAAGATGAAACAGGGTGCCACCGTTGAGTTCGGTGAAGTTGCCCTCTTCGTCCACATGACCGGCCCTGGTTTCGGTCATAGAGGTGACTCCCCCAACGGCCGGCACCGAATGGCAACCGGCGCAACTGGTTCCATTGAATGCCGGACCCAACCCCTCCTCGGCCGTCTCTACCTCTGTGAAGTCGTCCAGGCCCAACCGGAACATCTCAAATTCATGCGGCGTGATTCCAGGCAGAGGATCGCCGGGTTGCGGCAAGTTCTGTTGGCTGTGCAACCCGATCCAGGCAATTCCCAAACAGAGGAGAAGTTTCTTCATCGCTCACTTCACCACAATCTCGCCGCGCATGAGGTTGTGCCCTGCCCCGCATGGACGGGAACATTCAAACACAAACTTGCCCTTTTCGTTGGCTACAAACCGGATGCGCAACTCACCTTTGCCGGACTGCGGAATCGCTGCGTCTATGCCGGCCGCCGGGATCTTGAACCCGTGGTCCGTATCGTCGCTGGTTACCACAAACTCGATCACTTGCCCCCGCTTCACGGTGATCCGCGACGGGTTGAAGGTGAAGCGCTCGGCGGTAATGTTGATGGTGCGGTCCGGCTTCGTCTCCTGGCCTGGGGTCACCAGACTCGCCAGCAAAAAGGCAAGAATCAGTCTCATTAGAACCACCATCCAATTCCTAGATTGACGCCATCGATTGGCTTGACCACCGTGCTGGCATTTCTATTAAAGTTATAGTCGAACTTAACAGCTACATCCGCATGTGGCTTATAGGTAATTCCTGTTATCCACGAACTGCGGTTGAACTGCGGCAGAGGCAGGTAGCGGGCCGGCATTCGATGCTGCGTGTTGAACTTTTCATAGCGCCCGAATGCGATCAGGTCGTGTCGCATCTTGCGGGGCAACAGATGGACGCCCGGCTCCACGTAC
>JAENWC010000342.1 GCA_016650235.1 Terriglobia bacterium
GACGGGGCGGCCTTTGATTTCGCTGAGGATGCCCTCCTGGATTCGGTTGGCCTCCGGAATGTAGTAGTGGTCGAAGGCGAACAGGCCGGCGCTGAGCATAAGGCTGGCCAGCAGGATGGGAACAGAGAGGCGGTAGAGGCTGACGCCGCAGGCCTTCATAGCGATGACTTCGTTGTTTTTGGAAAGGATGCCGAAGGTGATGAGCACACCGACCAGAACGCTCATGGGGGCGGAGACGTAGATGAGCTGCGGAGTGAGAAAGATGTGATAGTTGAGGACTCTTTGCAGGGGGATGCGGCGCGTAAAGACGTCACCGAGCAGCTCAAAAAAGATGAAGAAGTGGGCCATCATTACGAAGCTGAACAACAGCATGGCGACGTAGAAGAGGAAGCTGGAAAGAATGTAAGTATCCACCACGCCGGGGAGTATGGGAAGGCGCGGGAGGCGCGGGACAAAGGAGGAATTACGGTTGCCGGTTGAGAAGAGCAATCGGCGCAGGGCCGCGCCTATGCGGTCCCGGATGACCTTGGCGCGCGAGAGCAAGTCACGGTCGCCCGGGCGTTCGAGGCCCGCGAGGAGGATGAGGCCGCCCACGGTGAACACCGCGTTGGGGAGCCACACCGCCAACGGGACGGGAAGTTTTCCCTGCTGCGCCATGCGCACCAGGCTTCCGAGCGCCATCCAGTAGAAGAAAGCGAGCAGCACGGTGAGGACGAATGCGCCGGACTTGCCTGATTTGCGCGAGGAGACGCCGAGAGGGATGCCGACAATGGCGAGCAGCAGACAGGCGAGCGGGAGGGCAAAACGCTGATGGAGCTCGATGCGCGCTTCCTTGCTGGTGGCGGCCTCGGCCATGAGCGGGCGTGTGTCCATGGAGATGAAGGCTTTGGCGCTGGCTTCCGAGCGCGGCTTGGCGGCCAGCACCTGGTCGCCCTTGGGAGTTGAGGTGTTGTAGTAGAGGTCCGGGTTTTTATCCACCTCGTGGGTGCTGACGCCGGTCATGGAAAGTTGGATGCTGTTGCGGGCCGGGTCGGGGATGGCGAAGGCCTCGGATGCAACAGTGATGCGGGGCGAGTCGCCATATTCGCGGCCGGGTTTGGATCGCTCGCTGGCCGGAGTGAGGTCAGCGATGAAGACATTGCGCCAGCGGACCACGGTGGTGGAGGAGGGGATGACGTCGCCGACATAGAGGATAGTGTTGGTATTGGTGAACTGCTCTTCAAAAACACGGGGCTGGATTTCCGCGGTGAGTTGCTGGGAGATGATTTGATTCAGGATGCGGTAGGTTTCGCGGATGGAAAGCGGGGTGAGCCAAAGAGAGGAGGCCGCTGTCAGCGCGGTGGCGAGCATGGCAAAGGCCAACACCGGCGGGACTACCCGGCGGCTGGGCACGCCGGCGGCCCGCATGGCGGTGATCTCGCCATCGGCGGACATACGGCCCAAGCCAATCAGAACACCGACCAGTGTGCCGACGGGAAGGGCGAAGATCATCGTGGGAGGGAGCATCAGAGCGAACAGGTAGGCGACCGTGGAAGCAGGCGCGGAGCCTCGGACGAGGATTTCAAACTGCTTGCCGGAGCCGAGCTTTTGCAGGAACAGGACGAAGGTGAACAGGATGGTCCCCAGCAGCGCGGAGCTGAAGGTTTCGCGGAATATGGCGCGCGAAAGAATACGCATGGAACGCTAGTGTCCTGCCGGCCTAATCATCCTCTTTCGGTCCGCTCCCCGTGGCCGCGGCTCAGAATCGGCTTCCCGTTAGCGAAGGCGGGGGCACAAGCGGAAGCTTGGGCCAGTCCTCTTCACGACGATCCAGTTCGAGGTCCTCCAACAGAACCGAAGGGGCAACGACGGTGTGGCCCGAAACGTAGCCGCCACCTCCGAGCATAGGCAGGGAGGTTCCGTTGCCCAAAAAGTCGAAGATATTCTCGGTGTCCGAGGCGGCGATGATGTCGCGCAGGGAGCGGGCGCTGAGGCTGCGGAAACGGAACCCGCGCACCAATTCCTCGCGGCCATCGGGATAAACGCGGTAGGCGAGGAGAGGAGCTGCAACCATGCGGGCCGCGCCGCCGCGCTGGGATGAGGCCGCGCTGATCCGGCGCAGTTCATCGGCAGGCGCCGAAGAGGGAAAGTCGAGCTTACGCAGAATGATTCCGTAAGGTTTACCGCGCTGCACGACGATTTCTAGCAGCTTCTTCTTGAGTGCATCGGCGGAGACGGACTCCTTGGCGCGGACAAAGAGGTTACTGAAGATGGGGGCCTTGGCTCCGAATGAACCTGGGAGACGAGCTCTGCCATTGGAGGCATCAAAGCCGCGGACCGGCTGACGGGTGAGCAGGTAGCTCTTGAGCGTTCCCTTTTCAATGACGGTGAGGGGAGCGGGGACAACGCCTTCCATGTCCACGGGATAGTAGCCGAGGAGTTGATGGCCGCGGAACTCCTGCTGGGTGGGATCGTCCACCACATCCAACCATTCGGGCAGCACGCGGGAACCGATGCGGCCTTCGAGTTCGCTGGAGGGAGTGGGCGGCGTACGGCCCGGCTCAGCGACGGGACGCCGCGTGAGACCGAGGTTAGTACCGATCAGTTGCGCGAACAGTTGCGGGGCCGCGTCCCCTTCCACCAAAACGGGACCTGTGTAATCTTCGGCCATTGGAGCAGCCAGCAGGGCGGTGACATTTTCAGCGATCCGCTCAGCCTTGCGCTGGAGTTCGGATTGGGCTGGAATCGCGGAGGGAGTGCGGGCCAGAACGGTGGCGGCGTCGCGAACGGGCATTCCGTCGGGGGCCTGCGCGGCGGCGCGCACGCGGATGGTGAAAATATCATCGGGGAAGCGCACGCGGGAGCCTTCGTTGTTCAAGTAGTAACTGTCGGTGTAGGAGGCTTCCCATTCCGCATTGGATGCGGTGATCTGGGGATACTTCGAAAACACAGCGGAGAGCGCGCGCGTCTGGGCCGTCCAGGATTGGCGTTGAAAGGCGATGGGACGGTCCGGGGCGGTGAGGGTGACCGGGGAGGCTTTGGAGAAATCCTTGATCTCCTCCTGTACCGTGACGCTCTTGAGAGCGGCGCGTTTGCGGGAGATGGCCTCGACGGCTCCCTTGAAGGCGCGATCGGTCAAGAGCCAGAAGTGGTGGCGCAGGACTACGGGATCGTTATCGAGAGGGATTCTTACGCCACTGGAGCGTCCGAAGAAATCAGAGAAGACATAGTTGGTGTTGTCGAAGGCGTAGTCGCCAACCCGTACCTGCAGGCGGGGCAAGCGAGTATGGGTGTCATTGGAGCGGACCACCGCGCCCATGGAAGCGACGACGCTGAAGGCGTGTAGATCGTCCAGAGAGTACTCGACGTAGTAGGGAGCGTCCACGCCTTCGAGCTGCAGGGAGCGGGAACGCTCCAACTCTTGGGCGAGGGCCGTCATGATGGGATCGGGGGCGGGTTTTTGAGCGGCGAGAAACGAAGCGGAGATAAGCAGAAAGGCGAGCGGTCTCATTTTGATCCCCCGATGGAGGCGGTGGGCGGCGCCAGAAGGGGCGGGCGATCCCGGGAGCTCTCCTTCTTCTGGATCTCGAGCTCGGATACGAGAATGGAGGGGGAGACGGCGGAAACGGGAACGCTGCCGGACTCGGCCCCGCAGTAGCCGTTGAAGACCTCGGCCTTATCACCGGCGGCGATGATTTTGGAGAAGCTGGCAAGCGGCGTGCCGACAATGTCAGCGCCGCGCACGAGTTCTTCTTTGCCGTCGGGATAGATGCGGTACACGACCAAGGGAATCACTTTGAAGGCTTGAATGCCGCGGCGGCCGGTATTGGTGAAGCCGCCGGTAATTTCCTGGAAGTAGAAGCCATAGGGTTTGTTGAGGCGCTTGACTTCCGCAATGAGCATCTCCTTCAGCTTTGCCTCGGGCACTTGGCGGCTTGGTTCCACCAGCAGATTGGATTGGCGTGAAACCACCTCTGCCCCTGCCTGGCGGCGGCCGTGCCCGTTGGAGATGGCGATGCCTGGCACCGGGGTGCGCGACATGAGGAATGTTTTGAGGATCCCTTTTTCCACCAGCGGGAGACGGCGGGCTTTGATGCCTTCGTCATCGTACTGGTAGAAACCGTTGAGATCGGATCCGGCGGCTTGGCGCAGGGTGGGATCGAAGGTGACCGAGATGAAGTCCGGCAGTACTTGCGCGCCGATGCTCTTGGCGAAAGTCTGGCCGTCGGATTCGTCCTTCAAACGATGCCCTTCGACGCGATGCCCGAAGATTTCGTGAAAGAAAACGCCGGCGGCGCGGCCGGACAGAATGGCAGGACCAACAAAGGGGGCGACGAGCGGCGCGTCGAGCAGCTTGTTGAGGTCTTTCGCCACCTTGTCAATGCCGCTTTCGATTTCAGGATCTTTCGGCAGGCGCGCGGGATCGGATGTATTGAAGCTGTCAAATGTTGCGAGGTCCATGCCGTCGCTGGCCTTGCCTTGCGCGGAAAAAGCTACGCGGGAGAACTGTTGTCCATGGCTGATGCGTGCGCCTTCGGTGTTGGCGAAATACTTTATCTCGCGTTCCGCGACGACGCTGACGGAGGAAGAAATGATGGAGGGATACTTGGCAAAGCGCGCGGAAAGCTTGCGGAGGCGCGCGGCCCAGGCGTCCGAGTCGAAGCGAAGCGCGGGAACAGCCTCTGTGAACTTGGAGGGCTGATCGCTGGAAAAATCGTCGGAAGCCTCTCTATCGGCCACGCTGACATCTTTGTTCGTTTTGATGCTAATGAGACGTTGGACGCCCAAGCGGTAACAGCGGTCGGTCTCAGACCACAACCGCAGCTTGATGGCATCAGGGCTATCGTCCAAGGCGATCAGCATCCCGGAGGTGAACTGGGCCATTTCTCCACGGATGGCATGATAGTTATCCAGCTTGGGGGACCCGACGCGAACAGTGACATCCAGCCTCCGGGAATGGCGCTTGTCCTGGCTGGTGATTGTGCCGAGAGTGGAGGTAACGGCAGAGGCCTCCTCATCGGTCACGGCGTAGGCGATGTAGTATGCGGGCGGGTCACCCTTGCGGGACAGGACCTGAAAATTACGGTCCAGTTCCTGGCCCAGAATGTCCAACAGACCGGTTTGAGCTAGCCCGGTGGAAGCAAGAATCGAGAAGAGTACAAATAGCCGCGACACGCCATCAGCATAGCAAAAGGAAGGTCGGCCTCACCTGTCGAAGACCTACAATAAGGATAGATTGGCACAAAGAATTCACATTATCGGGGCCGGACTGGCGGGGACGGAAGCTGCCTGGCAGGTGGCGCAGGCGGGGCTGCGGGCAACCTTATATGAGATGCGTCCGGTGCAACAGACGCCGGCGCACAAGACGGACCGGTTGGCGGAACTGGTCTGCAGCAATTCCTTGAAGAGCGAGTCGATTGGAACCGCGCCTTGGCTGCTGAAGGAGGAGCTGCGGCGCATGGACTCGCTGCTGCTGCGGGTAGCGGCGAAGACTCGCGTGCCGGGCGGGCAGGCGCTCACGGTAGACAGGGACCTGTTCTCGGGTGAAGTGAGCCGCGTGATGGAAGGGCTTGCGGGCATCGAGTTGCGCCGGGAAGAAGTGGCGTCGATTCCGGAGGACGGCATCGTCATTATTGCGAGTGGACCCCTGACCTCCGACGCCCTGGCCGGCGAGATTGCGCGGCGTACCGGAAGCGAGCGGCTGTTCTTCTATGACAGCATCAGCCCGATTGTGGAAGCTGAATCCATCGATATGAGCATCGCGTTCAAGGCCTCCCGGTATGGCAAATCGTTGGACGGCACGGACGATTACATCAACTGCCCATTCGACAAGCAGCAGTACGAGCAGTTTGTTGCGGCCCTGCTGGAGGCGCAGAGCCACACACCGCACATCGCGGAGGATATTGCTATTCAGGAACACGCGCAAGACGGAACTGCCAGCCACGAACCTAAGGCGAGCGCCCCTTGCGCTTTTTTTGAAGCATGCCTGCCGGTGGAGGAGTTGGCGCGGCGGGGGCCGGAGACTTTGCGTTTCGGGCCGATGAAGCCGATGGGTTTGACCGATCCTCGCACGGGCCGCCGTCCGTGGGCGGTGGTGCAATTGCGCCAGGAGAACTTGCGCTCGTCCAGCTACAATCTGGTTGGCTTTCAGAATTATCTGAAGTACGGGGAACAGGCGCGCATTCTTCGCATGATCCCTGGTTTGCAGAACGCCGAATTTCTCCGGTACGGCCAGATACACCGGAACACCTACATCAATGCACCGGCCCTGTTGTCGCCGACACTGCGGTTGCGCAGTGAGGGGCGCATTCTGTTTGCCGGTCAGATCGCGGGCATTGAAGGTTATGTGGAGTCGATTGCCACTGGATTGTTGGCCGGGCGGCACGCGGCACAACTGGCAATCGGAGGGATGCCGGCGGCACCGCCGCGGGAGACCGCGCTGGGGTCGCTGTGCGCTTACGTTTCCGGCGCCGACCCGCGCGACTATCAGCCGGCCAACATTACGTTCGACCTTCTACCGCAACTGGACGAGCCAACACGGATCAAGCTGCGCCGCGACAAGAAGGCGCGTCATGAAGAAGTGTGCCGGCGGGCGCTGGAGAAGTTGGACGAGTATTTGGGTGCTCATGTCTGATCTGAAGAAACTCACCGCGGAGTATCTGGAAGAACGGCGGCGGGAGAACGTCTCGGCGCACACATTGCGCAATTACGCTTCGGATCTCGAGCAGTTCACCAGTTATTTCACGCCGCCGGGCGGGGAGCCGCCAGAGGTACGATCCATCGACATGCTGGCATTGCGGGAATGGCTGGGGTCGTTATACGACCGCCGGTTGGAGGCTGTCTCGATGCGGCGCAAACTGGCGGCGGTGCGCAGCTTTTACCGCTACCTGGTTCGCGAGGGGCTGGTGGATGTCAATGTTCCTAAGCTGCTGCACACGCCGAAGGCTCCCGTGAAGCTTCCTACGGTGCAGACGCCGGAGCAGACCAACCACTTGCTGGACGAGGTTGCGCGGAACCAGATGGGCCGCCATCAGGCGGGCCGCGATCTGTTGATTCTGGAACTGCTCTACGGCAGCGGCCTGCGCGCCGCTGAGCTGGTGGCGCTGAGCCTGGAGGATATCGATTTTGCGGAACGCTGGCTGCGCGTGCGGGGCAAGGGCCGGAAGGAGCGGCAGGTCCCCTATGGAAGCAAGGCGGCCGCCGCGCTGGATGCATATTTGTTGGAACGCAAAGCTGCCCCCGGGGTACGCGCGTTATTGGTGAATCATCATGGCGGGCGGCTGAGCGACCGCAGTGTGCGGAACATTGTGAAGTTCTACGCCGTACAATTAACCGGAGATAGCTCACTGCATCCGCACGCGTTGCGGCACGCCTTTGCGACGCACCTGTTGAGTGACGGGGCGGACCTGCGCAGCATTCAGGAGTTGTTGGGGCATGCGCGGCTCGCGACCACGCAGAAGTATACGCAGGTGTCATTGGCGGACTTGATGGCGGTTTACGATAAGTCGCACCCGAAGGCGTAGCGTGGAAAGTAGTGTGCATCAGCGGCGACAGTGGTGCGATGAACCGATCTTCCCGATCAACTGCCGATGTCGCCGGCCTTCCGGGCAAGATCGGAATGCCGGGTTTGCAGGTTGATGATCCAACAACGGCGCGGACATCCAGGCCTAACTGTGCCGGCGAAGAGAATGTTTTTGGTATGAATTGCCGCCCAGGCGATCTGGCATAGCAAACGCCGCTTTCGGACCGATCTCGAAAAGCAGTCCTCACTACCCCGTTGGATCGAACCTGTGCTTATCGGTTTCTTCCCGGTTCGCGCGGCCTTCCCCGAATCTCGGGCGAGTCGGCATCCACAACTTGGCCCGTTACCGGTGCCGAACGGCTCGTCAGCTACCATTTGGCGCGGTTGATGAGGAAACCCTGGAGCGCGTCGAAGACGTGATCAAAATAAGCTGAGGACTCTTGCGGCTGGAATGAGGCTCTAGTCGATCCAACCCAGAGCTTGTAGCGTCTTGCGCGGCTCCACTGCATCGAAATGGATGAGGGCGGCCTTTTGGCGGCCGTGTTCGAGGGCCACGGCGTAGGGGGGATCTCCGAACTTGAATACCTGTCGGAGTTTGGCGGCATCGCCCGTCACCGTGGCTTTGAGGCCGGTGTCGGCGAGAAATTGCGCGGCAAACTGCGGGGTTGTGGTGGGGATCGCGATCACCTTGGCGTCCTTCCATGTGTAGGTGGACATCTGTTTGGCGGCGTCAAAGCAGTGGCTGCAGGCCGGGTCAAAGAAGTAGAGGAAAATGCGTCCCTGCTGTAGGGAATACGTCTTGCCATCGACCGTCACCGCGTCCGGAGCTTGGATGCCGCTCTGCTGGGCGATGGTGATGCCGTAGGAGGCCGCCGTGAAAACGAGGATGGCGGCGAGTACGAGGCCCGCGCCGCGGTGACTGTGCGAGGGCGAGGTCCAC
>JAENWC010000343.1 GCA_016650235.1 Terriglobia bacterium
TCGCAGGTGCTCCCAGCGCCGGTCGAGTTGGTGAAACTCCAGTTGCATCGGACAGGCTGAATGTAAGCCGACCGCCTCCAGCCGATCAATATGTCCGGCTTAAATCACGCGCTTGTTTCCAGCGCTGCTCCCGTTCCCGGACGCGATCCAACGCTCGCCGGCACTCTGCCGAACAGAAGTGCTGCAAGGGACTTCGCCGCTGGGGCGTGAATCTCTCGTAGCAGCCAGGCCGGTCGCAGCAATGGTCGAAAAAAATGTTCTGTAGTGATTACCCTCGCGGCCTCGTGAACTGCCTCTGGCTCTGGCGGTTTCCGGCTTTTCACGCGCTCCCGGTAGCGCTGGCTTTGACCGTTCCGTTGCTGCTTGCCGGCGCTGGTCGCCCGGTATCTTTCCTGGGCCTTCCAGCGCGACCATTTTCGCGCCTTATCCCGGCATCCCTCGCTGCAGTAGCGCTGGCGTGCCTGCCGGGGATGAAAGCGCTGCTCACATCCCTTCAGCAGACACAGCCGTGTCCGCGGCCGGCGTGCCAATCGCTTCGGCCGACCCGACTCTTGATTTTCGGGGTAGCTTGTTGGATTCTCGGGAGGGCCCATGGGAGGTAACGACTCCCAGAAGCTCCTGCCCTGGAGGGGAATTGCACTCCTCTCCGGGGCGCAGCAACCTCCGGCTCATTGCAAATCAAACACTCTACTGTAGTGCGTCGTGCAGATTTCCGGTTATCCACGCCCGGCTGAACCCGCTGATAGGATGCGTTGACCGCGTTTGCACTAAATCGTTGGCTGAGACTTTGAGCAGATGAAGCTGTGGGTCAAAGGTGAAATGGATGCCGGAAGGCTACCGTCATCAACAGCCACCATGACGTGAACGTACTTGCCGGTATTCTCCAAGAGTTCGACTTCGACCTGGTACTTCTTCGAATCGAATTCGACCTCGTATGCCTGCAGATCGTGCAACTCGGAAATCAATTGCTCGCAGGCCATGGCGGACCAGCGCCGCACTTCGGAATCCAGCACCTTGCGCCATTCCTCTCCTCGATCCATGTCAGTAGCGTAGCGCATTATGCAGATCGCTGACCGCTATCGGCGCGGGTTCGCTTGAACATGCTTGGCGTCGCGATACTAACCTGGAGGACCGAGATCACCCGTCCTCGGGCGGAGTCCGAGACTCAGTCAGACCGCCGGGTCAGTCTTGGAGAGCAGACCTGGGTCACTTCTCGCAAGCGCCGAAGCGCTGGCAGCTCAAAACAGAAACAACCGGGGGAGTTTCACTGCATCCATCGCTTTGGCACAACAAAGGCTGTCGAAGCCATTTCATTCTTCGTCACAGCCGAATTCATTGGTGCTCCAGTTAGCTACCCGCCTTTTACTCATGAACCAGTGAACCTTCCTATTGAATCCGCTCCTCCGGCCGTTCCGGTCCCGTGTTAAGTCCGGTTGGAGGAAGTTCGCTGGGCATTTCCCCGCCGTTTGGCGACCGTCCGCCGGATGTTGGCGAGAAGCCATCTTCCAAAACTGGTTGCGGGTGACGGGTTCGGGCTGGGCGGAACGACTTCGCGACCAACGTTTTTAGGGAGCCGGAGTTTTCTTCACTGATGCATCAGAAGCCGGTGAAGTAATATTCCAACTCTGTGCGACAAGAGCTCGGCACACGTGGGCCAAATCAAGGGACAGATATTCAATGGATTTAGTGCATTGCCCGTTGAGACAATCGCCAAACGTTTTCATTGCGGTTTCGACGCCTTCCGCATCCTCAACGATACCCAGGGGGCCCCAGTATAGCCTCCAAAAGTCACCCTTCGCCTTTTGAAGATCAGAAGCAATCTGGACTTTGGGAGTTGCGAGAATCGCGGCGGCGGAAGAAGCCTGTTCGCACAGCTCCAATTGCCGTTGGTAGAAAGGTTTCTGTGCCTCAAACTTGGCGTTGGCGAGTTGTAGCTCAAGGTTGGTCTGGTCCTTTTGCTTACTATCCCTGTACTGATTAGCCGAATAAACGATTCCAACAATGATGCTCATAGCGGAGACGAATCCAAAGACCGCAGCCCAGAATCGAGAAGCCCCATCATCCATTGTCAAGTTCATAATTCAGATCATACAACGCCGTATCCAGAGCGCTTGTGCGAGCGCGCCGGCAATCTTCCCGTGCCCACGGCGGTGTAGCGCTGTCCAGAAGTCCCGATCTAGGAAGTTGACATGGATTCCCCGCGAGCAACGCCGTAGTGTATATCGAACTGCCTTGCGGGCATCGGCACGCCGCAATGAAGGATCGATCCGTATCAGGCGTCGCACGCAAATACGTGGGCGAACTTCTGAAACCGAGGCCTAAGCCACCCGCTTCAGCGGCCAGGTAGCAACCACCTCGCCGTTTCTGCACACGTGGATCCGGTCATAGAGATTCACGGTCGGGTCGCAGTGCGGCGGGATGAAGCGGATGCGCTCGCCCAAGGCCGGAAGCTGATCCGCGAAGACAAATCCGAACTCGTCGCCCGCCCATTGCCAGCGCGCGCCTTCAATCCCGATCGCATCCGGACCAAACGGCCGGTCCGTCGAGAACGCTTTGAATCCCGCATCCACCGTACATCGTCCCGCGTGGTTCGAGCTCACCACCGTCGCAAGCACCGTGAGTGCGTGCCCGAACTCCACGCCGCCGATGCGGCTATACATGCCGTCCATGAATACATAGGAGCCGGCTTGCAGCTCCGTAAACCCGTCGATGCCCGTATCGATGTTCCATGTGCCCGTGGAGCCCCCGGTGAGGTTCTCCGCGTTCATTCCCTTGCGCAGCAATTCCTGCTTGGTTTCCACCGCCGCGCCGAGCACGCTTCGTGACCGGTCCCGGCGACCGTCCAGCCCTTCCGTATGCGCGGCTGATCCGGAAAACGCCTGCAGTCCGGAAAAACGCAGGTGAGACATTCCGTCCACAGCCTCTGCAAGCCGCACCGCGGGGGCTCCGCAGACCACCCCGGTACGGTGGTCGCCCGTATCGAGGTCCACCAGCACCTGCAGCGTGATTCCCTTCTCCCAGGCGGACTGCTGGTACAGACGCGCTTGATCCAGGTGATCCACCACCACCTTGATCTCAGGGTGATCGGCGGCCAATGCCGCAATGGCGCGCGCCTTGGACGGCGAGGCAATCGGCGAGCATAGCAGGATATCCTCAATGCCGGCCGCCAACATCAGTTCCAGTTCGCCCAGCGTTGCCACACAGATGCCGCATGCGCCAGAGGCCATCTGCCGCCGCGCAATCTCCGGACATTTGTGCGCCTTTGCGTGCGGCCGTATGCGACGGGCGGCCAAGGCAACCCCGTCATGCATCTTGGCAAGGTTGGCTTCGAATATGTCGGCATCAAGAAGAAGAGCGGGAGTGTATAAACTGTCGAGTGAACCAATCATGTAGATTCGAAAATGTTATCACTCCGTGCTGTAGTTGATCTCGAGCCGCCCAATGCGGCGGCTCGCCATCCACAGCACAAGCACTGTCACGCCAAGCAACCCGGCCACAGCCGTAGCAGCCGATACCGGCGCGGCCGGGGCCAGCAGCATGCGCGCCAGCACAGGCGCATCGGCGCCAATCGGTGCGGGCACCGGGGTTAGTGACTCGACGTAGTAGAGCACGCTCAACTTCTGCAGCATGGCCGGAAGAAAGCCGTTGATCCCCTCCCAGAAAGACAAAACAACGGCTGGAATGATCGGATTGCGCACGAGCAGCCCGGCCGCCAGAAAGACGCTCCCGTAACCAAGACAGGCAAGCGCGGAAGATGCCCCGTACCAGAATAAATGCGATGGTCCCTGCTGCTGCCAGTAGGCCTGCACCGCCGCCGGATCCTGCGGCCAAAGCATCGCCGCAAAACTGAGCAGAGCGCCCGTCGTGAAGATGGTGACGGCGGCCGCAAGCCCGGCCATGTACTTGCCCGCCAGGAGAACATCCCGGCGCACCGGAGCCAGAAACCAGAAGTGCAGCGTCTTGCCCATCATCTCGCCCCGGAACAGATTCATGAAAATCCCGAGGCAGCCAAAGAAGATCGCCAGCCGCAGATAGAAGTAGTGGAAGAAGCCGGCAAAGACCTGGCGGTCCTCTTCAAAGTTGACGTGCGCGCGCACATTTTTGCTGGCTACAAGTCCGTCCTCAATGCGGACATCGACGCGCCTCTGCCCGTCGAAATAGGAGAAGGTGCTGCCGCGGCTGTCCCGGCCGCGCCGGTACCGCCTCTTGGAGACCGGATCGCCGGCGCGCCGTATGACCTCATCCTCGGAATCGCCCCGCTCAATGGAATCGAGCACGGCGGCTGGGGTCACACGGCCCGCCCAGCGCTGCTGGTCCAGCTTGACGTCGATGCCATGGCCCAGGAACACAACGGCGGGGAACAAAGCTAACAGATAAACCCAAAGCGAGCGCTTGGCCAGGAACACGCGGCGCAGTTCCAACTTCGCAATCATCCCGGCTTGACGAAGACGAAACTTCAGGTTCACCGGCCACCTCCAATCAGGTACTCATAGAGAGCGTCCACGTTTTCGTCCGCCGCCATCACGCTCTCCACGGGACTGCCGCTGGAGGCCAGCCGCGTGAGCGCGAGGGAAAACTCCCGGCGGTTGCGAGTCAGTACAAGCATGCCTTGCCGGTCCTCGTGCAGTTTCACCTCGGCCACATGCTCCATATCGAACAACAGGCTGGCCAGGCGCGAGGCGTCCCGGCACCGGATCATGAACTGGCTCGGATGCTCCTCAATCTCGTCACGCACGTTGCGGATCTGCCCTTCGGCGATGATCATGCCGTTGGCGATCAGGATCACTTGATCGGAAATGACGTCCACTTCCTGCAGCACGTGGCTCGAAAGAATTACATGCCGGCCGCGCGCGGCAAATTCCCGGAACATCGCGATGGTCTCAGCGCGGACCAATGGATCAAGGCCATTCAGAGGCTCATCGAGAACCAGAACCTCAGGGTCGTGCGCAATGGCCTGCGCCAGCCGCACCCGCTGCCGCATCCCTTTGGAATAACCGGCCACTTTGCGACCCGCCGCCTCGGTGAGGCTCACCCGCTCCAGCGCCTGCCAGGCGCGCCGCCGTGTCTCTTCGGCGGAGTACCCATAGAGCAACAGGCCGGCCGAGACGAAGTCAAAGCCAGTGGCGCCACGCGGGGCCGCATCATACTGCGTGGCGTAGCCCAGGATGCGCATCAGACTTTCCGGATTACGAGGTGACAAGCCGCAAACTGAAATGGACCCGCGATCGGGATGGATCAGGCCCGTCATCAGGTTCATCAAGGTCGTCTTGCCGGAACCGTTCGGACCCACCATGCTCGTGATCCCCGGTGGGATGTGCAAGGAAACCCGGTTTACCCCGAGAACCTCGCCGTAGAACTTGGAAACCTCATCGAACACGATCCCTTCCCCCATCACGTAATCACCTCCACCGGGCGCAGCTTGCGGTTGAGAATCCAGATCAGCCCCACCGCCATCACGCCAATCATCGAAAGGCAATCATAGGCCTCCGGGCCATCCAGCGGCTCTGCGCCCAGCATCGCGCGCCAGATCTGGTTCATCGCCAGAGCCGGGCTGATCAGTATCCCCCATTCCACGCGCAGAATCCCGTTCACGAGCTGCGCAACGCCGGCCAGCACAAAAAAGAAGGCGATCACCAGCGCCCCGGCGATGATGCGCCACTTCACATATGCCGAACTGGCCATGGCTACCAGACTCACGAAAACAATCCAGAGCGCAAAGCCGGCAAACACACTTGCGCCCAAATTCCAATTCGCTACAAACCAGTCCCACCCTGCCATGCCGGACTGCATCGCAAACAGCAGCAGACCGGGAATCAGCGTCACGGGAGCCAAAAGTCCAACCATCACAAGCAATCGAGAAATGACGTAATCAAAGCGCGAGATCGGCCGGGAAAAATAGAGCGGCAGCGCGTTACCCGACAGGTCCGGCGCGACAAGGCTCGGCCCGGCAAACGCCGCCAGCA
>JAENWC010000344.1 GCA_016650235.1 Terriglobia bacterium
CGGCCACGGAGGCGATGTAGGCTGGATCATCGTGGTAATCATGGACCACTTGAGCAGGAGGATCCCAGCGGGCTAGCTGCAACTGCCGTTTCCATTCTGCCAGGCTGCTGCCGGTGGTGGTCCGGGAGTACTGCGGATAGAGGGGCAGGATCGTGATGATCTCGGCGCCAAACTCCATGAGGTTCCGGATGGCGTCCGCGGTATCAGGATTCCAATAGCGCATGGCAATCACTACGCGAGCATCGAATTCCCCGCTCAGTTCCCGTTCCAGGGCCTCCGCCTGCCAGCGCGTGAACTTGCCTATGGGCGAACAGCCTCCGATTGCCGCGTAATGATGCGCGACATGTTTGGCCCGGCGGCTGGCAATCAGTTGCGCCAGAGGCCGCCGGGCCAGCTTGGCCAGCGGGAAGTCGATAATCATGGGATCGGAGAACAGATTGTAGAGAAAGCCCTCAATCGCCTGGGGTGAATCGGGTCCTCCCAATTGGAACAGCACTACGCCCAATTTGCGCTTCATTGATCTCTCCGTGATCCATTGCTCATAACATACCTCTGCCAGTCAGAATGCCCGCCAGACGCATCGCGGACTATCTTTAATTTAACGCAGGATTCTCAGGGGCCAAATGGTGGCACGTCTCAGCCGCCCCGCGGCAGCCTTAGCGGTGTGCATAATTTAGGTTCCATTAGTAAGGAGCAGGCCAAAAAACTCGCATCAGTGTTCAAGGTCACCGTCGATCTTTTCATCTAAATTAGCTCGTCGGCAGACGCACTCGGCTGCGAGTATCACCGCCTGCATAGTCAGGCTGTCAATCGGAAGTCGCAACAATCGCTTCAATCTTTCAGCAGGCCGATCAGGTGTTGATGGAGTTCTCCGTCGCAGCAATCGACAAGCACCTTGTATATAATGCTCTGCGGAGGGATGCATGAAGCGAAGGGGTGTGTTGATGGGGATCGCTGGATCATGCGCGACGGATCTCTCCGCGCAAAGTTCACGTTCGTCCTCCGCGAATGATGTTCACGCGGCAATTCGCAATTACTACGCTGTCTGGCAATCGCGTGATGTGAGCCGGTATCGAGATCTGCTCACCGACGACTACATGCTCCTGGAGAACGGCGAGCGGATGACGGTCGAGGACGACGTGAAGATGATGCCGAGGTCCGGCTCGCAGCGGTCCGATGTGTTCGACTTTCATGCCACGGAGATTGTTGGCGAGATCGCGTATGCGCACTGGTTTCTCAAATCAAAGATCGTCGACGAAAAAGGAAGCGGCGAGCGGCGATGGTTGGAAAGTAGTGTACTTCGACGTTCACAGGGGATATGGAAAGTCGCACTGCTACATTCGACACGCATCGAGAAGAAGTAACACCACCGGTACAACATCCGGCATGGATTATCCGCGCGTTGGTGTCCCTTTTTAATGTCATGCGCCCCTAAGGAACGTTCCTCGTTGCGGCCAATTGGCCCGCCGTGATAGTCTCAGGGGCAGAACCCGAAGGGGGTAATCAAATCATGAAAAGACTTGTTCCTCTGGCAATCAGTGTCCTGGCCGGATCGCTCCTGGCGCAGGCGCCACCCAAGACGCACCTCAAAGTCGGAGACACCGCGCCCGACTTTAAGCTTCCCTCCACCAAGGGCGGCACGGTGTCTCTTGCCGATTTCAAAGGCAAGAGCACTGTCGTGCTCGCCTTTTTCCCGGCCGCCTTCACCGGTGGTTGAACGAAGGAAATGACGGCGTACCAGGCTGGTATCGCCAAATTCCAAGAGTCCGGCGCAGCCGTGTTTGGTGTTTCCACCGATAACGCGCCCACTCTGAAGCATTGGTCCGAGGTGGAATTGAAAACCGATTTCGCGCTGCTGAGCGATTTCATGCGGAAGACATCGGAGGCTTATGGCGTCCTGATGCCGGACCGCGGTATCGCCAACAGAGCCACCTTTGTGATCGATAGGGACGGAAAGATTCAGCACATTGAAGAAGGCAGCGCGGCGATTGACCCCACCGGGGCCGGCGCAGCCTGTTCGCGTCTGAAGCATTAGGCGGCCTTGCGAGAACCAATCACCACGGCCGACCGGCGCCTGATTCTGCTGGTTTTGGCCGTGGTGGTTCTGTCCGTATTTTTTGCGGGCCGCAACTACAACGCCGCTTTCCCGCAAGCCTCTCTCGATCTCCGTCTTTCCCGCCAGGAGATCACCTGGCGGGCGGAAACCTTCCTCAACACCCAGCAGCTTCGACCCACCGGTTTCCGCAACCTCACTCTATTTGACCCCGACGACGATGCGCGTCTGTTTCTTGAACGGGAACTGGGCCTCGAAAAAGCTAACCAGCTCATGGCCGGAGAGGTGGCAGTGTGGCGCTGGCGCGTGCGCTGGTACAAGCCTCCTCAAAAAGAGGAGATGGTGGTCTATCTGTCCCCGGATGGGCGGCTCACCGGTTTTGATCATGTCATCGCGGAGGCTGAGGCTGGCAAATCGATCGAGCCCGCCGCCGCGCGCGAGATCGCTGAGCGGTTCCTGCGGCAGCAGTCGGCTCTCCCCCACAAGCTGGTAAGCGAACAAAAAGAGCGGCGGCCGCATCGCACCGACCACATCTTCACCTGGGAGCGCGAAGGGTTCATTCTGCAACAGGCCACTTACCGCCGGACCATCGTTATCCATGGCGACCGCGTTGGGAGTTACTCGGAATACCTGCACGTACCGGAAAAATGGGAGCGCGACTTTGCCGCCTTACGGTCCAAGAACGAGCTGTATTCGCGGATTGCCCAATCCTTCTATGTCCCGCTCATCATCGCCGCGCTCGTGCTGATCATCCAATCGGTTCGACGCCGCAACATCTCCTGGCCTCCGCTGATCCTCATCTGCGGAACCGTGGGCGCTCTGATGGTGGCCAACGAGTGGAACAGCCTGCCATTTTTTTTCGACGGAATGCCCACAAGCTCCACGCACGCTGAAAGTCTCACACTGGGGATTCTGCAAGGGCTCGGCGCAGGCGTCGGAGTATTTTTCTATCTCATCCTGGCCGCAGCGCCAGGCGAGACACTCTACCGCGCCTGGCAACCACAGCGCCTCCGCCTCGCCGCGGCCTTGTCCACGCAAGGGATTCAAACCCGCGAGTTTTTCCGGGCCAGTCTGGCGGGATACGGTTTCGCCGCCGCGCACCTTGCCTTCCTCGTCGCTTTTTATCTGGCCGGAAAACGCTTCGGCGTGTGGAGCCCGCAGGACGTTTCATACTCAGACCTGCTTTCCACATCTCTACCCTGGCTCTATCCGCTTACTATCTCGCTGCTGGCGGCCTGCTCAGAGGAGTTCTGGTTCCGGCTGCTGGCCGTGCCCCTGGTCCGGCGCCTCACAGGCTCCACCACCATCGCCCTGTTGGCCCCCGCCTTTGTCTGGGGCTTCCTGCACGCCAACTATCCACAGCAGCCCGCCTACATACGCGGCATCGAGGTCGGGCTCATCGGCGTAGCGGCCGCCTACCTCCTGCTGCGGTTCGGCATCCTGGCCACGCTCATCTGGCACTACACCATCGACGCGGCGCTGATCGGATCGTTCCTCCTGCAATCCGGCAGTTGGTACTTCAGGCTCAGTGGCGCGCTGGTCGCCGGCGCCGTCCTCTTCCCGCTTGCGCTCTCTGTGTGGCGTTACCGCCGCAACGGCGGATTTCTCCGTTCCCCAGACCTGCTCAACGCAGCCGCGCAGCCGGCGCTTCCCATCGAGAGCTCCGCGCAGCCGGCGCTTCTTCCGGCACTGCCGCCCACTTGGAACCCCCGCCTGCTCTACTTCCTGGCCGCCATCCTGTTGGGGCTCGGAATGCTCTTGCAGCCATACCGGTTTGGCGATTTCATTCAATTGAACACCACGCGCGAGCAAGCCATACAGGCCGTCCCCAAGGCCCCCGAGGGCTACCTGACCAGCGCTGAGTTTGTCCCCAATCTGGACGAGGCCGCTTTGGAATATGTCCGCCGGCAGTCGGGTCCTCGGGAGGCTCAGCGCGCCGTCGCCGAGCATAGTCTCACCGGCCTTTGGCGCGTGCGCCGCTTCCGTCCCCAGGAAAAACGGGAATGGGTTTACTATGTCAACACCGGAGGCCGGCTATTCCGGACCGACCACGTCCTGGATGAAAAAGCGCTCGGGGCCGACCTGACGCCGCCGGAGGCGCGCCGCATCGCGGAGGAGTATTTGGCCTCACAGCAAGGACTGAACCTCTCCCAGTACCGGCTCGTTGACTCCTCGCACCTTCGCCGCGACCATCGCACCGATCACAGCCTGGTCTGGGAACATACGTCATTCCGGATCGGCGAGGCCACAGCTCGAATCTCACTCGAGATCCTGGGCGATGTCCCCTCCACCTACCGCCGCAACTTGAAGATTCCTGAACAATGGCTGCGCGAGTTCCGCCGTCCGCGCCTGCAATCCTATGCGCTCCCCGCTCTCGGCGGGTCCATCTTATTGTTCCTGTTAATCGCTCTCGTCAAGTTATTGGGCGACCATCCGTTCCATTGGCGCATTTACCTGGCTGCCTCGGCTCTCTCGCTAGCGGCCTATCTGGCCGGGCAAGCCAACGAGTATCCGTCCTTTTACGCCGGTTACAACACGGCGGTCCCAGTGTGGGATTACACCAGCGATGTCCTTCTCGGCCTTGTCACGCGCGCTATGTTAATCGGCTTTGCCGTATTCTTAGGGGCGCTGGTCACCGATGTCTTCCTGCAACTGGCTCACGGCCGCCGAAGACTTCCGGCCCCGTCCCTGCCTGCGATTGCGTCCATAGCCGCGGTAGTCTGGGGTTACTCGCGCCTCACGGCATTTCTGGAACAACGAATCCCAGGCGACCGCGTCCACCTTCCCCTTTGGAGGCTGCAAGGGTTGGACACTTACCTGCCCGCACTGGACCAGCTCACCGGAGCTTTGTTTGCCGCCATGGCCGCCGCTATCATCGCGGGAACAGTACTGGCGGCGGGCGCCGCGCTAATCCCCCCACGCCGCCGCTACGGTTGGATGGCCGGCATCTCCCTGGCCACCGCCTTGACGCTCGCCTCCACGCCGCTGCTGGTCCTGTTCCACTTCCTGGCTACTCTGGCCGGACTAAGTCTCCTGGTGTTTATGGTCCGCACCTGCGCCGCTGGATTACTCTCGCTGGCCCCGGCAATATTTCTCGTTGAAATCCTCTCCGCCGCGGCGTCCTATATAAGTCAACCGAGCGAGGCGTTACACACACAGGGTGCGTGGATGATAGGGGCCGCGATGTTACTGCTGCCATCCTACTATCTACTCACTAAGCAAAAAAAGGTTGCCGAGCCGTGAGAGTTAGGCAGCGCTTTTCAACCACGGGCTGCCTGGCGGCGCAACAGACGGGCGTGCCGGCGCTTTAGGGCGCCGGTTGACTCACACTCGAGTGCGGTTTGGGTGAACTCGAGCGCCATGGCCCAATTGTGCTCGCGATGCTCATAGTGTTTGGCGAGCTCTTCCAGGGCGGCGATGCGGTGCGGATTGCGGCAGGCGGCCAAGTCTGTGTAGAGAGCGATGGCGGCCTCGTGGCGGCCCAGTTTTTTCTCGATCGCGGCCGCGTCCCAAAGCGCGCGGAAGAGCAGATCATCCGGCAGCACCGCGGCAGTGGCGCGGCGGAACATTTCCAAAGCCTGTTCCAGACGTCCCTCGGAGCGGAGCCACCGGCCAAGCGAAACCATTTCGGCGGGATGCCGGACAGTGGCTTGCCCGCAAAGGGCCGTCCCGGTATTCAATACACCCAAGCGGCAGCCCGCCACAGTGCCGGGACGAGCTCCGTCTTGCGGGCTGTTACCCCGAAGCGAAGTCTCGCGAAAGGCGGCGGGGACCACGGCGGTGAGCGCGGCAAGCGTAACAATGTCGAGCACGTTGTGATGGAAAACCGGAGACAGGCGGGCGGCCGAGCCGGAGCGCAGATAGTCAAAGTAGATATTCGGGATGAGTGCTCCAGCAACATCGCCTTCCCTGGTCAGGCCGAGGATCCGCGATTCCAAATGAATGAGGCTGCAGCTTTCCAGGCGCAGACGCCAGAGCCGGCGCGCGCCGTGGAGCAGATCGAGATGAGGGATGTGGGTAAAGGGAGGCTGGCGGCGCGCCAAGCGGTAGCGCGTCTCGAGCAATGGGAGATCGAAGGATTTGCCGTTATAGGTAACCAATACTTGTACGCCTTCCAAGTCCGCGGCGAGCGCATCGAGAGCGCTGGCCTCTTCACCGTAGTCGCGCATGAAATACTGGCGGACACGGAAACCTTCCGGCGTAATTTTGCCAAGCCCGATCAAGAAAGCGCAGGTGCCCGAGCCTCCGGAAAGACCGGTGGTTTCGGTGTCGAGAAACGCCCATTGGAGAGGCGATGCGGGAGGGATCCCGGTGGAAGAGATGCCGTCGAGAAAGTCATGCGGAAGCGCGGCAAGCTCGGAGATGTCAAGACTGCCGTAGCGGCGGAAATGCTCAAAGAGTTTGCCTGTCTGGTAGTGAGTACCGGCGGCATTTTCAACAGCACCGCCGGGGATGCATGATTCCAGAGGCGCCCGGGGCGGCGGCGGGGCGGTGCAGCGGGCATCGGCGCGGCGCGCGGCGGAGGCCATGCGCTGGCGGAGGAGATCGAGTTGCAACTGCAGATCCGAAGCGGTGGGCACATTTCGCCTTTTCTTTGCCGGTCTACATGACAATATACACGGAGGTTGGGGCGGGTGTAAACTCTAGCCTTGACCATAAGAATCTGGGTTGGAATTGTCACCGCCGTGGTGCTGTCTCTTTTGGGAGCGATGGACTTCTATCAACTGGCGGCGGCGGCCAGGAAACATACGCCGGATCCCTATCTGGTGGCAACGCAGTTGCAGCGTTATGAACCGGTCAAGCAGGCCGTTGGAGAAGGAGTGCGGCTCGGGTATATATCGAACCTGGCTTTTGAGACAACCCGCGGATCGATGATGTTTTACCTGGCCCAATATGCGCTGGCTCCGCGGCTCGTGTTAGTGAAGCCGGAAGGCGAATGGGTATTGGGGGATTTCACAGCGAAGATGGACTATGAGGCCAAAGGCAAAGAGCACGGACTTGCAATAGCGCAGGATTTTGGGGATGGGTTGATTTTGTACCGCCGGGGGAAAAAGTGACAGCGCTCGCGTTGGGAATGGCCGTGGCAAGTGGGTGCTGTTTGCTGGCGCCCATTTTTCCGGCGTGGCGCTGGCGTCCGGGTTGGCTGGGATGGCTCTTGCTGGTGAGCGCCGGAGCGGCGGCAGGTATTGGGATCGAGTCCATGGTGTATTTCCTGCTGCTGTGGGCAGGGCTTGCTTCGGCGGGAATGCTATGGGGTTCGAGCATGGTGTTGCTGGCGGCAACGGCTGGACTCGCTTGGCGGTTCCGTGCATCGGGCGAGGCGGTGGAGGTTCCCGCCCGCAAGGGGTCGTCCCAGCCCTCCAACCGGCACTTGTGGTGGATGGGGCTGGCGGCCGCGTGCGGCCTGCTGATGGCGGCAATCAGCGTGGCCAGTACCACAACGGGCGCCCCGCACGGCGATTGGGATGCCTGGAGCATGTGGAACCTGCGGGCCAAGCATTTGGCCGGACCGGACATGAGCTGGCGTCACGCGGTGTCAGTGGATATGCCGCGAAGCTGGCCCGATTATCCGTTGCTGGTTCCGGCGTCCGTAGCGCGGCTTTGGCGCATGGGCGGCGCGATCACGACCACCGCCCCGCAGGCGCTGTCGTCGCTCTATACCGCATGCGCGGTTGGGCTGCTGTTTGGGTTGCTCGCGATGGCACGCGGATGGAGCGCGGCGGTTTTGGCGCTGTTACCGATGGCAGCCAGCTCCAGCTACTGGGCGCAAGGGTCTGCGCAGTACGCCGATGTTCCTTTGAGCGTGTACATGGCCGGATCGCTGGGCCTGGCGATGTTGCGGCAGGACCGTGCCGGTTTGATGGCGGCCGGACTGTTGGCGTCGATGGCCGCGTGGACCAAGAACGAGGGGGCAGTGTACTGCGCCTTGCTGCTGGCGGCGATGTTCTATTTCCGGGGCAAGGAGCGCTTTACGGCAATGCTTATGGGAGCGGCGCCGGGGCTGATTGTAGTTGCGGCGTTCAAGTTAGTGCTCGCGCCGGCACCGGGTTTGCTGGCCGATCCTATTTCTTCAATCCCCGGAAAGCTGGCAAGTGGCGATCGATGGATGACGATCGCGTCCATGGCGGTGGATGAGGTAAGAAATATGGGCCTGGGGGTGGGGCATCCGTTATTGGTATTAGCGGCATTGGGGGTAGCGCTCGGCTTCCGGCCCGGCTTCAAAAAGGATGTATCGTGGCGGTTTCCAGCGGCGGTATTGACACTGCAGATGTGCGCCTATCTCGGGGTTTATCTGATCACGCCATCCAATGTGCAATGGCAAGTGGGTTCGAGCTTCGGAAGGTTGCTGGGACAGGTTTGGCCGGCGAGCCTCATGACGGTATTTCTAGCGATGCGGACGATTGAGGAGCAACTTCCGGTTGCGGAATTGGCCGCCCCGCCAGTGAAGGAAGAGAAGAAAAAGAAGGGGAGGCGCGGCTAAGGTCCAAACATATGCGCATACTATTGGTTTTTTTGCTGATGCTCAACTGCCCGGCGTTGTGGGGGCAGAAAACAACGATATTTCTGATTACCGACGCGGAGGGTGTAGGTGGTGTTTGCCGCCAGGATCAGACTGATCCCAAGGATCAGGAGATGCGGCAACTGCTGACGGGCGAAATCAACGCGGCGGTTGAGGGGTTTCTTGCCGGTGGGGCAGATGAGGTACTGGTATGGGATGGCCACGATGGCAGCCAGACATTGTCGACTCTCACCATCCATCCGAAAGCGAAGCTCTTGATGGGAGGCTTAGGTCCAACCATGCTGATGGAGCGGCGTTTTTCGGCGGTGGCTTATGTCGGCCAGCACAGCAAGGCAAACATCCGCGCCGGCGTGATGGCGCACAGCTACAGTTCACTGGGCATACAGAACATGCTGGTGAACGGGAAGCCGGTGGGAGAAATCGACGTGATTGCGGCGATGGCAGGCCACTTTGGGACGCCGGTGATTATGTTGAGCGGCGATCAGGCGGCGGCGAATGAATTGAGGGAAATTGTGCCGGATGCGGAAATGGCGGTTGTGAAGGAAGGCATTGGACGGTATGCGTGCATCAGCCTTTCCTCAACGGCCGCGCGTGATTTAATACGTGAGGCGGCAAGGCGCAGCGTATCGAAAATCGGAAAAATCAAACCCTACAAGGCGACTAGCCCGGTGACGCTGCAGATCGAGTACACGACGCGGAATTCGCTGCCAATCGATTCCGAGTCGAGGACAGGAGCCGAGGTGGTGGATGACCGGACGATCCGGTTCAAGGGCAAGGACATTCTCGAGGCTTGGCGGTTGTACCGGTCGCGGTAAAGGATTGCGATGCCGACTGTCGAGCAGGGGGTGAAGCAGCAGTTCGCAACTCGCTGGGGGTCGCGGTTACGGGCGCCGGGCATGACCGCCCGATAACGCTTCAGGAAGTAACCGCCATCAACCAAAATCGCAGTCGGCATAACCACCTGCTCCGGCCGGGAGAGCCCGTACAGGTAGCCGTTGATGACAATGCGGTCAACGCAGTGATATATAAAAACGAGAAGATTGCCAAAGAGTTGAGTGAATCGTTCCATCGGACTTTCACTCTCCCTGGATTGGACAGACGCGGTGGGACGGAAAACGATAAAACGGGGCGCAGGTAAAAGAATGGTGGAGGGCAAGGATTTTCGCCTCGCCGGGGAGATCGAGTACATCCAACGCCGCGCCGCCGAACACGACGGACGCTTGGTCACCGTCGGCCCGTTGATCCTGTTCTCAACCGATACCGGTGATGCCTGGCTGCTGGACCCCGCCGAGCACTTGGCCGCCCGCCTGGCGCGCAATGGTGATCCCGAACCGATCTACTTCGAAGAAACCGATACCAACTTTGCGATCAGTTGGAAAGGTAGCTACCGCATCGAAGGCGATACGTTCATCTACATCGACAAGGACTCCGGCCGAATCGTCAGTGTCCTCGGCTACCCTACGCGCCGCCTTGCTCAGTTGGGCTGATCCGGCAAGGTTCTGCTATCCTTGAAACCGGAAATGCATTTATCTATCCGGATTGCCTCCTCGCTGCTACTCTGCCTCGCCATGCTCAAGGCCGAAGGCACGGCCAAGCGCGCCAAGAACATCATCCTGTTTCTCGCCGATGCGGGCGGGTTGCCCACCATCAACGCGGCCAGCCTTCACGGCTATGGCGATGCGCAAAAGCTATATCTGCAAAGTTGGCAAAACGTCGCTCTATCCGACACATCGACCGCTTCCAACTGGGTCACCGATTCGGCTGCCGGGATGACGGCGATTGTAACCGGCGTCAAGACGCACAACGGCGTCATCAGCATGGGACCCGACACTGTCCGGGGAAAACAGGACGGCGCCCGGTTGAAGTCGATTCTCGAATACGCGGAAGAGCATAACCTATCGACAGGCGTTCTTTCGAATGTCAACATTGCCGATGCAACGCCGGCTGCCTGCTATTCCCAATCGAACGATCGCCGGAAGTTCGGCGAGATCTTTCTTCAGATCTTCTCCCCGCGGTTCGGCGATGGAGTCGATGTTGTGATGGGAGTGGGGCGGAAGCCGATCTACGACGCGGTTGCCGCGATGGGGAAGAACCTGGACGAAGTAGCGCGATCGCACAACCGGCCGATCTACGCAACGCTGGCTGAAGTACCCGCCGGTAACCTGCGCCCGATTGTTGTCATGGATAAAGACATCAGCCTGAACGAAGCGGCGCCGATGGCCCTGCGCGCGCTTTCGAAGAATCGCAAAGGCTACTTCCTGATGATTGAGTGGGATGCCCACACCGATGATCCCAAAAAGGGACTGGACAATCTTGTGAACTTTGACAAGTTGATCCGCGCCATCGCCTCGATGGTGGATCTGAAGAATACCTTGTTCGTGTTCACTGCGGACCATTCGTTTGAACTGCGCTCGGTGGGCGGCAAACGCGGAGACCCCCTCCTGAACGGCCTTGAGGAGTGGAAAAAGACTCACGCCGCTAAAGAAAGCGTTCAGATTCCTGCGTTGCGAGTGGGCCGTAGCCATACGGGCGAAGAAGTGGTAGCCGCTGCGCAGGGTCCGGGGGCCGGGCTGGTGCGGGGATTTCTGCCAAACACAAGACTCTTCCACATCATGATGAGCGCCGCCGGCTGGAAACCAGACGCAAGGTAGCCGCCAAGCTGAACTTGCCCGCGAAAGCCTTTACCGCCAAATCAAGTTCCGGGACCTTCAACAATTTGCAAGTGGCATAGAGAACGCCTAGCCCCGCGGGGATGGAGAGCCCAAGGCAAATGAGGCTGGCCAGTCGGCCCGCGCCAAGCCATCGTCCAAACAGGAAGCTGAGCAGCGAGACCACGATGCCCATCATGAGGGAAGCGATCCCGATTTTGTAGCAACTGGAAAAGAGGTCCCGGCCGTAGACACCGCCGATCTTGTTGCGCAGAATCCAGAACAGGCATACAAAGCTGAACAGCGCAACCACGGACGTGGACAAGGCGAGGCCGGCGTGGCCGAGCGTGGTGTGTTTGATGATGAGGCTGGCGGCCAGGTAGTTGATCGCGATCGAGATGATGCTCACCCACATGGGCGTGCGGGAGTCCTTCAGCGCGTAGAAGGCTGGGTTGATCACTTTGGAGCCGGCGTAACCGGCCAGTCCGACGGCGTAGAAACTGAGCGCGAGCGCGGTTTGTTGTGTGTCATAGGCATCGAACTTGCCGCCCTGGTAGACTGCGGTGATCATTTCGCTTCCGAGCACGCTGAGGCCGATCGAGCTGGGAACCGTGAGCAGGAAAACCAGGCCAAGGGATCGCGAAAGGGTACGGCGGAATTCGTCGTGATTGCCGCTGGCAAGACTTCTGGAAATGGCGGGGAGGGTGGCGGAGGCGATGGCGACGCCGAACAGGCCGAGCGGCAGTTGCATGAAGCGGAAGGCCCAGCTCAGCCAGCTCACCGGACCATTGAAGCCGCGCAACGGGTCTTCAATATAGGAGGCAAAGTTTGTGTTGACCAGGACGTTCACCTGTATGGCGGCGCCGCCAAGAATGGCTGGTCCCATGAGGTGGATGATGTGGCGCAGCCCCGGATGATTCCAATCGATGGCGGGGCGAATGAAAAACCCATTGCGGCGCAAGCTCGGGATTTGCCAGCAGAGTTGGAGAGCGCCGCCCATCACCACGCCCCAGGCCATTCCGATGATGGGCCCGTCGACCGAGGTGAGGCCGATAAAGGGGGCGGCCCAATAGCCGATGATGAGACCGAACCCGACCGAGCCAAGATTGAAAGCGGAACTGGAAAGCGCGGGAACACCAAACTGATTGCAGGCGTTGAGCATGCCCATGGCCTGCGCGGCCAGCGCCACCAGGAGAAGAAAGGGAAACATGATGCGCGTCAGCAGTACGGCCTGTTCGAATTTGCCTGGCACCAATTCAAAGCCCGGAGCAAACAGGCGCACCAGAGCCGGGGCAAAGATTACGCCGAGTAGGCATAACAGGCCAACCACGATGACCAGCGCTGTGGCCACCAGATTAGCCAGACGCGCGGCTTCCTCTTTACTCTTTGAGGAAAGGTATTCGGTGAAGGTGGGGATAAAGGCGGAGGAGAGTGCGCCCTCCGCAAAGAGGTCGCGCGTGAGGTTGGGGAGGCGGAACCCGAGCAGGTAGGCATCGTAGATCTGGCTTGCTCCAAACAGGCGGGCAAGCACGATTTCGCGTACCAGGCCTGTGACGCGGCTGAGCAAAACCGCAGCCGACATAACGCCAGCCGACCGAACAACTCCTTCGGATGGAGAAACGTCCATTGTGACGGTGCTCATCAGGGACAGGCAGGCCCGCATGGGGCCGTCCCAGCCCTCGACACACGCGGGTAACAGGCGGCCTTCACGCCGGCACGAGCTCCGTTTTGCGGACTGTCACACAAAAGGAGCCGGTGTTGGGTCATTGTGCGGTTCCGTACAGTTCCAGGAAACGGGCGATGGTCTTGATGCCAGTGTAATAGTTTTCGAGAGCGTATTTTTCGTTGGGGGAATGAAGGCCGTCATCCGGGAGCCCGAAACCCATCAGGATGGTGGGAATGTTGAGGTGGCGGGCAAAATCCCCAACGATGGGGATCGAGCCGCCGGAGCGAATAAAGACAGTCTTTTGGTTGAGTTGTTCGGAGAAGGCTTTGGCGGCCACTTGAATGGCGTTGTGGGATGGATCCACCATGACGGCCGGAGCGCTACTGAGCAGACGGAGTTCGGTTCGGATACCGGCGGGCGTGTTGCGGTCAATCCATTGCCGGAATGCGGCCAGGACCTTATCGGGATCCTGCTTTGGCACCAGCCGGAAACTGACCTTCGCGGTGGCTCGAGCGGGGATCACGGTTTTTGCGCCGGCACCGGTGAAGCCGCCGGCGATACCGTGGACTTCGAGAGTGGGACGCGACCAGACTCGCTCCAACACCATGCGGTCCGGCTCACCGGTGAGCGCGCTGCTGCCGACTTCGCGGTCGAGGAATTCCCGCTGGTCGAAGGGCAGGCTGCGCCAGCTTTCTATTTCCGCCGCGGTGGGATCTTCGACGCTGTCGTAAAAGCCTGGGATTTGTATGCGGCCCTGGGCGTCTTTGGCTTTGGCCAGCAACTCGATAAGGCCGTAGACAGCGTTGGGAGCTGCGCCGCCGTAGAGCCCCGAGTGCAGATCGCGCGATGGGCCGGTGGCTTCGAGCTCCATGTAGACGAGGCCGCGGAGGCCTATGCACAGAGTGGGAATGCCGGCCGCATAGAGGGCGGTGTCGGAGACCAGCGCAACGTCGGAATCGAGCTCCTCGGGGTTTTCCGCGACATAGTGAGAAATGGATTTTCCGCCGATCTCCTCCTCGCCCTCGATCAGAAACTTTAGATTGACCGGCAGTTTGCCATGCAAGCCACGCAAGGTTTCCACTGCTTTGATGTGCATGTACATCTGTCCCTTGTCATCGGCCGCGCCGCGCGCATAGATGTTGCCATCGCGCAGAGTGGGCTCAAAGGGAGGGGTAGTCCATAGCTCCAGTGGATCGGGTGGCTGCACATCATAGTGGCCATAACAAAGCACCGTGGGTTTGTCACGAGCGTGGAGCCAGTCGCCGTAAATGAGCGGGTGACCGGCGGTGGGCATGATCTCGACGTTTTCGAGTCCGGCATTGCGCATGCTGTTAGCAACGAAATCAGCGGCGCGGGTTACATCGCCCTTGTTCTCAGGAAGGGTGGAGATGGAAGGGATGCGGAGCAGCTCGAAAAGCTCATCGAGAAAGGGCTGCCGGCGGGCTTCGACGTAGGAGTGTATGGTTTCGGACATGGAACCACCATTATAGGCGTGGGTTCAGCCAGCGAGTTACGATGCGGTCAAATAATGCTTCATTGCAATAATTCACGAAACCGCGCCGGATCGTTCACCGGCAGCTTGCAGGCATAATTTTCGCACACATAGGCGGTGGGCAGGCCGCCTTTGGCCGTCATGGACTCTACTACATCGAGATGGGGCTGGAAGAAGCCGCGGTCCTCCTTGTTACCGATCAGAAAGGCGATGCTGTAGGGCAGAAAACGCGCATGCAGCACCCGGAGCATTTTGCCCATGGCTTCTCCGCGCGGGCCCACCAGAATGATCTGCTTTGGCTTGGACTGCTGGAACAGAAAAGCGGCGAGCATCCGCGGGTATCCTTCCGGGTCGGCCTGAATGCGTGTGGAGAAGGCGGATAGAGCCTTCGATGCCGACTGCCGCATTTCGGCGCCGTCGGTATACTCGGCCGCGCGCAGCAAATTGAGGACCGCAATGGAATTGCCGGATGGCTCGGCGCCATCGTAGCCATCGTCCATGCGGAGGATGAGGTGCGGGTCGCCGGCCGGGGCGGTGTAGAAAGCGCCGGTGTCAGGATTAGTGAAGGTGGAGCGCATGCGCGAGGTAAGGTCGAGCGCGGCGCGCAGGTGGCGTGTTTGAAAGCTGGTCTGGTAGAGATCGAGCAGTCCCTTGATCAGAAAAGCGTAGTCATCAAGGAAGGCTGGCACCGCGGCCTGACCATCGCGATAGCGCCGGAAGAGGCGGCCGGAGGCGGGCTCACGGAGTTTATCCAGCGCAAAACCGGCAGCGCGTTCGGCCGCCCGTGCATAGCGGGGCTCTCCGAAAGCGGCGGCGGCCTTGGCATAGGCGGAGATCATGAGGCCGTTCCATGCAGCGATGGCCTTGTCGTCGCGATATGGGCGCGGGCGTTTGGCACGAGCTGCGAGCAGAAGTGCGCGGGTCTGCGCGAGGGCGGTGCGGATCTTCCCGGCGGGCTGGTGGAACTGCCGGGCTGTTTCTTCGATCGAGTGCGCCTCGTAGAGTATGTTAATCCCCCGGAATTCGCCATGAGGGTCTTTGTCGACGTTGCCGGCCTCCTTGACGCCATAATGGAACGCGAACCACTGCTGGTTGATCTCCTTCATGGTCCAGACGTAGAATGCCCCTTCGCGTTTCTCTTTGGGCTTGCCCGCATCGACGGCGCTATCGGCGTCTTCCGCGGAATAGAAAAAGCCTTCGGGCGAGGTCATGTCGCGGAGCACATAATCAAGGATGCCGCGCGCCACCCGCGCCAGACCCTCGTCCCCTGTGATCTGGTAGGCCTCGACATAGGCGGTGGCAAGTTGCGCCTGATCGTAGAGCATCTTCTCGAAGTGCGGCAGGAACCAGCGATCGTCGGTGGAGTAGCGATGGAAGCCGCCGCCCAGATGGTCATGTATTCCGCCGCGCGCCATTTCCTTGAGCGTGCGGATGGTCATGTCCAGGGCATGTTGGTTTCTGGTTTGGGTGTAGTAGCGCAGGAGGAAGTTGAGGACCACGGGTCTGGGGAACTTGGGTGCAGCGCCAAATCCGCCGCGCCGCGGGTCGAACGCTTTGCTGTAGTTTTCAAAGGCAGCGGTGAGAGTTTGCGGATCGATGGGGGCTTTGCCGGCCGCCGGAGCGTTCATGCGCCGGAAGGATTCCATGACGGCCGGGGTACCATCGACGATGCTCTTGCTGTCCGTGTGCCAGGCCTCGGAGAGACGCCGCAACACGTCTTTGAATTTGTCGGGAGGAAAGTAGGTTCCGCCGAAGAATGGATGGCGGGCGGGAGTCAACCAGACCGACATGGGCCAGCCGCCGTGGCCGGTGGTGGCCATGACATAGGACATGTAGATCTGGTCAATATCGGGGCGCTCTTCGCGGTCCACTTTGATGGCGATGAAGTCCCGGTTGAGCTGCGCGGCGATATCCTCATTCTCGAAACATTCGCGCTCCATGACGTGGCACCAGTGGCAAGTGGAGTAACCGATGGAGAGAAAGATCGGCTTGTTTTCCTTAGCTGCCTTGGCAAAGGCCTCCTCGCCCCATGGGTACCAATCCACAGGGTTGCGGGCATGCTGGAGCAGGTAGGGGCTTTTCTCGCGAGCGAGACGATTGGAGCGTGGCGGTTGTTGCGAGCCTGCGCTGCTGAGAGTGATCAACAGAAGGAATGCGTAAAGAGGCTTCATCCGCATGGTCCACTTCGCTTGCGATGCGAACATCTGCCCGCCGCCGCGCCCGTGAATTCGCGCAGGACCAGTTCCTGATCCATCACCATCTCGCGGCCATGTGAGTTAGGATCGCTCCCGGCCACCAGGCCTTCAAACACCATTTGGCCGACCTGGTTGCGTGGAATGTGAACAGTGGTGAGCGGTGGATAGCAATACTCGGAACGCTTGATATTGTCAAAGCCAGTCACGGATATGTCCTCCGGCACGCGAATGCCTTGCTCGCGCAAGAGTAACTGGTAACTGTTTCCACAAACGGTCTTTCCCGCTCACTAATGGGCCCGAGGCTGGAGGTGGCGCCCGGCAAAAGCGAGGCGTTGTGACCCAGACCGTGCAGATACTCGAAGATCCGCTCAATGCTGCGCCTGTAATTAGTGCGGATACTGGTGAAGTTTCTCATCAACCGAACGTGTTTGATCATCTGGTCCGGACTCTAAGCGGTGTTACCCAACACCACTTCATAACCCTGAGCGACAGCCTCCAAGGAGCGAAATTGAGCGAAATACATCCAGGAAGAATGGATTCTCCAGCTTCGAGACGATTATGCCAGGCGTCCGGCTCTTGCCCCCGGCCAGCGCAAGGGCGTTCAGGTGGGTTTGGTGTAGCTCCGCCACAACTCGCGTGAACGCCGGCCCTTTTTGAACTTCTTCCAGATTCACAGATTCATCGAGCTGGACGCCTTTCCAGGAGCAGACCGTCCGATGTCAACGCCAGCCTGATTCTTAGTAGAATAACATGTCGTAAAGCCTTGCAAGCGACGCTACATGCATATTGAACTGGCCTGGATTGACTACTTGGTGCTCGGCACCTACCTCTTGTTTGTCCTTGGAATCGGCTTTGCCCTGAGGAGCCGGACCAGGACCAGCACCGACTTCTTCCTCTCCGGCCGCTCGATCCCGGCCTGGATCACTGGCCTTGCATTTCTCTCGGCCAATCTCGGGGCGCAGGAAGTGATGGGGATGGCGGCATCGGGGGCAAAATATGGAATCGCCACCAGCCATTTTTACTGGGTGGGCGCCGTACCGGCCATGGTGTTTGTCGGCGTGTTCATGATGCCGTTCTATTACGGCTCCCGCGCGCGGTCCGTGCCCGAATACCTGCGTCTGCGGTTCGATGAGAAGACGCGCGGATTCAACGCTATTACTTTCGCCGCGATGACTGTGTTCAGTTCCGGCGTCTCGCTCTACGCGATGGGAATTCTGCTGGCGGCGCTGCTTGGCTGGAACTTCCACATGAGCATACTCGTGTCGGGCGTCATTGTCCTGATCTACGTTTTTCTGGGCGGATTGACGTCGGCCATCTACAACGAAGTGCTGCAATTTTTTCTGATCGTGGCGGGATTTCTCCCGCTGGTGTTTCTGGGCCTGCGCGATGTGGGTGGTTGGGATGGATTGCAAACCAGGCTGCATGCGGTCTCGGTCGCGCGCGGGTTTGCGCCCGGCGCCTACACCGAATCCTGGCAGCACATGGGAAGCGCCGCGGCGAATCCCATGGGAGTGGAATGGTTCGGGCTCGCGATGGGACTCGGGTTCGTACTTTCGTTCGGATATTGGTGTACGGATTTTCTTGTGGTGCAGCGGGCAATGGCGGCCGACTCGCTGTCGGCGGCCCGGCGTACGCCGCTGATCGCCGCTGTCCCGAAGATGCTCTTTCCCTTTTTGGTGATTCTGCCCGGCATGATTGCCATCGCAATGACAGAGAGCCCCGCCGGTACAGGATTCCACCTGCCGGCCAAGCCGGACGGGACTCTCAACTACGACATGACCATCCCGATGATGCTGGGTCACTACTTTCCTCCCGGCATGCTGGGCTTGGGGCTGACGGCTCTGATGGCCTCGTTTATGTCCGGCATGGCGGGCAACGTCACGGCGTTCAACACCGTCTGGACCTATGACATCTATCAGTCCTTCATCCGGCCAAAGGCCAGTGATGCGCATTATCTGTTGGTGGGACGGCTGGCCACGGTGTTCGGCATCGGCGCCTCATTGGGGGCCGCCTACATGGCCACGGTCTTCAACAACATCATGGATCTGCTACAACTGGTGTTCGCCTTTGTGAACGCGCCGCTGTTTGCCACGTTTCTTCTCGGGATGTTCTGGAAGCGGACTACCGGGCATGGGGCCTTTGCGGGCCTGGTAGCCGGTACGGCCGCCGCCGCTGGACACCATGGGCTGTCATTACCGGCCGCGGCCGCCAGCGGAGTGAAAGGCGGATGGATCGCGCTGGTCACGCAGTATCCCAGCGAGATGGCGCAGAATTTCTGGACGGCCATCTGGGCCTGGAGCATCTGCTTTGTGGTGACCATCGCGGTTAGCATGGTAACCATAGCGCAGGAGGAGAGCACTTTAACAGGGCTGGTCTATTCCTTGACTCGACGGCCGGAGGAGACCGGGACCACTTGGTACCTTAGACCCGGCCCACTGGGCGTCGTGATTCTGGCTTTGGTAGCGGTATTGAATATCTTGTTCTGGTAGGAATCGAATGGGACTCGACATACGCAAACCGATCGGACTTCTGCTGCTGGCGATAGGGCTGCAACTGGCGCTGTATGGATTTTTGGGCGACGCCTCCTCATACACGAAATCGATGGGGATGAATATCAATCTGGTCTGGGGCGCGGTGCTCGCGTGCGTTGGAGGAGCGTTCCTTGTGGCGGGTTTTTGGGGGAGCAGGAAGTCCGGATGAGAGCCGGCAGCCTGATCGAGATTTTTCAGGAACGATTCGGCGGGCAAGCCCGGCTGCTCCATGCGCCAGGCCGCGTCAACCTGATTGGGGAGCACACTGATTACAACGATGGCTTCGTAATGCCCGCCGCCATTCAGCTCTCCACGCTGGCGGCGGTGGCAGCGCGTCCGGACCGCCG
The DNA here is from genome assembly GCA_016650235.1 of Terriglobia bacterium. Lineage (GTDB taxonomy): Bacteria > Acidobacteriota > Terriglobia > Bryobacterales > Bryobacteraceae > VFZE01. Next base: position 19,453 of record JAENWC010000344.1, read on the forward strand.
TATCCGTGTGGCCTCGATGAATGTTGACGGTGAGTTTGCTTTTGATCTTGATGATCGGACAGCGAGCCCCCGAAGGGTCTGGTCCGACTACGTGCAGGGAGTGGCCCTTGCGCTGGAGCAGGCCGGCTATCACCTGCGAGGGGCCGATGTCCTGTTCCAATCCGATGTTCCCAGCGGCGGCGGGCTCGGTTCCTCGGCGGCGTTGGAGGTTTCCGCCGCGCTGGCACTCCTATCCGTTGCTGGAATCCAATTGCCGCTTCTTGAGATTGCCCGTATTTGCCAGAAGGCCGAGAACGAATTTGTCGATACCCGCTGCGGCATTATGGACCAGTTCGCGGCCTGCTTTGGCAGGCAGGACCACGCCATATTGCTGGACTGCCGCAGCCTCGTGTATCGCCATTTGCCGTTGCCCTCCTCCATTCGCATGGTTGTCTGCAACACGATGGTGAAACATGAACTCGCCGCTGGCGCCTACAACCTCAGGCGCGCGGATTGTGAAATGGGCGCAAAGATCCTGGGCGTGCCCGCCTTGCGTGATGTCACGCCGGCGCAACTGCAACGCCGCGCCGTTGAACTGCCGGAACAGGTATGGCGGCGCTGCCGTCACGTAGTGCATGAGAACGCTCGCGTGGAAAGTGCCGCAGACGTACTGGGGGCCGGCGACTTGGGGGAGTTTGGCCGGTTGATGGCCGAATCCCATCGCAGCCTCCGCGACGACTACCAGGTTAGTTGCCGCGAACTGGATCTGATGGTCGAGTTGGCCGTGGGCCAGCCTGGCGTGTATGGCGCACGCATGACTGGCGGCGGATTTGGCGGTTGCACGGTGAATCTGGTGGCCGCTCCGGAAGCAGACAATTTTGTACTTCGCATGTCGCAAGACTACCGGGCCGCCACCGGTGTCGAACCTGCGATACATGTTTGCCGGGCCATGCCCGGCGGTGGGCAATGGAACGTACCGGATCCGGACGCGGTTATTTTGCGCCGGTGACTTTCTTTAACAACTGGAAGAAGCCTTTCTTGCGCTCCGACGAATCGATGCCCCAATTCACAGGCGGACACTGATAGCCGTCTGCGTAGTCACTCGCGCCCGGATCGAAGTATCCCCAGCTTGCGTACTCCTTCAGCGCGGACATCATGTTGTTCTCTGGTTTGTCGAAATCAAAATGATCGTCTTCGTTGAACAGGACCGGCATCGGCCGGTAGCCTTCCACTTGTCTTGCCTGCCGCACCATTTCTGAAATCCGGCGCGGGTCCTTTACGCCGTTGCCGTGCATCAGCAGGAAGTCGGAACTCTTCACCACGTTGGGCAGCGGAACGGCGCCGCCACCGTAGCTGGTTCCCACCAGCAGGCCCCGGCCGTTTTTCTTCATTCCCCTGGCCGCGTCGATCAATTCGTGAATGCGCGCCGGTTTCAGGATCTCGTGGTCATAAGCCTTCACGTTGCACTCGTTGTTGATCTCCACCAGCACGTTGCGGTAGTCGCCATCCAGCAGCCAGTTCATCGCGTTGGCGACCCCGCGTTTCACAGCAGCTTCATCCTTTACACGCTGGTCCTGGCCGAAGTAGTAGAACCCTACAATGGCGATCATGCCGAGCTGGTCGGCGCGTTCCAGAATCTGCGCCATCCGCTTCATGTAGGCGGGCCGAAGATTGCCATCCGGATCGATGGCCGTGTTCTCCCAGGGCTGGCCCTTCGAGTAACCTTCCGGGCTGCCGCCTTGCAGATTCACCGTGAAACTCAGCAGGCCGTGTTTGTGCCACGCAGGCATGGCGGCGGCAAACTCGCGCGTGTTGCGGTCCGCGTCCCATTTCTTCGTGTCCGGATAGGCCCACTTCTCCCGTGTGGCCGGGTTCCAGTCATCGAAGGTCCCCTGCACCATGCGCGAGTTCATCAGCAGGCCTTCAATCTTAAGCCCCTGATAGACACGGCCCTGATAGGTCGGCCGGCCGTTGATGAAGAAACGGTCTCCTTGAATGGAAACGACTGTCTTGGACGATCGCGCGAACACGGGGCGAAGGAGTGGGGAAATGAAGGGAAGGGAAAGGAGCGAACGTCTGCGCATCATGAATGACATCTTACATGACTCCCGTCGAAAGTCGAGGCTGAGCCGGCCTCTACTCCGCCAGGAAGCGATAGACCGTTGTAGTTTTGTACTGTTGTCCCGGCTTCAGCAGAGTGGAAGGAAACTGCGCCTTGTTCGGCGAATCCGGGAAGTGTTGGGTCTCCATGCAGAACGCGGAACGCTTCTGGTACACCTTGCCGCTTTTACCTGTGAGGGTGCCATCCAAAAAGTTACTCGTATAGAACTGCAAACCGGGCTCGGTAGTAAGCACCTCCATCACGCGTCCTGATTTGGAATCTTTCACCCGCGCCGCAAGAGCCAACGATCCGCCGGGACTGTTCAGAACAAAGTTGTGATCGTAGCCCATTCCCAAAGTGATCTGCGTATCCTTGCTATTGATCCGTTCACCTATGGTGTGCGTGGTGCGGAAATCAAACGGGGCGCCCTCCACTTTCTCCAACTGGCCGGTTGGAATCAAACCCTTGTCCACTGGCGTGTATCGGTCCGCGTGGATGGTCACCTCGTGCCCGAGAATGTCGCCTTCGCCCTGTCCGGCCAGATTGAAATAGGCATGATTGGTCAGGTTGACCACCGTATCTTTATCCGTAGCCGCCGCGTAATCGATGCGAAGTTCGTTGTCTTTCGTTAAAGAATAGGTGACCGTCACGGAAAGATTGCCTGGGTAGCCTTCTTCGCCATCCTTGCTCGTGTAACTGAGTTCCAGTTTCTGAGCCTCTGTGCTGGAGACGTCCCTTGCCGCCCATACCACCTTGTCGAAACCCTTCAACCCGCCGTGCAGGTGATTGGCGCCATTGTTACGAACCAGCGTGTAGCTGTTTCCGTTCAGGGAGAACTTACCCTGGCCGATGCGATTGCCGTAGCGGCCAATCAGCGCTCCAAAGTAGGGATGCTCTTTCAGGTATCCATCGATAACGTCGAATCCCAGTACCACGTCCGCCATCGCGCCCGTGCGATCCGGCGTCTGCAAGGAGGTAACAATACCTCCGTAAGTGGTGATGGCGGCCCGCATTCCTTTGGCGTTCGACAAGGTGTAAAGATCCACCGCCTCACCGGTCCCTGTCTTTCCGAAAGCCCGTTTTGGGATGGCAACGCGCAAGGTCTCCTGCCTGGTTTCCACCGGTTTGGGCTCTCCGCACGCGCTCAGCATGCACAGGCCGGCCACGGCAATAGCCATCTTCGTTGTTCGGTTCATCTTGCGTCTCCTTGAGTAAGGATAGCTGGATTGCGAGGGCCGGATCACTGGTCCCGCTTTCAATGTATCGCTTCCAATTCGGATTCGATTAGTGTAGAGTTAGGCCGTTGGCAAGCAAGTTCCCCGCCGGATTTCCGGCTGGGTCGGCGCCGGTTCTCCTACCTCCTCCTGGAGAACCGGTGCCCGAACCTCGCAAATACCACTCAACTGCACTTGGATAATAGAGAGACCGGCCCTCGCCGTTCATATGGACTTGTTCCTCTCTCATGCCACAATAGAGAAATTATGAGTGCAGAACGTTCGCGCCTGGAAGAAGCAGGCAGCCGGAAACGTCATTGGCGCCGCTGGGGACCTTACCTTTCTGACCGCGCGTGGGGAACTGTACGCGAGGACTACTCGCCGGGCGGCACAGCCTGGGATTTCCTTCCTCACGACCAGGCTCGCTCCAAGGCTTATCGCTGGGGCGAAGATGGTATCGCTGGACTCTGCGACAACCACCAGCGGCTTTGCTTTGCCCCCGCTTTCTGGAATGGCCGCGATCCCATTCTGAAAGAGCGCCTCTTTGGCCTTGCTGGCCCGGAAGGCAATCATGGTGAGGACGTGAAGGAGTGTTACTACTATCTCGACTCCACTCCCACGCACTCCTACATGAAGGCCCTGTACAAGTACCCGCAGGCCGAATTTCCCTACCAGCAACTGGCGGAAGTCAACCGCAGCCGCTCCCGCACAGAGCCTGAATTCGAGCTCCTTGATACCGGCGTTTTCGACGAGGACCGCTACTTCGACATTCTGGTCGAATATGCCAAAGCCGATGTAGACGATATCCTGATCCGCATCTCCGCCACTAACCGCGGGCCCGATCCGGCAACTTTGCATATCCTGCCGACGCTCTGGTTTCGTAACACCTGGAGCTGGGGCCGCAGCGAGGAGCGCCCGATGCTCTACTCTCATATGCCTGACCTGATCGAGATCCGCCACGGCAGCCTGGGGCCATTCCATATGCGTCTGGAAGACTGTCCTGCTTTTCTATTCACAGAAAATGAAACCAATACGGAGCGTCTGTACGGCCACGCTTCCGGTGGCCGCTGCTACAAGGATGCGTTTCACGAAGCCGTCATTCGCGGGCGCCGCGACGTTGTCCTGCCGGAACACAGAGGGAGCAAGGCATGCGGCTGGTACCAGTCGGTCATTGAGCCAGGCGGGTCCCAGACGCTGCGCCTGCGCCTCAGTCCGGAAGCTCCATTCATCGATGCCGGCTTCGACGACATTTTCACCGGGCGCATCCAGGAGGCCGATCAATTCTATTCCTTCTTTCCGGATGGCGCGCCGGCCGACGCCGCGCTGGTGCAACGCCAGGCATTCGCAGGGCTGCTGTGGAGCAAGCAGTATTTTCACTACGTAATGGAAGAGTGGCTCGAAGGCGATCCGGCTTGCCCCCCTCCGCCTCCGGAACGGCAAAAAGGCCGCAACTCGGCCTGGGTCCATCTCTACAACGACGACGTCCTTTCCATGCCCGACAAGTGGGAGTATCCGTGGTTTGCCGCCTGGGATTCCGCCTTTCACATGATTACGCTCGCCGTAGTGGATCCCGACGCCGCCAAGAAGGAACTCGCACTCTTTCTCCGCGAATGGTACATGCACCCCAACGGCCAGATTCCCGCCTATGAGTGGGCTTTTGGGGACGTGAACCCTCCGGTGCATGCCTGGGCTTGCTGGCGTGTGTACAAGATCGACCGTAAACTGCAAGGCAAAGGCGACATCCCCTTTCTGGAGGGCGTCTTTCACAAGCTGATGCTCAACTTTACCTGGTGGGTCAATCGCAAGGACACCAGCGGCAGCAATATCTTTGAGGGCGGTTTCCTCGGCCTGGATAACATCGGCGTGTTTGATCGCAGCGCTCCTCTTCCCACCGGCGGCTACATCGAACAAAGCGACGGCACCAGTTGGATGGCCATGTACTGTCTCAACATGCTCCGCATCGCGCTCGAACTGGCCCTGTATAATCCCGTCTATGAAGATGTCGCCAGCAAGTTCTTCGAACACTTCCTCTACATCACCTCCGCCATGAACCACCTCGGCGGCACTGGACTCTGGGACGAGGCCGACGGCTTCTTCTATGACCGTTTGCGGCTCCCGAACCAGCCGAGCATCCCCATGAAGGTCCGTTCCCTGGTCGGGCTCATTCCTCTTTACGCAGTCGATACGCTCGATCCCGACATGCTGATCCGGCTCCCCGGTTTCCGGCGCCGGCTCGACTGGTTTATCAAGAATCGCCCAGACCTTTGTGCCGATCTCGCCTCCATGACCCGCCGCGGCCAGAGCGAACGCCGCCTGCTTGCCATCTGCCAGGCCAACCGCCTCCGCCGCGTCCTTTCAAGAATGCTCGACGAGAATGAGTTCCTCTCGCCCTACGGTATCCGGTCGCTGTCCCGTTTCCACCGCGGCAATCCCTACGTCCTGCGCGTCAACGGCAACGAGCATCGCGTCGATTACGAGCCCGCCGAATCCTCCACGGGCCTGTTCGGCGGAAACTCCAACTGGCGCGGCCCCATCTGGTTCCCCGTCAACTACCTGCTCATCGAATCTCTGCAAAAGTTCCACCACTACCACGGCAACGATTTCAAGGTGGAGTTTCCCACCGGTTCCGGCGTATGGATGACCCTGGAACAGGTGGCGGCGGAACTCTCGCGCCGCCTCTCGCACCTGTTTCTGCGCGATGAGTCCGGCCGCAGGCCCGTGTTCGGCGGCTCCGGAAAGATTCAAAATGATCCACATTTCCGCGACAATGTGCTCTTTTACGAGTACTTCCATGGCGACAACGGCGCTGGCATCGGCGCCAGCCACCAAACGGGTTGGACCTCACTGGTGGCCAAACTCATCCAGCAAAGCGGAGTCTGATTTTGATTAAGTTATTGGCCCGCATCGTTCTACAGATCTTCTTTAAGGTTCGCATCCGCGGCGCGTTCCCCGTGCAGGTTCCCGAACGCTTGATCGTGCTCGCCAACCATCAGAGCTTCCTCGATCCGTTCCTGATCGGTTGTTTTCTCCCCTTCGAGATGACCTGGATTGTCCACTCCACCATCGCCGCCAAGTGGCACTTCCGCCAGTTTCTTCGCTTTGTTCCCCATCTTGTGGTGGATAGCGCGAATCCAATGGCGATGAAGGCCATCGTTCATCTGATCGAATCCGGCAAGCGGGTCTGCATCTTCCCCGAAGGCCGCATCACAGTGACCGGCAGCATGATGAAGTTCTATGATGGCCTCGCCTTCCTGCAAGCCAAGACCGGCGCGGCCCTGCTGCCCGCCATTATCGACGGAGCCGTCTACTCCACTGTCAGCCGCATGAAAGATCCGTTTCCGCTGAAGCGGCGCCCGGTGGTCCGCGTCACTTTCTTCCCGCTCGTCAATCTGCCGGAACCGGTGGGACGTACCGGCCGTCTCCGCCGCCGCAACGCCAGCAACCAAATGCGCAAGTTCATGGAGGAATGTTGGCTCAAGGCGCGGCCGGAGTCTACTCTGTTTTCCAGTTTTCTCGACGCAATGGATCTCAACGGCAGAGAAGCCGAACTGATGGAAGACATCCGATTCCAGCCGCAGACCTACGCGGACGTCCTCAAGGGCGCGCTTGCCTTGGGCCGCCTGGTGTCCCGCTTGTCCAGGGAAGGTGAAACAGTGGGTGTTCTCATGCCCAACGCAACGCCCGCGGTCATGCTTCTGCTGGGCATGTTCGCGCAGCGCCGGGTGCCGGCCATGATCAACTACACGGCCGGTGTGGAAGGGATGCAGAGCGCCTGCGAGGTGGCTCGCATTCGAACCATCCTCACCTCGCGCGTGTTTGTCGAAAAGGCCCGCCTCACCGACAAGGTTTCCCGCTTACGCGATTTGAATGTTGTTTATCTGGAGGATCTGCGAGCCAAGTTCTCCGTCTTCGACAAGCTGTGGCTCATCCTCTTCGCGCTCCGTCACCCGCGCTCCTGCATGCGCCAGCCGGCTCCGGACGATCCCGCCGTGGTCCTGTTCACCTCCGGCTCGGAGGGCAAGCCGAAAGGCGTTGTCCTCAGCCATCGCGCTATTCTCGCCAACGTGGCGCAGATTCGCGCGGTGATCGAGTTCTCCAATCGCGACAAGTTCCTGGCTGCCCTCCCTCTGTTCCACTCCTTCGGGCTGACGGCTGGAGTGATCACGCCCGTCCTCTCCGGCGCGCGCGTATTTCTCTATCCGTCACCGCTGCACTACCGCATGATTCCCGAGACGGCCTACGATCGCGATTGCACCGTGTTGTTCGGCACCGGGACATTTCTGGCGAACTATGCCCGCAGCGCACACGACTACGACTTCTATTCGCTTCGTTACGTCCTTTCCGGCGCGGAGCGGCTCGCGGACTCCGTGCGCGAAACCTGGGCGAACAAATTCGGCATTCGTATCCTCGAAGGCTATGGCGTCACTGAGTTCTCCCCGGTAATTGCCGTCAATACCCCTTATTTCAATCGTCCCGGTACTGTCGGCCGGTTCCTTCCGGGTATCGAGTATCAATTGGAACAGGTCCCCGGCATTGAGCGCGGCGCGCGCCTCCACGTCCGCGGACCCAATCAGATGCTCGGATATCTGCTCAGCGAAAAGCCGGGCGAGTTGCAACAGCCGGTCTCATCGTTCGGACCCGGCTGGTACGACACCGGTGACATTGTCGAGATCGAAGATGGTTTTGTCCGCATCCTGGGACGTCTCAAACGTTTCGCCAAGGTGGCCGGAGAGATGGTCTCGCTCGAACTGGTAGAGCAGATGGCTGCGCTTGCCTCTCCCTCCAAAACCCACGCCGCCACTGCCGTCGCCAGTGACCGGCGCGGCGAGACTATTGTCCTGTTCACGGAGGATTCCGCCCTCAAGCGGGATCAGCTACAGGCCGCGGCGCGCGAGGCCGGTATGCCTGAGATCGCTGTTCCGCGCACGGTCGCATTCCTCGACAAGATCCCACGCCTCGGCAGCGGCAAGTTGGACTATGTCACCCTTGCGGAGATGGCCCAGGTGACCCTCACGCGCCCGCCTCCGGTTCCGGAAGGAGCGCCCTAAGTATCGTGGCCGGCGAACCCACCTCCAATTCGTCCCCTTACAGCGTAAAGGAACAACGCGCCTGGTACATGTACGATTGGGCTAACTCCGCCTTCTACACCACCGCGGTCACTGTTTTCCTCGGCCCCTATCTCACCGCCATGGCCCGGTCCGCCGCCGGTCCTGACGGCTTCGTCACCGTTCTCGGAATCCCCATTGCCGCGCAGTCCGTCTGGCCTTACGCCGTCTCGCTCTCCGTCCTCACCCAGGTCATCGCACTCCCGCTGTTCGGAGCGCTCGCCGACTATGGCCGCCGTAAGCGGGAACTGCTCGCCATACTCGCCTTCCTGGGCGCCTTTTCCACGCTGTTGATGTACTTCCTCAGCGGCGATCGCTATCTGCTCGGCTGCCTCCTGTTTCTCGCAGCCAACTTCACTTTCGGCGCCTCCATCGTCGTCTATAATTCCTTCCTTCCGGAAATCGCCGCACCCGAAGATCGCGATAGAGTCTCCTCTACTGGCTGGGGCATCGGCTATCTCGGCGGCGGTATTCTGCTTGCCCTCAACCTGCTGCTGTTCACCAGGGCGGAATCCTTTGGCCTCGAAGAGAACCACGCCGTTCGTATCAGTCTTGCATCGGCCGGACTC
>JAENWC010000345.1 GCA_016650235.1 Terriglobia bacterium
ACGCTGGTGATGCCGTCGATGAGGGTCTCATTTTCGCCGGAACGTCCGCCGTTGATGGAGATCGAGTTGATGTTGCCGAAGGCGTAAAGCTCGAACGAGCCCCAATAGCGGCTAGTCTTGATGACGCCGGGCTGCGAGAAGAGAAGTTGATACAGGTTGCGTCCGCTGGAGGGAATATTTTCGACGTAGCGCTGCTCAATGGTGGAGGCGCGCGAGGCGGTTTCGGTGGCCAGGAGCGGAATATCGCTGGTGATGGTGACGCTTTCGGCGACCGCGCCGAGCTGGAGTTGCAGATCGATATTGATCCGGTCGGCGGCCGAGAGTTCCAGGCCTTCGCGGACGGCCTTCTTGAAGCCTTCCCGCTCCACGCTCAGCGTGTACTTGCCGGGGGGAAGGAAGCGCGTGAGGTAGCGGCCGGTATCGCCCGTCTGCGCCTCATAGACGACGTCGCGCTCGATGCTGCGCACCGAGACTTTGGCGTTAGCCACGGGCGCCCCGGTGGGGTCCGAGACGAGGCCGGAAATGGTGGCGCGGAACTCCTGGGCGGAGAGCGCGAAAGTAATCAGGAGCAGACTAACCCAAATACGAAGCTTCATGGGGCCACGATAACAGAACTTGCGGTGGATTGGAATGCCTCCGCGGCCGTCAAGCGGCGGCCGGAGCGGGAGAATTGGGTTCGTTTTGACGGCGCTGGGAGTGGAGGATGAAGCCGGCGGCTTCGGCTTCGTATTGGGCAACGAAGTAGTCGATGGTTGCGTTTGTGGCGAGCTGGCTTCGTTTTGCCATTTTGTCGATGGGGACGAGCGGGGAGATGTTGTCTGCGTTGAGATGGTTTGCGTTTTCGAGGACATAGCGATCTGCCTGGAGGGTGCGGAGTTCGCGGAGAGCGCGGTAGTAGGATTTCTCGGCGCGGGCAAAGTAGCGGGCGTAGCGGTCGCATTGCGGGACGAGGTTGGGGTCCGCGAGGGGGTCGGCACCGGAAGCGGCGAGTTGGGCTTCGAGGCGGCGTGTGCGGCGCATGTTCCAGGCGGCGTGGAGAAGGTTGTCGAAGGCGGAGAGCTCGAGCTGGCCGGTGGGTTTGATTTGACCGGTCAGTTCGATTTGAAAATCGAGGAACTCGTCCTGTTCGTCGGGGAGGATGACGAGGTCCTTGGAGGTGAGGCCGTGTGTGCGCGCGTTTAGGGAGGAGACAGCTTTGCCTTCGGGGGTACGGGGGCCAGTGGAGAGTTGGGCGTTGGCGCGATTGGCTTCGATTTTGGTTAGCGAGGACATGGTAGGGGACTCCTTATTGAAAAGTGGTTCCCGCAGAGGCAGGGAGATGGAAGCGGGGCGCGCGACGGGCCCTGCCTCCTTAATTTCAGTTTAGCTTGGGGAGTCAAAGGTAGGGGTGTGGTGAGGGTGTGGATTTGGACGAGAGTTTGAGTGTTATGAGCTGGTTAGCGATATTTCCAATCGCGGTGATCGTTGCTTTGTCGAGTATAATAACAGCCACGATGCGTAACGTATTGATCCTCTTTGCCGGCTTCCATCTTCTGCTTTATTCAGGTTTGGCCCAAACAAGACTAATGGTTGACGGGCGGCCATCGGTGATGCTGTCGGGGTCCGCGGCGCTGATGGTGATCGATCTGAACGGAGGATCGATTGTTCAGTTTCAACTGCGGGAGCAGGGCTTGAATCCGTTGCGCTGGGCGAACACGGGTGGCGCCGGGGAGGCTCGGCCGATGAGCCATTTTCTTTGTCTGGACCGGTGGGGCCAGCCGAGCGCGGCGGAGCTCAAGAACGGGATGCCGTTTCATGGAGAGGCAACGCGTGTGCGCTGGGAGGTGGTGGAGGCGGGGGCGGTTTCAGCGCGAATGAAAGCGAAGCTGCCGATGGCGGGGCTGGAAGTGGAGCGCGTGGCGCGCATGGAGCCCGGCAGCGCGGCGGTGCTGGTCACCGAGACTGTGACCAACGGCAACCCGCTCGGGCGCCTGTATAACATGGTGCAGCATCCCACCATCGGACCGCCATTCCTGGATGAGTCTACGCTGGTGGACAGCAACGCGGGGAAGGGTTTCATGCAGTCCAGCCCATTGCCGAATCCGGAGGAGCCGTCCGTGCAATGGCCGTACGCGCTGCTCGATGGCAAACCGGTGGACATGCGGCGGCTGCAGAGCGATCCAATGCCGAACGTGGTTTCTTACGTTGTGGACGAGCAGTATGGCTGGGCCACTGCGGTGCATCCGGCGCGGGGGCTGCTGATCGGTTATGTGTGGAAGTCTGCTGAATATCCCTGGTTCAACGCATGGCGTCATGTGGCCGATGGGAAGCCGCTCGCGCGCGGCCTCGAGTTTGGCACCACGGGTCTGCACCAGCCGTTTCCTGTTCTGGTGGAGAAAGGCCGCATCTTCGGCCGAACCCTGTACGAGTATTTGGACGCGGCGCAGAGGGAGACGCGAGGCTATGTCATGTTTCTGGCGCAGACTCCGGCGGGGTATACGGGGGTGGCTCGCGTCGAGGTGAGCAATGGTGAGTTGGTGATCCATGGGCGGGACGGAGGCAGGATCGTCGTCAAGGCCGCTTTGTTGGAGGACTGGAAGCCGTGAAGCAGGCTTATGGCACCAAGTGGGAGAGCGGCGAAAAGCGGCCATCCGGGGCCTCGCTCAAGCTGCTATTGCTGGTCGATAAGAATGGGCTTGGCACGGTTGGCTGGTCCAGTAGCCCGCGCGCTTTCAGATCCTTTCAATAGCGCCGCAATCGCAAAGATGGTCTACTCCGAAGACCTCAGCCATAACCACCGTATGCAAGAATCCTGGTCCGCACGCATTCAGCCCGGCCTTGCGCAAGTAGCCGCGCAAATGGCGCAAGGAAGTGTAGGGGCAAATAAGGGCGAACCCCGTTTTTGACAAGGTAGTCGCGCTCCTCATACGCTGAAGCCATGGAAGTACACCTAACGCCGGAGCTCGAAGTGAAGCTGAACCGGATTGCTGTCGAGCAGGGACGCGACGCTTCCCTGGTGGCAGCGGAAGCTATCGAGCGGTTAGCCGACCACGAGGGATGGTTCATGGACGCCGTTGAGCGTGGACTATCGGAGGCGGGTCGCGGAGAACTTCTGGACCACTTCGAAGTTGTGACTCGCATTGAAAAGCGGTTGCTCAACCAACAGTCATCCTCGTAATGCGGGTTCGCTGGACACCTTCCGCCGCCGCGGATCTTGAACAAATAGCCGATTATTTGTTTGAGAGAACTCCGGAGACGTGATCTTGGGCCCCCGTTGACAGCGGTGTTTCCATGGTAATACTATTGACCGCGGACTCAAGACGAGAAAGAATGGATAAGTGCTCGCGCCGTCGCCACAAGCCGCCAACCGCTCCATTCGGCTTGACGTCCGATTCCGGTTCATGAGTAAGGGAGGCAATCGATGAAAAGAAGAAGCTTTCTTGGGGGCGCCGGTTTGGCCGCTGCCGCGCGGTTCGCCGTCGCACAAGAGGCGCCGGCCGGGCCACGAGGCGGCCGCGGTCTTCGCGGCGGCGCTGGTGGCCGGCAGGGTGGCTTGCAACCCCTGGACGGTGGAAAGATCGGCAACACGGGGCCGATGAAGATCACCGACATCAAGACATTCCTGGTGGGTGCGGGCGGCCGCAACTGGGTCTACGTGAAGATCCTCACCGATCAGGGCCTTTATGGGATCGGCGAGGCCTATTCGGCCGGCCCGGACGAGGCTACGGTGAAGGTCATCGAGGACTTCAAGCTGTGGCTGGTCGGGCAAGACCCTCGGAACGTTCAGTATCTCTTCGACCTGATGTACAACACCACGCGCTTCCCGGGTGGTGTGATCGTCAACTCCGCGATCAGCGGAATCGAGCATGCCTTGTGGGATATAGCCGGCAAGTCCGCGGGGGTGCCGGTGTGGGCGCTGCTCGGCGGCCGTACGAGAAACAAGATCCGCACCTACCAGAGCACCGGCGGCGGCACGCCCCAGCAGGCCGGCGAAAACGCCAAGCGGATGGTTGAAACCTATGGCTACACGGCCCTCAAGATGGGCATCCAGGCTCCGGGGGATATGCCGTACAACCAGGCAATCCGGCAGACCGTCGAGCATGTTCGCGCGGTGCGTGAGGCCGTCGGTCCCGATGTCGACATCGGCGTCGACGTGCATGCCAAGTTCTTCGAGGTGCAGCGGGCGATCCGGTTGGCGCACGCCATTGAGCCATACAATCCGATGTGGATGGAGGAGTCGATTCGCACCGAAAACTTCGCCGCGATGAAGAAGCTTTCCGACCACGTCAACATCCCGCTGGCAAGCGGCGAGTGCAATTACATGATTCATGAGTTCAGGCCGCTGCTTGAGCTGCAGGCGCTGGATTTCGTGCAGCCGGACATCTGCTGTTGCGGAGGGGTGCTCACGATGAAGAAAATCGCGGCTATGGCGGAAGCGCAGTACATCATGGTGGCGCCGCACAACCCGATGAGCCCACTGGCCACCGCGGTGAACGTACACTTCGCGGCTTCGACTCCGAACTTCCACATCCTCGAATACAGCGCTCCGGACTCCGGCGCCCGCAAGAACGTCCTGAAGGAGCCTCTTATGGTCAAGAAGGACGGCTATCTGGAGATCCCGAACAAGCCAGGCTGGGGCGTGGAACTGAATGAAGAGGCGTTCAAGAGCATGCCGCCGGCGCCCTGGAAACGCGGCACCAGTTTCCGGGCGGATGGCTCTCCCTATTTCCAGTAGCGGCATTGGACAGCGTGACGCCGATCATGCCCTTCAAGAAGGTTTCGCGGGAATCTCCGGGAGATCACTGGTTTCGAGCCGCCCAAAGCCGCCAGGATCAGCGGGTTCCGGCCGGGTGTGCAACAGCCGACTGAACGCTTGCGCGAATAAGAACCACGCCAGCAGCTTCGCGGCCGCGAAGGTCCACCGATGCAGCGAGTGCGCCGCTTCCCCGCCTCGCAGCGAATTGCGCAGCCGGCGAACAAAGGCACGGCACCGCCGATATTGTACAGTCTTTTGAGCATCGAGCTGAACGATAAGGAAGCCATCGCGGCGAACCTGCCATGCGACCACCACTATTCGGACGAGCAAACGTTCACGGCCGCTTTGGAGTCCGCCTTTGATATCGCAGCCCACCATACCGGTTCGGTGGCGCTCCTGGGAGCTCATCCGCAGGGCCCGGAAGTCGATTATGGCTGGATCGAACCAGGGCCATCCGCGTGCGGCGCCTCGTTCCACGTCCGAGGGTTGCCGGTTCAGACCAGGGGACTGGCCGCTCCGCAGCTAGGCCGCACCGGCTGGAGCGATTTAGAGCATCGCGAACGTGTAATGGCTGTTCTCCAGACAGCCGGCTTGGAGCCCTGGTGGATGAAGGAATGGCAAGCACCGAGGCGGCGTCCGGCCGTTGTGGCTCCGCTGACACATCCGGCTGTAGCGTAGATCCGGGAAGCCGGACCGCAGTGTTGCAATGGCTCCTCGCTTGACCTAATATGGGACTTCATGCTGTACGCCGCTTCGTTTTCGTTTAGATTCCGGCTCTACTGGTAGAGCCGGGCAAGTGGCGTTGGCATTGGGATCGTAGAAGTTCGGCAGTCCAACCCACTCAGTCAAAATGAGTGGGTTTTTGTTTGGGGAGGTTCATATGATTATTTCGATGAAACTGCATTCCACGCAGGCAGAGGTGGCCGCCGTGTGTGAGCGCATCGAGCACTTCGGATACAAGATCCACACCATTGAAGGCGCCGAACGCGTGGTGATTGCCGTCATCGGCGTTGGCGACGTGACCCCGTGCCTGGAATCCCTGGAGGCGATGCCGCAGGTGGAAAAGGCCGTCCGCATCACCGCCCCCTATAAGTTTGTCAGCAAGGAGTACAAGAAAGGACGCACGCGAATCCAGGTAAACGGCCTGGAAATCGGCGGCGATGAGTTTATCGTGATGGCCGGCCCGTGCTCGGTGGAATCGGAAAAGCAGATCATGGAATCGGCTGAGGCAGTGGCGGCGGCGGGCGCCAATATCCTCCGCGGAGGAGCCTTCAAACCGCGCACCTCTCCTTATGATTTCCAAGGCATGGCCGAAGAAGGATTGAAGCTGCTGCGCAAGGCTCGCGAAGCCACCGGGCTCGCCATCGTCACGGAAGTGATGAGCGATGCCGACGTTCCGCTGGTGGCAGAATATGCCGACATCCTCCAGATCGGCGCGCGCAACATGCAGAACTTTTCGCTCCTCAAGAGCCTCGGCAAGGCCGGCCGTCCCATCTTATTGAAGCGCGGCCTCAGTTCCACCATCAAGGAACTCCTCATGTCGGCCGAGTACATCGTCGCGCACGGCAACAAGGACGTCATGCTGTGCGAGCGCGGCATCCGCACCTTTGAAACCGTCACGCGCAACACTTGCGACATTGTCGCGGTCCCGGTCCTGCATGAGATGACCCACCTGCCGGTGATTCTCGACCCCAGCCACGCCACCGGGAAACGCAGCCTCGTCGCCGCTCTTTCCCGCGCCGCCGTCGCCATCGGGGCCGACGGTCTCATTGTTGAAATCCACCCCTGCCCGGAGAAAGCCGTTAGTGACGGCGCGCAGTCTCTCCACATCCCGGATTTTGAAAAGATGATGCGCAGCCTCCAGCCCTACGTCGAACTCTGGAAGCAGGCGCGCATGACAGAAGCACCTGTGGCGGTGTAGGCTTGCAGTTGTGCGCACTCATCTGAGACCGTGGCATTTGGTGGTTGGTCTAATTCTGCTCTGCGTTGGGGCGGTCGCATGGATGCAGTACAGGCGTGCAAACGCGGGCCGTTCGGACGAGGAACTGCTGGCGAGGCTGCCGGAAAAAGACGCCGTGCAAGTGGTGATCAATGTGCAAGTCCTGCGCCAGGCGGGCGTTCTGGACATGCTGGCCGGCAGCCGCGCCGCCGAGGAGACCGAATATAAGAACTTCGTCAGAGACAGCGGGTTCAACTACCGCGAAGATCTGGATACCATCTTCGCCTCCTTCGTCAAAGCCAACCGGTATTTCCTGCTGCGCGGGCGTTTTGATTGGCCCCAACTACGCAACTATGCCCTGACCAGGGGCGGCAGTTGCAAGAACGGTTTTTGCACCCTTGCGATGGAGGCAAACCGCCACGTATCATTTTTCCCGGTATCACCGTCCACGCTGGCGCTGGCCATCAGCGAGAATCCCCAGGCCGCCTACGACCTGACCACTCCCGTAAACCACCGGGCTGGTTCCGATTTGCCTCGACATCCCTTTTGGATTTTGATCCCCTCCTCCGTGCTTCAGGGTGGCTCCCTGCCCACCGGCACGCGCGCCTTTGCCTCGGCTGTGAAGCAAGCCGAACGCATTGTACTTTCCCTGGACACGGCACCGGATGGTTTCCAGGCGCTCTTGCACGCCAGTTGCCGCAATGCGCAGGAGGCCGATACGATGGCCAACCAGTTGACCGCGATCACCCAGACACTGCTCCGCTATATCGAGCGGGAAAAACATACTCCCAATCCGCTGGATCTGAGCGGGGTGCTGACCTCGGGGACCTTCCGCCGCCAGGATAAGGACGTTCTGGGCCAGTGGCCCATCCACCGCGGTTTTCTGGAATCGGTGGCCGGCGGGAAGTATTGATCCACTTTGCCTGACGCGGCCAGAGGCGTTTTGTGCGCGGGCAATCTGGTGCTGGACATACTGGTCCACCCCGTCTCCGGTATTCGCTGGGACACTACCACGTGGGTCGAATCGATCCGGCAGAGCCTCGGGGGCAACGGCGGCAACACGTCGTACGCGCTGGCCCGGCTCGGCACATTCGTGCGGCTTACCGGCATGGTGGGCCGGGATAGCTTCGCCGATTTTGTTCTCGCGCAACTGGAGCAGGCCGGTGTGGAGACTTCAGCGATCAGCCGCTGCGCGGAACCAACGGCCACTACCGTGGGGCTGGTCAACCCGGAGGGCGCACGCACGTTTCTGCATCAGCCCGGCGCCAGCAAGGTTGCTTTCGAGATCCCCATCGAGTTCAACTCCGGTCTCATCGCCGGTTGCTCTCACTTTCATCTCGCCAATATTTATGGGCTGCCGCACATGCGCGTGCATGCCGAAGAGACGCTTCGGCGCGCCCGCCGCGCGGGGCTCACCACCTCGCTCGACACTGGCTGGGATTTCCGGGGCGAGTGGTTGCGCGTGGCCGCCCCCTGCCTGCCCCACCTGGACTTCCTGTTCGCCAATGAGGAGGAAGCCCGGCTGCTTACCGGTAGGGAGGATCATGCGGAAGCGGCCGCACACTTGCGTTCGCTCGGCGCCAGCACTGTCGTTGTGAAGCTTGGATCGCGCGGTTGCGCGCTCTACTCCGCGAAGCAGGCGCTTACGATTCCCGGGTATGCGGTTCACGCCGTGGATTCCACCGGCGCGGGTGATTGCTTTGCGGGCGGATTCCTCGACGCATGGCTGGATGGAGCCTCGCACGAAGACGCCGCGCGGTTTGCAAACGCCAACGGCGCGCTGAGTGTTCAAAGTCTTGGCGCGGTAACGGGATTGCTTTCGAGACAAGAGACGGTTGACTGGATGCGCCGGCAAAGTCTCTAGCCGATGAACGGGCGTGGCTGCCACAGCGGCCCGGCGCTGATAGCGGACCCGATGTTGATAGACTAATTCGACATCCATGCCGTTCTTTGCCGGAAAGCCATTCTTCACTCATGAGGTGCTCCCATGCGGCTGATTGACCGCGACTGCAGGCTCACCTTGCTTGCATCGTTTCCATACCTACTGTTGTTTGTCGAACCGGCCGCGGCACAAACCCCGCCGCCAGCCACCTACCCCTCCTTGCCCAGTGAGACGCCAGCCACATTCACGCCCGCTACCGGTAGCTTCGACTACATCCTGCGCGACGTGATGATCTCCATGCGCGACGGAGTCAAGCTGCACACCGTTGTGCTTGTTCCCAGGGGCGCGAGGAATGCTCCGATCCTGCTGACGCGCACACCCTACAACGCCACGGCACTCACCAGCCATGCCTCCAGCGCCCATTTGGGTCCGATCCTGAACTATGACAATGTGAAGGCCTACGACAACGCCGCCGACGTGATTGTCGAGGGGGGCTATATCCGGGTGGTGCAGGACATCCGCGGCAAGTATGACTCCGAAGGCGATTACGTGATGAACCGGCCTCTGCGCGGGCCGCGCAACGCGACGCCGGTCGATCATGCCACCGACACCTACGACACCATTGAATGGCTGGTGAAAAACGTTCCGGAAAGCAACGGAAAGGTGGGTATCCTAGGCATTTCCTACAACGGATATCTGTCGTTGATGGGACTCTTCAATCCCCACCCGGCGCTCAAGGTGGCCGTGCCGATGAATCCCATGGTCGACGGATGGAAGGGTGACGATTGGTTCCACAATGGCGCTTTTCGCCAGCAAATGATGGCCTACATTTATGAACAGGAGGCGACACGTAAATCGGAGGCTAAGTGGTGGACGAGCCATTTTGACGATTACGATCTGTTCCTGCAGGCGGGATCCG
The DNA here is from genome assembly GCA_016650235.1 of Terriglobia bacterium. Taxonomy (GTDB): domain Bacteria; phylum Acidobacteriota; class Terriglobia; order Bryobacterales; family Bryobacteraceae; genus VFZE01. The sequence continues at coordinate 9,476 of JAENWC010000345.1, forward strand.
CGGGCGAACTAGGGCGCCGCCATGGCCTGGAGCAGGTCGGCTTTTGGCGCAAGCTCCTGGAGCATCCCGCCTACGACGCCTTCTGGAGCGACCAGGCCGTGGACCGGGCACTGGCGGCCCAACCGCTCCAAGTGCCCGTAATGCTGGTGCACAGCCTCTGGGACCAGGAGGACATCTACGGAGCCATCGCCGCCTATCATGCGATCAAGCCGAAGGACACGAATAACGACAAGGTATTCCTGGTTATGGGCCCCTGGCATCATGGCCAGCAGATCCTGGACGGCAGTGCACTCGGCGCTTTGAAGTTCAACAGCGATACCGCGCTCTACTTTCGCCGGGAGATCCTGCGCCCCTTCCTGGACCAACACCTCAAGGATGGCGCGCCTAAAGCGGACGTCCCGCCTGTCGCTGCGTTTGAAACCGGGACCAACGTGTGGCGGCGTCTGGCGGCCTGGCCGGCGGGGTGCGCCAGCGGTTGCACGATCCGCCCGGCGCCGCTCTATCTCGCCGCTGGCCTAAAGCTGGGCTTCACTGCGCCGAAGCCTGGCGAGGCAGCATTCGAGCAGTACACATCGGACCCCGCCAAGCCGGCGCCATTCCGCGCCCGCCCCATCCAGCCAGTCGGTTACGGCAACGGCATGACCTGGCCGCGATGGCTTGTGGACGACCAGCGTGAGGCATCCGGCCGCCCCGATGTCGTCTCGTTCTCATCCGGCTTGTTGAGCGCCCCCATAAAGATCTGCGGGCAACCAGTCGCTAATCTGATCGCCTCCACCAGCGGAACGGATTCCGATTGGGTGGTGAAGGTGATCGACCTCTATCCCGGCGAGGTGGCTGGCCAGCCGGCCCTCGGCGGCTATCAACTCATGGTTTCGGCCGACATCTTCCGTGGCCGCTACCGCGAGAGCCTGGAAACGGCCAAGCCCATCGCGCCCGGCAAACCGCTGCTGTACCGCTTTGCCCTGCCCACCGCGAACCACGTATTCTTGCCGGGCCACCGGATCATGGTGCAGATTCAGTCGAGCTGGTTTCCGCTCTATGACCGCAATCCCCAGACCTTCGTGGCCAACATATTCTGGGCCAAGCCGGAAGATTACCGGAAAGCCGAGCAGCGAATCTACCACGAGCCCGGCCAGGCAAGCTTTGTCGAACTGCCACTGGTCGAGAATCGTTGAAGTAGCTGGTTCGGTCCGTGTGGTCTTCCGCAAGCTTCTCCAGAATCTTGCGTGCGTGAGCCGGGTTTACTTCCCGGACATGGTTTTTATAGGCGCGGCGAGAATGATATTCCGCATGCCTGGGTTTTGCGGATACGGGGCATGAAAACACATGTCCCGCAGTCAGAACCGCAGCGTTCCCACTAATTATAGACAGTTGGTCTAACCAAATCGACAGTGCTAGTGGCCTTAAAGATGCTCGGTAGGTATTGACCAGTGCTGCCAACGAGGAACCAATGAAACCGAGCACGAAGGATCAGGTCACAGGTAAGGCTCATGAAATGAAAGGCAAAGTCGAAGAGAAGGTGGGACAGGTCACGAGCAAGCCCGGCTTGGCGGCCGAAGGCCAAGCCGTAATGCTCGCCGGCAAGGTCCAAAAGAAGTCGGGCAGATTAGGAGGGGGGGTTGAAAAGTAGAGCCGGGAGAGGCAAAATGCGCACACCGGTGAGGGAACTTACGCAGATGCCGCGTGAAACGGTGCCGAATATCGGACTGCCACCGCCCGAGGAGGCTGCCGCCGTGAGCAAGACGTTTGGGATGATCCTGTTCGGACTGCGCTTTGGGTGGCACGCAGGAAAGAATGACTTCCGCCGGGGCGGGCAGCGGCTGATGACTTTCATGAGGGAGGAACGACAATGCTGCTACTCATCATCATTCTGTTGGTGATATTTGGAGCCGGTGGAGGGTACTACGGCCATAGCCGCTGGGGTCCCGGCGGCGGGGCTGGGATAGGGCTGGGGACAATACTGTTGATTCTCCTCATCGTCTACATGCTTGGATTGATCCGCTGATGGTGACGGCCGGTGATGAATCGATGAATCAAGCTCGAGGCTGCTGTTCTCGTTGTCCCTCCTCAGTTCCTGGTGACTGGGCGCGGACGCCTCGAATTCAGAAAGAGACGGTGGCTTCCCAACCACAGACCGGCCAGTGGCTTTTGGATGCAGGCCTGAAGCAGCTTGAGCTGCTGTTCCGGGCGGTTGTCTACCAACGTGCCGACCCCATCCTCATCGCCGACAATAACCGCAACTGTTGGGACGCCAGTTGCGGTGTAGGCAAGTTGTTGGGGCTTCCAAGAGACAAAATCATCGGCCGTAGAATTGACGACTTTGCAGAACCGGGCTTCCGTCCTCAGATTGACCAGCTCTGGCGGGCCGTCCTGCAACAAGGCGAACAGCGCGGCCTCTTGCGGTTGGCAGGTTCCGGCGGGAGCGTGCGAGAGGTTGAGTACGCCGCGAAGGGAAACGTCCTGCCCGCATGTCACCTGCTGGCGCTGCACGACCAATCCAGGAAGCTCCCCGAGGCGGTCCGGGCTGGTGAAGATGCATGGGTACATGACTATGCGCTCTTCCTTCTCGATGCGGACGGACAGGTGGCCGCCTGGTACTCCGGAGCAGAGCGCATTTACGAGTATCAGGCTAAAGAGATCGCCGGTCAACGCATATCTTGCCTTTATCCAGCCGAAGAGTCTCCAGGCGTCAAGCTACGGGATGAATTGAAGAGGGCCGCTGCTCAAGGGCATTTCGGAAACGAACGCTGGCAGATAAAGAAGGACGGGTTGCGATTTTGGGCGAATGTGCTTACGATGGCCCTCCGAAACGAAAGCGGAGAACTGCAAGGCTTTGCGAGAGTGGTGCGCGACTTAAGCAAGCGTCACTCCGCGGAAGAGAAATTGCAGCGCAGCGGTGTCCAACGGCTCAGGAGTGGAGAACGCGCGAAGGAATCGACCATTGCCGGCGTCGTTTCCGGCGAGTTTGACAATATTACAGAGGCCAATGATGCGTTCCTCGGAATGATCGGTTATAGCCGTGAAGACTGTATTACGGGCCAGCTGTACTGGCCGGACCTCACTCCCGCGGAATACTGGCATCTGGATGAAAAGGCCTATGAAGAATGCATGCGGTACGGGGCCTGCACGCCCTTTGAGAAGGAATACGTTCGCAAGGACGGAACCCGGGTCAGCGTTCTGGTGGCGGTCGCGGCATTGAGCCTATCTCCGTTTCACTGGATCACCATTGCACATATCCTCCCGGACGGTGACGGGCCGGAGAAAGTCGACAAGGAAGCCGGGGGCGACAAGTTTCCCGAGATTATTGGCCGAAGCGCGGCTCAGAAGCGGGTTTTGGAACAGGTTGAAACGGTTGCTCCCACCGATGCGACCGTGCTGATTCTGGGCGAAACCGGCACGGGAAAAGAATTGATCGCACGCGCCATCCATAGAATGGGCCGTCGCAATGATCGCCCTTTTATCAGCTTGAACTGCGCAGCGATTCCAACCGGGCTGCTGGAGAGCGAGCTGTTCGGCTACGAGCGAGGAGCCTTCACCGGGGCCTTAGGGCAAAAGATCGGCCGGTTTGAGTTGGCGCACCATGGGACTCTGTTTCTGGATGAGGTGGGCGACATCCCGTTGGAACTGCAGCCCAAGTTGCTCCGGGCGTTGCAGGAGAAGTCGTTCGAGCGGTTGGGCGGCACGCGAACCATTCCGATTGACGTCCGGCTCGTCGCCGCGACCAACCGCAATTTGGCGCAGATGATGAGTGACAAGCTCTTTCGGGCCGATCTCTACTACCGGTTGAGGGTCTTCCCAATCACGATGCCCCGGTTGCGCGACCGCCCCGAGGACATCCCTGCTCTCGCCGAATACTTCACCTGGAAGTACGCCAGGGAAATGAACAAGCACATTGATGAGATCCCGCCGGAGACGATGCGGGCGCTAGTGAGTTGGCCCTGGCCCGGGAATGTACGTGAGCTCGAGAACTTCATTGAAAGGTCGGTCATCCTTTCGCGGGGCCCCACGCTCCGTGCTCCCCTGGCTGAACTACGGGCCGATCCAGTGGAAACTACCGGTGGCACGCTGGAACAAATGGAACGTGAATATGTCGTCCGCGTTCTCCGCGAGACCCGTGGCGTGATCAGCGCTGCAGCCACCCGTCTCGGGTTGCCGCGCACCTCCTTGAACGCCATGATGGGGAAGCTGGGTATCTC
>JAENWC010000346.1 GCA_016650235.1 Terriglobia bacterium
GCTGGCAGCCGTGCAACTGCCTGTGCAAGCCTGCGGCGAGAGTTTTCAGGAGAGCCGGATGCCGGGAAATCCGCTTGTCCGGTTCGACGAGGGGAGAGTGGGTCGCACCTTCGGTGTCGCCCTCTCTCCTACTCTACCGAGAACCACCTCGCATTGGGGAGATGGGGATGCGGAAGGGTCTCACGCAAAGCCGCCACGACGCAAAGGCGGACGCCCGGCTCCGCCGTGTCGGGTACAATGGGGTTCTCCACCTTCATTTACATGCACACCAACCGCCTGGCAGGCGAGAAAAGCCCTTATCTTTTGCAGCATGCACACAACCCCGTGGATTGGTTTCCTTGGGGCCAGGATGCCTTTGATAAAGCCAAGGCCGAGGACAAGCCGATTTTTTTATCGATCGGCTATTCCACGTGCCACTGGTGCCATGTGATGGAACGCGAGTCCTTTGAGTCTGAAGAAATGGCGGCGGTGCTGAACCGGCATTTTGTGCCGGTGAAACTGGACCGGGAAGAGCGCCCCGACATCGACCGTATTTACATGATGTTTGTGCAGTCCACTACGGGGGGTGGGGGCTGGCCGATGTCGGTGTGGCTGACGCCGGACTTGAAGCCTTTTTTCGGCGGCACCTATTTTCCGCCGGATAACCGGTATGGGCGGCCTGGGTTCCGGACGGTTCTCGAATACATCGCCAATGCCTGGAATTCCGATCGGGCCAAGATTGTGCAATCGGGTGAGGACATGCTGGCGGAGTTGAAGAAGCAGTCCGATGTCAGCGCCGGAGCCACGAACTGGCTGGACGATTCGCTATTGGAGACGGGGTTCAACGTTTTCCGGCGCACGCATGACACGCGGCTGGGCGGGTTTGGACAGGCGCCGAAATTTCCTCGCCCCGTGGCCTACAACTTTCTGTTGCGTTATTGGAAGAAGACCGGCAATGCCGAAGCCCTCGATATGGTGCTGCTGACTTTGCGTGAGATGGCGGCTGGTGGAATGAACGACCAGATGGGGGGCGGATTCCATCGCTATTCGGTGGATGAGAAATGGTTTGTACCGCACTTTGAAAAGATGCTGTACGACCAGGCCCAATTGGCGGTGTCGTACCTGGAGGCGTACCAGATTACCGGGCAAGCGCAGTATGCCGAGGTGGCCAAGGACGTTTTCGAATACGTGCTGAGGGACATGACGCATCCAGAGGGCGGGTTCTTTTCAGCCGAGGATGCCGACTCTGTGATGGACGCGGCTAAGCCTCACGAAAAAGGAGAAGGCGCCTTCTACATCTGGACGCAGCAGGAATTGGAATCGCTGCTGGGGCCGGAGATTGCGCGCTGGTTCTGTTACCACTGCGGCGTGGAGGCGGAAGGCAACGTGCGCGTGGATCCGCATGAGGAGTTCCGCGGGCGCAACATCCTATACCAGGCGCACTCGATTGCGCAGACGGCGGCGCAGTTCGGAATCAGCGAAAGCGAGTTGCGGCAAGCTCTTGGCATCGCGCAACAGAGGCTGATGGAGGCGCGTGCGGGGCGCGTGCGGCCGCACCTGGACGATAAGATCCTCACGGCCTGGAACGGGCTCATGATCTCGGCCTTTGCACAGGGCGCGCAGGTGTTGGGCGAGGCGCGCTATGAAGAAGCGGGCCGGCGCGCCGCTGATTTTGTGCTGGGCCGCATGCGGAACGAAGATGGAACACTGCTGCGACGCTGGAGAGACGGAGAGGCGGCGATTCCAGGGTTCCTGGATGACTACGCGTTTTTCATCCTCGGCCTCGCCGATCTGTATGAGGCTTGCTTCGACATACGGTACCTGGACGCCGCTGAATCCTTGGCTGAAATGATGATCGAGCTGTTTGAAGACCGCGAGCAGGGCGCTTTCTTCAGCACCAGCGGCGCGGATGCGGGTCTGCTGCTGCGGCTGAAGGAAGATTACGATGGCGCTGAACCGAGCGGAAATTCGATGGCGGTGACGGCGCTGCTGCGGCTGGCGCAGTTTGCCAATCGCGAAGATTTCAGGCTCTGTGCGCAAAGAGCGCTGCGGGCATTTGCGCCGCGCCTGCGGGCGGCCCCGCATGGGATTCCGCAGATGCTGGCGGCGTACATGATGTCGGAGGCCAAGCCGAAGCAGATTATCATGGCGGGTCCGGAATCAGGGCCGATGCTGGCGGCGGTACGGGGAAAGTTCCTGCCGGGGCGGACAGTGATCCATCTGAACACGGATGAGGCGCGGGCCTGGTTTGGTGCGCGCATTCCCGCAACGGCATCGATGACGGCCATTGAGGGGAAGGCGACGGCCTACGTTTGCGAAGATTATGCGTGTCAATTGCCGGCGAACCAGACCGGAATCTTGACAGAGTTGTTAAAATAGGAGACCTATGGAAAGAGCAGCAGCAACCACACTACGGGGCAACCCATTTACACTGATCGGACCGGAACTGAAAGCGGGCGATACAGCACCTGATTTTGAAGCGATTGACAACGGCTTGAAGCCGGTGACGCTGGCCTCGACGGGGAACAACGTGCGGATTTTCTCCGTTGTGCCGTCGCTCGATACGCCGGTGTGCGATGCGCAGACAAAGCGGTTCAATGAAGAGGCGGCGAAGCTGAACGGAGTGGATATCTACACATTCTCGATGGATCTGCCGTTCGCGCAAAAGCGCTGGTGCGGCGCGTTCGGAATCGACAAGGTCAAAATGGTGTCGGACCACAGGACGGGGAGCTTCGGATCGGCCTACGGATCTTTGATCAAGGAGCTCCGGATTCACAGCCGGGCCATCTTTGTTATCGACAAGAACAACAAGGTCAGCCACGTCGAGTATGTGAAAGAAGTGGGCGATCATCCCAACTACGACGCTGCGCTGGCGGCGGTGAAGACATTGGCCGGCTGAAGTGCCTGAAGAACGATTACAAAAAATCCTGGCGCGATACGGGGTGGCGAGCCGCCGCAAGGCGGAGCAGTTGATCCTGGAGGGGCGCGTCACGGTGAACGGCAAGACGGTGATGGAGATGGGCTCCAAGGCCGATGCCGAGCGGGACGATATACGCGTCACAGGGATGAAGGTCAAGCGGCCTCATCATTTGGTCTATGTCGCCCTGCATAAACCGAAGAATTGCGTCACCACGATGTATGATCCGGAGCACCGCGAGACGGTGATGGATCTTGTGAAAGGCTTCAAGGAACGCATTTTCCCGGTCGGACGGCTGGACTACAACAGTGAAGGATTGCTGCTGCTCACCAACGACGGGGATTTTGCGAATGCGGTAACGGCGGCAAAAAACAAGGTTCCGAAGGTGTATCAGGCAAAAACTAATCGGTATCTGACAGAGGAACAATGCGAGCAGTTTCGCACCGGCGTTCCACTGCATGGGCGCAAGACGGCACGGGCGCGGCTACGGCTGGTCAAGCGTGGAGACAACCCGTGGTACGAAGTGGAGATTATCGAGGGGCGGCAGAATCAGATCCGCATCATGTTCAAGCATTTCGGGCTGCTGGTGGAGAAGTTACGCCGAACCAGGATCGGGCCATTGTATCTGGGGGTGCTGAAGCCGTGTGAATTCCGGCTGCTGAAGCCGGAAGAGGTCAGGCGGTTCCGGCACGAATTGGGGCTGGACAAGAAGCAATGAGCATTGCGTCGCTGCTTGCAAGCGCGCGGACGATAGCGGTGGTGGGGCTATCGGATTCGCGGTTTCGCACCAGCTACGGGGTGTCGCAGTACATGCAGGCGCAGGGGTACCGCA
>JAENWC010000347.1 GCA_016650235.1 Terriglobia bacterium
GCCGGGCCTGTCTTGGGCTGGACCTCGGCCATTGCCGCCTACGGCGCATTTATCATTCCGAAGGTGTTTGGCAAACAGATCGAGGCCCACAGGCCGGAGTACGCGTTGTATGGGTTCGCAATTTACTACCTCAGTTGTCTGCTCGTCAATTGGTACTACTATGCGCGCAAGAACGCGGAGATTCGATGTTAACAGGAGCGGACCCGAGTGAACTCTAGAATCGTCACCATTCTCTTGTGCACGGGCTTGGCTCTGAGCGGAATCCTGTTGGCCCTCTCCCTGGCCGACTTCCGGCTTCCCGGCAACCAGCAGGGCTATGAGCCGCCCCAACCCATCGCTTACTCGCATCGCCTTCATGCGGGCGAGTTGCAGATTCCTTGCCTGTACTGCCACTCCGGGGCGGAGAAGAGCAGGCACGCCGGTATCCCGGCGGCCAGCGTTTGTATGAACTGTCACCGCTACGTCACGGCCGGTTACGGAGCCGTTCGCGCCGAAGACGAGATGGCCGCCAAGGAGAAGCGTTCTCCGCGGCCGATCATCTCGGATGAGCTGCGCAAGCTTTACCAGGCCGTCGGGCTGGACGACAACCTGAACCCGGCGCCGGGCAAGGAGCCTTCTCCCATCGCCTGGACTGGCGTCCACAAGCTGCCCGACTTTGTCTACTTCGATCATCGTCCCCATGGGAAGGCGCTGGTGGCCTGCCAGCAGTGCCACGGCCCCGTGGAAACGATGGAGCGTATGCGGCAAGTGCCGGACCTCAGCATGGGCTGGTGCGTGAATTGCCACCGCGACGCAAATCAGAAAGGGATCGCCGGCAAGGCTGTGAAGGCCTCGCTGGATTGTTCGGCATGTCACTTTTAAATAACACGCGCAAAACGGAGTCTGCTCCGCGGCCCTTTGCGCTTTTAACTAGCGCAGACAAAACGCGATACTGGAAAAGCCTGCAAGAGTTCGCGGACCAGGAGGCATTCCAGGCCGAGGCGGAAACCGAATTCGCCCAGACGCCGCTCCAGATAGAGGCCGACCCAAGCCGGAGGGCTTTTCTGAAAGCATCCGGGTTCACCTTCGCCGGCGCGATCCTGACCGGGTGCAGCCAGGCGCCGGTGCATAAGGCTGTGCCAAACCTGGCGCAGCCGGAAGAGATGGTGCCCGGACGTTCTCTCTATTACGCCTCCACCTGCAACGGATGCAACGCCTCTTGCGGCCTGCTCATGAAGACGCGCGATGGACGGCCTATCAAGTTGGAAGGCAATCCGCTCCATCCACTCTCGCGCGGAGGCCTTTGCGCCGCCGGTCAGGCTTCGCTGCTGGGTCTCTATGACAGCCACCGTTTGCATCATCCGTTAGTGCGGGGCATGCAGGCTACATGGGAGGATGCCGATCGCGCCATCGGCTCACAACTGGAAACGATTCGCCGCGAGGGAGGCCCTGTCCGGTTCTGGTCGACCACCGTCACAAGTCCTGCGCGCGAGGCTGTCATCCGCCGGTTTCTGGCGCAGTTCAAGGATGGACAGTTGGTGGAGCACGATCCCTTATCGAGTTCCGCCATCCTGGACGCGCACATGCTCACGCACGGGGCGCGGGTCCTGCCGGGCTTCCATTTCGAAAAGGCCTTTGTTGTAGCATCCTTCGACGCGGACTTCCTCGGCACATGGATCTCTCCCGTGCAGTTCAGCCGTGCCTACATGGAGGCGAGAAATCCAGAGATGCAAAAGGAAGCTTTCTCCTTCCACGCCCAATTTGAGTCGCGCTTGTCTCTGACCGGTTGCAAGGCCGATTCACGAACCGTGGTTGCGCCGGAACAGTTGCGTCCATGGATCGCGCAATTAGCAGCTCTCTTGTCGAAGAAGGCGGGTGCTGTTCTACCCGGTCCCGCGCTGCCGCCCCCCGCCCATTCAATGGACGCTCTGGCCGAAAAACTGTGGACGGCGCGTGGAAAGAGCCTCGTCGTATGTGGCCTTCAGGATGTGCACGCGCAAGTGCTGGTGAATTTCATCAACCATACACTAGGCAACTACGGAACAACGTTGGACCTCGCCCATCCGTCCCACCAGCACAGAGGCAGCGATGCTGCCCTGCAAACATTGCTGGAGGAGATCCGCTCCGGCAAGATCGCGGCCCTGTTCCTGCATGGGGTCAATCCCCTTGCCCAGATGCCTCGCGCAAACGAATTGTCCGTTGCGTTGAAGAAGCTTCCGCTGGTGGTGAGCTTCGCCGAAAGACAGGACGAAACAGCGGGGGCGGCGCACTACGTCTGCCCCGACCACCATCCCCTGGAATCCTGGAGCGACGCCGAACCCGTGTCCGGCGCAGTCAGCCTGAGCCAGCCGGCCATCAGGCCCCTGGCCGGTACACGCCCTGTTGTGGAGAGTCTTTCGACATGGAGCGGCCTGCGCGTCTCCGCCTATGAGATCGTGCGCCGGCACTGGAAGGAGCAAGTGTTCCCGCGTCAAAATGCGGAACCATCATTCGACGTTTTCTGGAACAAGGCGCTGCACGATGGCGTCGCAGCCGTAACGGCACGCCCTGCCGGAGCGCGGCCGTTTGACAGCACGCCCGTCGCCGCCGCGCTGTCTCAACCGGTTGCCGGCGGAGGCGAGTTCTCACTGGTGCTCTATCCAAAGGTCTCCATGCTGGATGGCCGTCACGCTTACAATCCGTGGCTGCACGAGTTGCCCGATCCCGTGTCCAAGGCCGCTTGGGATAACTACGCTTGTCTTTCTCCGGCGGCAGCGGCCCGCCTGTCTCTGAAGGAAGGAGACGTGGTTCGCGTGGATGCCGGCGCCGATGGATCGCTCGATCTCCCCGTATTGCTGCAACCGGGCCAGCACGACAACGTCGTCGCCGTGGCTTTGGGATATGGCCGCAAGGACTCGGCGCGATTTGCGGAAGCCGGTCCGCGGTGGCTGAATTGGCGCAAGCCGGTTGGTGAAAACGGCTTGGTGGGAACGAATGCGGCCCCACTGTTGCGCTGGCAGGACAGGTCTCTTACCTACACCCGTTCCGCGGTTCGACTGACCAAGACGAGCCGCACTCACCCGCTCGCCATTACGCAGTCGCACCACTCGCTGACCGTTCCCAAGAACTTGGCGCCATCCTCTGGATCAACGCGCCCCATCATTCAGGAGGCCGTCTTGCCCGCCTATCTGAAGGACGCTGCAGCCGGTGCAAGTCATCATGAAGTTCCGAGCCAGGATCTTTGGCCGCGCGACCATGCCAATGACGGCCACCGTTGGGCGATGGCTGTCGATCTCAACGCCTGCACAGGCTGTTCGGCATGCGTGGTGGCCTGCCAGGTGGAGAACAATATTCCCGTGGTCGGCAAGGATGAGATGGGCCGCAGGCGCGAGATGCACTGGATTCGCATCGACCGTTATTATTCCGGCCCTCCGGAAGATGTCAGCGTGGCCCACCAGCCGATGATGTGCCAGCAGTGCGAGCACGCGCCGTGCGAAACCGTTTGTCCCGTGCTGGCCACCGTGCACAGCGCGGAAGGGTTGAACCAGCAGATCTACAACCGCTGCGTGGGCACGCGGTATTGCGCCAACAACTGCCCCTATAAGGCGCGCCGCTTTAACTGGTTTGATTATCCACACGAGGACCGGTTGGCCAATCTCGTCCTCAATCCGGATGTCACGGTCCGCTCGCGCGGCGTGATGGAGAAGTGCACCTTCTGCGTGCAGCGAATTCAGGAAGCCAGGATCGAGGCGGGAAATCGCGGGGCGCCCATTGCCGACGGCGTTATACAGACCGCCTGCCAGCAGTCCTGTCCCACGCATGCGATTGTCTTCGGAGACATTCATGATCCCGGCAGCCGTGTTTCTCAATTGAGCCGGCAGGGACGCGCCTACCGCGTGCTTGAGGAGATCAACGTGAGACCTTCTGTGAATTATTTGCGTCTGGTCCGTAACCGGCCCGAAAAGAAGAGTGAAGGAGAGAATCATGGCTGAGCTCTACACGGCTCTCCGCCAGCCTTTGATTCAGGGCGGCAAGGGCTTTGCGCAAGTCACCAGCGATGTCTGCGCGCCAATGGAGCGCCGGCCAACCGGATTGTGGTGGACCGCCTTCCTGATCTCGGTTGCCGCCCTGTTACTCGGCGTTGTTACCGTTGCCTACCAGATCAGGACCGGCATCGGAACCTGGGGGCTCAACAACACGGTCGGCTGGGCCTTCGACATCACGAATTTCGTTTTCTGGATCGGCATTGGACATGCCGGCACGTTGATCTCCGCCATCCTGTTTCTGTTCCGGCAGAAATGGCGGACCTCAGTGAACCGGTCCGCCGAGGCGATGACCTTGTTTGCCGTCATGTGCGCGGGCATCTTCCCGGTGATCCATATGGGGCGGCCGTGGCTGGCTTATTGGATCTTCCCGTATCCGAACTTTCGCGGGCCGCTCTGGATCAACTTCCGCTCACCGCTTGCCTGGGATGCCTTTGCCATCTCCACCTACTTCATCATTTCGCTGACCTTCTGGTATGTCGGTCTGATTCCTGACTTGGCCACCATTCGCGACCGGGCCAAGCCTGGGTTGCGCCGCAGTTTGTTCGCCTTTTTCAGTTTAGGATGGACCGGCTCCGCCCGCATCTGGCTTCGCTATGAGACTGTGTACCTGTTGCTGGCTGGGTTGGCGACGCCGTTGGTGGTTTCGGTTCATACCATCGTGAGTTGGGACTTTGCCACTTCCGTCATCCCAGGCTGGCATACGACTATCCTGCCTCCCTACTTCGTGGCCGGAGCCATTTTCTCCGGCATGGCCATGGTGCTCACCTTGATGATCATTGCCCGGAAGGTGATGGGGCTGGAGGATTACATTACTCTGCGCCACGTCGATGTCATGAGCAAGCTGGTGATCCTCACCAGTTCGATGGTGGGGCTTGCCTACATGACCGAGTTCTTTACCGCACTTTATTCGGGCAACCATTATGAAGAGTTCACGTTTCTGAATCGCGCCTTTGGTCCGATGGGATGGGCCTACTGGATCATGCTCAGTTGCAATGTGGCGATTCCGCAACTGCTCTGGAGCCGCAACATCCGTTCCCGGGTTTACCTTGTCTTCGTCATATCTCTGCTCATCAACGTTGGCATGTGGTTCGAGCGGTTTGTAATCGTGGTTACATCGCTTCATCGCGACTATCTGCCCTCTAACTGGACCTCCTACTCGCCGACCGTAATTGAAGTGGCGACATTAGTTGGCAGCTTTGGACTTTTCTTCAGTTGCTTCCTGCTGTTCTGCCGCATCCTGCCCGTGATTGCCATTGGCGAGGTGAAGGCAGTGCTGAGCTATGGAAAACCAAAAGAGGAGGTATCCGCATGAGCCGGCGGCTGCTGGTCGGATTCTTTGAGACGGAGAGCGACATCCTCGGCGTTACGCGCGCCGCACGCGAACTGGACCTCAATATTGTGGATGTGTACTCTCCCTATGCGTTGCACGGCCTGGATCGGGCGATGGGTTTGCAGCCCTCGCGGCTCCCGTGGGTCTGTTTTCTGCTTGGCCTGCTGGGCGCCGGCGCCAAGGTCTGGTTCGAGTTCTGGACCACTGCGATCGATTGGCCCATCAACGTGGGCGGAAAACCGTGGAACTCCCTGCCAGCCTTCGTGCCGATCACCTTTGAGGTGATGGTCTTGTTTGCCGGGCTCAGCACGGTATTTGCCTTTTTCCTGGTGAGCCGCATGCGCCCCGGCAAGGAGCCGGAACGCCTGCTGCCCGGTGTGACTAACGACAGGTTTGCCATCCTGCTGGAGGAGTCCGATGCCGCTTTCGATACCGCAAAAGTAGCCGCGCTCTTCCGCGCATTCCACGCGGTTCATGTCGAGGAAAGAGTGGAGGAGGTATGAGCCCATGCGCCTGAATGTGTTCCTGCTCATCCTTCTGGCCGGCGCAGTCGCCGTTAATTACGGCATTCGCCGGGATCCGTCGCAGCCCAATGACGAGTGGTTGCCGGAAATGGTTCACGCGGTATCCTATGAGTCCTTTTCTCGGAATCCAAACTTCCGCGATGGAAAGACGCTGCAAACCCCGCCGCCTGGCACGATTGCCCGCGGTTTCTCTCCTTTCCCCTATCAGGCGAACACGGACGATGCCTTGCGCGCCGGCCTGGAACTGAAAAACCCGTTCCGCGCTCAGGACGCGCACGCCGTCGAGCGAGGGGCCTTGGTATTTACCACCTTTTGCGCTATTTGCCACGGCGCGGGCGGTAAGGGAGATGGTTCGGTCACGCTGCGCGGATACCCGCCGCCCACCTCGTTGCTTGCTGACAAGGCCGTCCATCTCCTGGACGGGCAAGTGTTTCACATCATCACCTACGGGCAGAAGAATATGCCCGGCTACGCCAGCCAGGTGTCGCGGGAAGACCGCTGGAAAGCGGTTCTTCATGTACGCACACTGCAACAGACTGTTAGCTCCGCCATCGGAACCAGGAACCAGGAGACGAAACTGCCATGAACATGCCGGAATTCGCCTTTCGCCCCAGTTCTCAAACCGTCACCACGCTTCAGTTGCTGGCCGGACTGGGCGCGGCCGCCTTCCTGGCCGGAGCGTTCCTGTCCCCGCAACGCGCCTGGCCGGCGATGTTGATGGCCAGCTTTCTATTGTTGGGCCTCGGCTTGTCCGGCCTGTTCTTTGTCGCCTTGCAGTATGCTTCGAGCGCCGGTTGGAGCGTCGCCTTTCGCCGCGTGCCGGAAGCCA
>JAENWC010000348.1 GCA_016650235.1 Terriglobia bacterium
CTATTGTCGACAGCCCGCTTTACCTGCTTGGTCTTGGTGTCATAGCTATATAAGGTCACCGCGCCGTCGCGGTCGGAAAGGAAATAAATGAAACCTCCGGCCCACATCGGGTTAAAGTCGTTCGAGTTTTTCCGAGGAATCTCCACTACGCTCGAATCCTTCAGGTCAGCAATCCAGATCTTTTTCGTCTGGCCACCCCGGTAGCGTTTCCATGCCTCCTGCCACTGGAAAAGCGGAACGTAGGCAAGATGTGACGCGTCCGGCGAAAACGCTCCTTCCATCGCAATCGGCAATGGAATCTCATCGGGAAATCCCCCGGCGACAGGCATAGTGAACAGCGTGACCCCATCGTTGGCCGTGGAACGCGACGAATTGAACAGCACACGCTTGCCGTCCGGCGTCCACCCTTCCGCCGTATCCTGCTTCGGATGAAAAGTCAGACGCCGCGGAACCCCGCCCGCCGCCGGCATCACGAACACATCCACATTGCCGTCGTACTCACCGGTGAACGCAATCTGCGTTCCATCCGGTGAAAAGTGGGCGCCGGTTTCCACACCCGTTCCTGTGGTCAACCGCCTTGCGTCACCGCCCTCGCGTCCGACGCTCCACAGATCGCCCGCAAAGGAGAAGACGATTTGTGTCGCGCTCAACGCGGGGTTCCGGAAAAGGTAAGGCCCTTCCGCCTGCGCCGTACTCCAAGTCGCCAGGATCCAGAAGAACATTGCCAATGCCCTTGTCGCCATGGAGGCTATTCTAGCCTAGTCTAGTTGTGCGGCATTGAGTCAGTCTCGACGCGGCACAGGCGGGTACCGGCGCCACCCCCGGCTCTTCACGCACCGTCGCGATGGGAAGGCAATTTCATCGGCGTTTGGCTGCCTTCATCGGCGGCCGAATCATCCTGTTCACCCCCAACGGACTGCCAATCCCTAGCCGGGACACTACCCAAGACGCGCCGTGAAGCCATCCATTTTTTCGATGCGACCGGAGCCGTACGATCAGGAACCCAATGAGCAGACCTGCCGTAAGACCAGCCAGCAGGAGCAAGGGCATGTTGGGACCCTGCGGCCGTGCCGGCGAGGCTGAGCAACATAAGGAGGACTGGCTCGCTGAGCGGGGCGGGGGTCGCGCCGATGTATTTTCTTGCGACATGCCGTTCACACGGCATAGTAGGAGGATATCGCGATCCCAGTGTCAACGCGGATCGAAGACGGTCCGGTTGGACCGGGAGTTCTTTGGTGAGATTGAGAGAAATTAACAAGGAATCGTTGTGCTGGCCCAATGGGGGGTTCCCTTCGGCGCGAATTTGTGCAAGAATACACCAGTTTGGTCTGGAGTTGAGATTCTCTTTCAGTAAGAAACAATTTGCACGGGAGGCTTTATGAAGCTGATGCGACAAGCAGTGGTTCTGCTCACGGCCATGTGCCTTGGGAGCGGACTCGCAAACGCCCAGGTTCTTTACGGAACCCTGGTGGGCAACGTCACCGATCCACAGCAGGCCGCCGTTGTCGGCGCGGCGGTGTCGATCAAGAACAACGCAACCAACTATGCGCTCGAAACCAGGACCGATGATCGCGGCGTATACGAATTCCGCAACGTTCCTCCCGGTGTCTATGACATCAAGATCACCACCTCGGGCTTCTCGACATATGAAGCCAAGGACGTGAATATCCAAGCCAACAACATCGCTCGCGTCGATTCGGCGCTGAAGGTTGGGGCGGTGACTGAAGTGATCACGGTGGGTGCCGAAGCCGCCCGCCTGCAAACCGACAAGTCCGATCTCCATCACGACATCTCGGGTAAGGAACTGACCAACATCCCGATCGGGGGCTACCGCAACTTCCAGTCGGTAATCGACATGATTCCGGGCTCCACGCCATCTTCGTTCCAGAACGCGTCCACCGATAGTCCGGCGCGCGCGCTGACGACGAACATGAACGGTACGGCGCGCAACTCCAACAATACCCGTATTGACGGCGCGGCCAGCATCTTCACTTGGCTGCCTCACCACGCGTACTACATTCCACCACTCGAGTCGATTGAGGTGGTGAACATTTCCACTAACAATTTCGACGCCGAGCAGGGCATGTCCGGTGGTGCGGCGGTATCGGTAATCACCAAGTCCGGCACCAACCAGTTTCACGGCGTAGCCTATTGGTTCCACCAGAATCATCTTTGGGGCGCCAAGAACCTGTTCTTCAACCCCAATACCGCGGCAGGGCCAAACATCCCCCAGCGGATTGATAATCAAGGTGGCGCTACCTTCGGTGGCCCGATCATTAAAGACAAGCTGTTTTTCTTTTCCTCGTGGGAGCGGACTACAACAGCCGAGCGGGGCAATGGCTTGCTCAGCGTGCCTACCGCCCAGGTCAGATCGGGGAACTTCGCCGGTTTGGCAAACACGGTTTTCGATCCGGCCACCGGCACCGCCACCGGGGCGAACCGGACGCCATTCCCGAACAATCAGGTTCCGCAAGCCCGCTGGAATGCAGCTTCTGTTGCTCTCCAAAACATGATCCCTCTGCCCAACACCGGCAGTGGCCAAACGAACAACTTCTTTGCTTCAGTTCCCTACTACTTCAAGCGCGACATGGTGGACGTGAAAGTGAACTGGACACCCAGCGGCCGGGTCAACATATTCGGCAAATACAGCCTGATGTATGCCCCGGTGACTTCGGGCGCACCGCTTGGAGAGGCTCTGGGCGGCTATCCCGGCGGCGCATCTGGCGCGGCCGGCATCGGCACCGGCAACAACAAAACCGACGTGTTCGGCGGCGGCATCAGCTACGTAATCAGCCCAACCCTTCTGTTTGACGCAGCCTTCGGGGGCACTTTAATGCACCATGATACGCAAGGGCCCGACTACGGCAAGAACATAGGTTTGGATGTGCTCAGGATACCCGGCACCAACGGACCGGCCGCGTTGCAGAGCGGCTTCCCCATTTTCAACATCAGCGGCTACTCGTCGCTCGGCAACACCAATAACTGGAGCCCGGTGGAGCGGAACGACCGCGGATACACCTACACGGCTAACATGAGTTGGACGCGCGGCGCGCACAATATTCGATTCGGGTTCGATTTTGTCAATCACCAGATGAACCACTGGCAGCCGGAAATCGGCGGCTGGAGCCCTCGCGGCGCGTTCAACTTCGTCAACGGAACAACCGGAACAAGCGGCGGGCCCGCCACCAACAACTTCAATGCATACGCCGCCTTCCTGCTTGGTTTGCCGTCCAGCATGGGCAAAGCCTATCAGTTCTATGATCCGATGCGAACCCGTGAGTTCCAGCAGGGTTACTACATACGCGACAACTGGCAAGTGACACGCAAACTGAGCCTGAACATAGGCATGCGCTTTGAGCACTTTCCCATCATGCATCGCGGCGAATTCGGGATCGAGCGCTGGGACCCGCTCACCAACAAGGTTCTCATAGGCGGCCGGGGCAACAATCCGCGGAACGCCGGCACCGACGCCATTCCGATCATGTTTGGCCCCCGGCTCGGCTTGGCGTACCGCTTCAACGAGCAAACAGTCATCCGTGCCGGCTTCGGCATCACCAATGACCCGTATCCGGTCAGCCGGCCGATGCGCAGCCCATTCCCCGCTGTCTTGGTCGACGAGTACCAGCCAGCTAACTCGTTTGTCTCGCCCCAATCCGGCGGACGCGACCTGACGCTCACAACCGGAATTCCGACACCACGGTTCCCCGATTTGTCCTCCGGCGTGGTAGACATCCCCAACACGTTCGCCACTGTTTCTCTCCAGCCGGGCAAGTACCGCCGCGGATATATCGAGTCTTTCAACTTCACCGTCGAACGTGATTTGGGGAAGGCTTTCGTTCTCCGCACCGGCTATGTCGGAACGCGTTCCATCCGCCAGGCCCTGACCAATTTCGAAGCCAACGCGGGACTGGTGCCGGGCGCCGGCGCCGCCGGCCGTCCCTTTGTGGGGCTGTTCGGAGTGAACTCCAATCGCGCGTTTCACATCCCGATGGCCCACCAGAGATACGACGCCTGGCAGAATAACATCACGCGGCGGTTCACACGCGGCATCTTCATCACCTCGTCGTTTACCTGGTCCAAGGTCTTGGGTATCAATGCCGGAAATAGCGATAGTGGACTCCGCTTCTACGTGCCGAGCCAGTATTCCAAGAATTGGGCCGTGGCCGACTTCGACCGGACCATTAGCTGGGTCACGGCGGGTTCGGTCGCCCTTCCCTTCGGCAAGGGGCAGCGCTACGCCACCGATGGCGCGGCCTCGAAGATCGTCGGCGGATGGACTATCACGCCGGGCATGGCCTTCTACACCGGCACGCCTTTCATCGTCGGAACCGACGGTGCATCACTCAACGCTCCGCAGAACACCCAAGTCGCGGACCAGGTCAATGGCACCGTCAAGAAGTTCGGCGGGGTCGGCTTGCAGGACGCACCATTCTATGACCCCACGGCCTTTGCCGCGGTCACCCAACCTCGCTTCGGTAACATGGGCCTGAACGCTATCCGCGGACCACGCTCATTCGGCATGAACCTGGGCATCTACCGCTCCTTCAAGATCACGGAGCGGATCGGTCTCCAGTTCAGGGGTGAGGCGTTGAACCTCACCAATACACCCTCTCTCAACAATCCGAATGCGACGGTAACCACACCGGCCAACTTCATGAAGATCACCTCCACCAACGCTAACGCTCCCGCGCCCCAGCGCGTCATGCGTTTCGGCATCCGCCTGGAGTACTAAAGCCGGCACAACAACCCACCGCTCCCTGTAGTCGCGTCTCGGAAGCCGTTACCGAGCCGCGACCGCAGGGAGCGGATTTTGTATTAAACTCAGTCCACATGAAGCGCCTCTACCTGATACCAACATTCGGCCTGCTGCTCGGCATTGCAACCTTTTCGCAGGCCCCCAATCCGCGCTCTCGAATGGCCGAGCTCGAACAACAGACGCTCTCCGAAAAGTTCCGTGGTATCACCACCAGTGGCACACCCGCACCGGGACTGTTCCCCGTTCGCTCCAGCGGGGTCTCCACCACGCCGGTCAGAAACGCCGCCGAGGCTTTTCTCGGCTCTCTTACCGAAGAGCAGCGCAAGCCCACTGTCTATGCCGTGGATGATCAGGAATGGCAAAAGTGGAGCAATGTGCATTTCTACAAGCGGCAAGGCATCGGATTCATCGACATGAACGAGAGGCAGCGCGAACTCGCATTCGCCCTGCTGCATGCCGGCCTCAGCGCAAAGGGTCTCGCCAAGACGCGTGACATCATGCGGCTGAACTATTCCCTCGCCGAGATCGCAAACGACTTCAAGGAGCTCGGCGAATGGCTCTACTACATCACCATCATGGGCGAACCTTCCGCCACTAAACCCTGGGGCTGGCAACTCGACGGCCACCACGTCATCATCAACTATTTTGTCCTCGGCGATCAGGTGGTCATGACCCCCACCTTCATGGGTTCTGAGCCCGTGCGCGCCGAGAGCGGCAAGTACAAGGACACCGTCGTGATGCAGGAGGAGCAGAACAAAGGTCTGGCACTGATGGGCGCGCTGGAGGAGCCGCAGCGTAAAAAGGCGGCCATCGAGACCAGTAAGACGGGCAACAACAACTTGTCTGAGGCGTTCAAGGACAATATCGTCCTGGACTATGCCGGCATTCGCGCCAGCGAGTTCTCAGCCAGGCAGAAGAAACTCCTGCTCGACCTGGTGCAAGAATATGTAGGCAACATGGACGACGGGCACGCCCGCGTTCGCATGGAAGAGGTACGGAAGCACCTCGACGCCACCTACTTCGCCTGGATTGGACCCAGCGACCCCAACGCCGTCTTCTACTATCGCGTGCACAGTCCGGTGATCCTGATCGAGTTCGATCATCAACGGCCGGTGTTCATGCCCGGCCCGCGCGTCCCGTTCCGGCAGCACATACATACCGTGGTCAGGACCCCGAACGGGAACGACTATGGCAAAGACCTGCTCCGCCAGCACTACGCCCGCCAGCACAAAGGCGGCTAGGCAGTAGCAGGAACAGCAGCGCCATCGGCCGCCGCCGGCCCCACATATCGAGCGTCGCCAAACCCCAGCACCAGATATCCGATACCTCCCAGCAGCAGCAGCATTACGATTCCCCACCCAGCGCTTTTCCCGAACGACTTCGCCATGTCCATGGCAAAGATGACGACAATCACCAGGCTGACGAACGGAATCAAGAAGAGAAGAATCCACCACGCCGGCCGGCCCACAATCTTCAACATGAGGTAAAGGTTGTAGAAGGGAACCAACACCGCCCATCCGGGCTGCCCCGCCTTTACGAACACTTTCCACATACCCGCGATGCAAACAGCGGCCACCACGAGTATCATCAGGAAAAATGAACCTCCAATCAGCGCGCCCAGTGCGCCGCCGGCATCGTCCTGCAATAGAAACGCGGGAATCATTGTCATCAGAGCAGTCTCCAGTCGGCCCGGACCCTTCGGGGGCTTCCGGGCCATGGCCATTATACACACTTGTGGTAATCTAGCAAGACCAATCCACCAGACCAATCCACCAGCCATCAGGAGAATGAATATGAGGACAGTATTGTTCGCCATCGCGACCCTGGGATCGTCCATGTTAATGGCGCAGCAACAAAAGCAGGCTGCCCCACCTAAACAGCCCATGTCGTTTTTCATCACGAGCGCAGGAGTCGGCGATGGAGCCAACTTCGGTGGCCTCGCCGGCGCCGATAAGCATTGCCAGCAACTCGCGGCAGCCGCCGGAGCGGGCGACCGCACCTGGCACGCCTACCTCAGCACCAGCGCGGCGGACGGTAAACCCGCCATGAATGCGCGTGACCGCATCGGCGCAGGCCCCTGGTTCAACGCAAAGGGCGGCCGCGTTGCCCAGAACGTCGCCGATCTTCACGGCGATACCCTCGACTCCGCCCGCATGGGCAATACCTTGACCAAAGCCACTGCCCTGACCGAAAAAGGCGAACCGGTCAAGGGTGCCGGGGACACCCCCAACCAGCACGATATCCTCACTGGTTCGCAGCTCGATGGCAGAGCATTCACCGATGGCGCCGATCACACTTGCAAGAACTGGACCTCCAATGGAGACGGCACAGCCCAACTCGGCCATCATGATCGCACCGGCGGCCCCGGCATTTCATGGAATTCGGTGCACCCCAGCAGAGGGTGTAGCCAGGCTAACCTGGTAAGCACCGGCGGCGCGGGACTTTTCTACTGCTTCGCTGTGACGCAGTAATCGTGCTCCGCAAGGCGGCCCCCCTTCTCCTCGCGCTGTCGCAATTCGCGCTTTGCTATGGCGAGCAATACTTCCCGCCGCTGGACGAAGATGGCGGCTGGAGACTCGGCTCGGCGGGCATCGACACAGCCAAGCTGGACGAAGCCTTCCAGTACACGCAACAGACCAGCCAGCACGGCGGGCTGCTCGTGGTCCACCACGGCTAACTGGTTTACGAGCGCTATTTTGGCCGCGGCCATCGCGAGGCTTTGCCGGAATTGGCCTCCTGCGGGAAAGCGTTCACCAGCATCGCCACCGGCATCATGCTCAAGGAGAAGGCCAGCCTCATCCCAAACGGCCTTGATGAGAAAGTATTTACTCCGAAGTATCTGCCCGGGGAGATCTTCCCGCTTGATGATCCGCGCAAGGCCCAGATTACGTTAGGGCAGTTGCTGTCCATGTCCGCCGGCGTCCGCGGAACCAATCCCGTCTACGTCCGCGGCGTCAGGCAGGATTGGGAGCAGCCTACCGAAGACAACGGCCCCTATTCCACAACCGATGGCTTCGCCATGCGCCAATCCCTGTGGTGCGCGCCCGGCGACTGCTATTCCTACTCCACCGCTTCCAGTCATCTGCCGGCCATGATTGTGCGCCGCCTCACCGGGATGGAGATGGAAGACTACATGCGGCTGCGCCTCACCTCGCCGCTCGGCTTTGGCACTTGGGGCTACGCCATGTACCGGCCCAAACTCAAGGGCGGCATCGACGCCGCGGGACGCATGCTCCACACCCCGGGCGGTGGAAGCATCGGCGTGCGATCCACTGACGTGCTGCGCTTCGCCTATCTGATGTTGCACGAGGGTAAATGGGGCAAGCAGCAGATCGTACCGGCCGCGTTTGTGAAGATGTGCGGAAGGATGGTCAAATACAACCCGCACTACAGCCATAGCTTCAACTTCAATGTGAACCAAGACCGGCATCTGGCCGGAGTGCCCTCAGACGCTTACTGGAAAGGCGTCGCGGGCGGTTACGCCATTTATGTCGTTCCCTCGCTCGACATGGTCATTTACAAAATGGGCGGCAACGAGGGTCAGTATGATCCCCAACTCACGCGCCTGCCCGTCAAGTATTCCTACGATGGTTCACGCGCCAACTGGAAACCGGGTGATCCGAAGATCGTAGGAGACGCCACCGGGAAAACCCTGCAAATGGTGGTGGCTGCGGTCAGCCGCTAACCGAAAACCACAACCGGCCCCGCACCCGCACCGTCTCCCCCGGCTTGCAGTCGGGAAGCAATGGATCGGAATGCAGGCACGGGCACTGCGCATTCCCCCACGTGCGCCCGCAGTTTTCCCATTCCACGGAAATCGCCCGCACCCCGGACCGCACGCGCGCCACGCTCTTGCCGAACTCCTTGTTGTCGTTGGTCTGCTGCTCAAACCCTTTGGCCCGCTTCAGCATCACGCAGACCTGGCTCCGCATACCGGCAAACGGCTCAGAGCTTTTGTTGGTCACCCAAAGTTCCATCTCAATCGATTCGCTTGCCGTGGGCGTAACCCTTGCTCCAAAATCGAGAGTGTCCGGCAGCACCCACCGCGACTCAAGGCTGTCCCCGCGACGCATCCAATCCCGATCCTCCATCACCATGTTGCGCTCGTCCCAGATGGAAGGTACGTGCGTGTGCGCCAGATACAACAATTTCCTCCCGGCGAAAATCGCTTCCGGCACATCAATGAGGACGTAGGATTCCGGATCCCACGGCGGAAAAGCCATCGCCTTGGTGCCGCGCACGGGCGCAATGGCCCCTTCCAGAAAACCGATACGCGGATGCTCGTGCCCAGGAAACGGTGCGATCCGCCCCTGCCGTCCGCTGGCCACCGGCAGCGGATGCTCCTCGGCAAATGGCCGCGCCAGCTTCCCGTCTTTCGGCTTCGGATAACGCACGCGACGCATCGGGTCAGCCGGAATCGCGCGAGCCACCGGTTCCAAATCACGCAGCGCGATGCCGCGGAATCCCTTCTCCTTCAAAATCCGCATGTACTGCTCGAACATCTCCGGAGGTGTATGGACCCACGGGTGCTTCACATCCGGCACCCCGTGAAACTGCAAGACAACGGTGCGGCCTTCTCCCGCCTGCTCCATCACCTTCTCGAAATGCGCCGCCGTCCACTGCGGATAAGCATCTCCGGTGGTCGGGATCAGCAGCCGGTCATGCCTCGCCGGCTCATACGCCGGACCAACCTGAATTTCACCATATGGCCTTTCCGGCTGCATCCCGCGCCGCGCATACCGATAGCCGAGACGCTCGAGTTCCGCCAGCGCTTCCGGGCAAAAGCCATTGCCGCACCAGGCAAAGCTCACCGGCTTGGGAACCCCCACCTTCTTGAGCTCAGCGTCCACCAGCGACAATTCCGCCTCCAGCCGCGCGGCCGCCTTCGGTGTGGAAAAGCCCGCGTGCGTCCAGGAATGATTGCCGATCTCGAAACCCATCGCATGGATCTCGGCCACCTCTCTCCAGGTGAGAAAATACTCAGCGTCATCCATCCAGCGATGCGTAATAAAAAACGATGCGCTAAATCCCAGCTCCTTCAGAAGCGGCGCAACAAAGCTTCGATGGCTCTTCACCGCATCGTCGAAGGTGAGCACCACTGTCTTCTCCCCGGCGGCAAAAGTGACAGCGGGTAAGAGAGCGGCCAATTCGCGGCGGGTGTACATGACAAAACTCTGACACAACCAGCACTCAGGCTGTATCCACACAATATAGTCTAAAAGGAGCGCCATGCGGATCAGGGAATGGTTTCGGCCCCCGCGTCACGTCCTCACCATCTTTCTTGCCGTGGCGCTCGTTTCCGGAACTGCGCTCGCGACGCTGGCGTGGTTGCTGGTGCGCCAGGACAAAGCGCTGGAACTCCAGCGCCGGCAGGAGCGGATGAACGGGCGTTCCTTCTGGGATGGCCGCGTGCCGACGCTCGAAGAGC
>JAENWC010000349.1 GCA_016650235.1 Terriglobia bacterium
ATCGCATTCCCGATCGAGGCATCGGTTGTGTTCAATTGCACCGCTTCGGCGCTCACCGAGATCACCTCCGCCACAGCTCCCACTTTCTCAAAAACCACATTTACTTTCAGCGGCGAGTTGATCAATAGCTTGACATCATTGACCAGCACATCGGTGAACCCCTGCGCCTTTCCGAGAATCTGATACATCCCCGGCTGGACCTGCGGAAAATTGTATCGTCCCTGGTCGTCCGATGATCCGGTCCGGACCGCTTGCGTCGCAATATTCTTCAGAGTAAGAGAAACGTTCGGTATCACGGCGCCCGTGGGATCGGTTACAATCCCACTCACTCCGCCCAAGTTCTGCGGCCAAGCAATGGAACACACCAACAGCACGCCTGCGCTAAGACGAAAAAACACCCCACGCATCTTGAACATCGTCGTTACCCTTTCCCGCCCGAGACCATCCGGGTTTTTATAGTTAATGGAACACTTGTAGCAGAGTCACCTTACGGTGTCAATAGGATGATCAGCTACCAACAGCGCCGGTCTGCGGCTCCCATGTGCAGCGCATCGCGCCATGGTTGCCATAGGGGTTAATCCCGCTTCGGTCACCCCCTATTTTGGATTACTTTTCGGCTTCCTGAAGCGGATCCGTTAGTTATAATAAGTTAGTTTAGTGAGGTGATGAAAATGTGTTGCTGCGGGGCGGGAAAATCGTGCCCGCAGCCGGCCCGGGAGGCCGCCTAAAAGGCGGCTGCAAGCCAGGATTGGCTGCCCCACAAAAAGAATTGTTTTCAGAGCAACGCCGATGAATGCCGATGTGTAATTGTCCAGTTATACTAGCTGTTGAGTTCCTGCACGATCTCGCGCGCGACGCGGCGTGCCTGCTCCACGGCTCCCTTGTCAAAGCTGATGGCTCCTACCCGCGGGTGGCCTCCGCCTCCGTAACGCTCGCAGATACTGGCCAGATTGTGCTTGGGCGGCTCCGGAGCCCACGGGTTGGACCCCACCGAGACCTTGGTGCGGAAGCTGGCGGTAAGCACTGACACCGTGTAGACCGAATCGGGGAACAGGTAGTACGGGATGAACTTGTTATAGCCTTCGATCTCACGGCCGCTGAGGTCGAAAAAAACTACCTTTTCCTGCTGCCGGCTCGTCGCCCGAATCAGGTCCATGCTCTCGACGTGATTGCGGTACAACGGCTGGTAGAGTGCTTGTACCGCAGGGTCGGCGATAATCTCCGCCAGTGGCCGCTGCTTCATCATCCGGATAATCTGCTGCACCACGCCTGATCCCTTTGCCCCTTCAATCACCAGCACCAACTGCGTGGCGGGCGAGGAAAGTTCCACCGCTATCTTGGCGCTCGGATACTGCGCCCCATCCACGATGTCGGCCCAATAAACCAATTCCTCCAGATCCGGGGCGGTGTAGCCGAACTTCTCACGGGCTACGTCCGCAATAAACTTGGTGCACGAGCGGTAGCTGGCGTCGTAGTAGTGGTTGGGGGCCTGCGCAAGCCGGAACTGCTCAGCGTCTTCCGGCGTCAGGAACGCCGACTGGTGATGATCGAACCACCATGTAACCTTGGAGCTGTTGGAATACTTGAAATCGACAATGGCGTTGTAGTCGCCGTCCAGAAGCGTCTCGTCCCAGCTTTGGGCAGGCGTGTGCATCATTCCCGTGTACAGGAACTCCGCGCCTGGATAGAGCTTCTCCTCGGCCATGCGCGTGAAGAACGCGGCCGAGGCTGCCCCGTCGAAGCAGTGATCATGATAAAGGACCCGAATCCGCATTGGCATCGAAAGGGTTGAAAACCGACTAGCTTGACTGAATCGGATCAAAAAAGCAAGTGCCAGTCTTTTCTTGCAGGGCAAGGTTGCCTACCATGAAGAGCATGACGTCCCCCTGGCTCGACTTCTTTCGCGGCGCGTCTACCGACTCCGCGGGGCGCAGCCTCCACGAAATCCTCGCCTGGAGCGACGCTGAACTGGAAGCCGTCCACGACTACATACAGTGGCTCTTCCCGCTCCCCGAGCGCAGCATGTTCAATGCCAGCGCCCCCATCCTCACACCTGCCGATAGAGCCGCCGTCCGCGCCGATGCAACCATCCAGGCCAACATCCGCGCCGCATTCCAACGGATGCTCCGATTCTACGGCCTGACTCCGGACACCGCCCACCTTCCCAAGCCGTGGGTCTGCGCCGCCGATCACAATCACCTCCGGCTCACACGCATCCTCCGCTCGCTCCGCCTCCTCGGTTTTCCGGAGGAATCGCAGACGCTGTATGACGGCATCAGCCAGTACAACAGCGTTATTCCCGAACGAACCAGCCAGTTCTGGCGCAACGCAATGACGCAGGATTAAGCGCAAAGGGCTCCCGCCGCGCCCCACAAAACGCCCCACAAAACGCCCCACAAAACATCGAGCCGTTTCGTCAGGTCACGGCGCTAATAGCGGAAATGGAAATGCCGAATCGGAAGCGGCATCGGCGAATTGGCGCCGCGCACCGACTTCCAAAGAATCTCGTTCAACGCAAATTCCGGCGCGCGGTCGTAGTCTGAAAAGTCCATCTGCCCGGACTCTTTCGCGCCCCAGGCCAGCACCGTGTTCCTGACGTTCACATCCACCTGTGGCGGTACATGCGTGTAGGGCGTCAGGTCGGCCTTGTCCATAAACGCCGCAAACATCGGCGTCGCAGCCGCATCGTACTGGGTCATCGGAGGCAGCCCCAGCAACAGTTCCATAGTGCGTAGCATGGAAGAGGTGGTATAAAGCGTCGAGTCAACCGCGCTGCGCTTGATGTATGGCGAGATCACCAGCCCCGTCGTCCGGCGTGAATCCACGTGATCCGGTCCATTCTGCGCGTCGTCTTCAATGATGAAAATCGCCGTTTCCGGCCAGTATTTCGAATGCGTCACCCGGTCCACCAGTTGACCCACAGCCCAGTCGTTATTGGCAACGGCGGCCGCAGGCGTAAACGCTCCAGCGCGGGTGCCCTGGGTGTGATTTTCGCCCAGGCTCATCACAATGAAATGCGGCAGCCGCTGGAGCGGATCCGGCGAATCAAATTCTTTCTCAAACCGGTCAAACTCCTCAAAAAACGCCCGCACGTTATCGGTGTCGCGCATCCCCGGCAACCGGAACTTGGGCGACACGTGCCCCACCAGCCCCGTCACGCCCGCCGCCGCCTCCATCTGATCGCCTTCGCTCACGCGCTGTGCATACTCGCCGTAGGATCGGTACGTGAGTCCCTTCTTCGCCGCCAGGTCCCACATGTGCCCGGAAGACGGTGTGTTCGCCGGGCCATTCACGGACACCGAAATTCCTCCATACTGTGGCGGCCAACGCTTCTCGTTAAAATCAGTGGCGTAGGCGGAGTTGGACCACGAATGCCCATCCACGGACACCTCCCCATCGCAATACAAGTTATCGAACAGCACAAACTGCTCCGCGAGACGGTGTTGGTTGGGGGTTACGGTGCGGCCGAAAATGGTCAACCGCGGATCGCCGTTTCCTTTCGCAATATCGCCAAACACCTGATCGTAGGTGCGGTTCTCTTTGATGATATAAATCACATGGCGAATGGGCGACCCCTCTCCCACCTGATGCGGCACTATCGACGGTCCGCTCACCGGCGGCCGCGCCCGCGTCAACATCTGATCGTTGTAAGGGCAGTTCGCCATCGCCTCGCGCGTATAGGCCTTGATCTGGCTCTTCAGGTTGCTAAGCGGAATGACGCTCACGGAACCCTTCTGCAATGCTCCTACGTGGCGCGAACCCGCACCGGGCGTGGCGAGCGGGCTGGTGGGCCCATCGATGTTGGAATAGCCGCCCATTCCCTTCGCCGCACCCACGTAGAGCGACTTGCCATCGGGCGAAACCGCCAACGCCGCCGGATACCACGCGGTGGGAATGAAGCCCTCCACATGCGACACTTCGTCCTCGCCGATGTTGATTACGGCGACGTTGTTGTTGTCGCCATTGGCAACGAAAAGCAGTTTCTGCGCCGGATCGAGAGCGAGCGCATTGGGCGTGGACCCCACCGGGGCCATCTTGTACATCGCGGTGGAAATCACTTCCACCGGCCGCAACTGGCGCGTGTCGATCACGTACACCGAGTTCTCATTGGAGCACGCCACAAAGAGCCGTCCATCGCGCGCCAGCACCATGTCGTTCGGATTCCGGCCCACTTTGATCGTGGCCTTCACCTTTTTCGCCGCCGTATCCAGTACCGTGATGGAATCGCTGGACCAGTTGGAAACGTAGAGCGTCGCCCCGGCCGGATCCAGGACAACGTCATAGGGATGAATCTCCGTGGGCATCTCCGCCAGCCGCTGTCCAGTGTTGGTGTCGAACGCCACCACGTGGCCGCGCACGGCCTTCGTATGCCGGTTGGCGGCATAGAGGATCGGCAGCTTGGGATGATGCGCCAGCCCCGACCAGTAGATCTGGTTCTGTGGCAGATGATGCTGGAACTGCCGGGTTGGCTGCTGGCTTAACTTGCCATTCGCATATCCGAAACCGTACACCGGGGCGGCTGTGGGGTTCTGCCGCGACTCCGCATTGCCTCCGGAAATGTAGAGCGTCCTGCCATCCGGCGCCCACGTCATGCCGAACCAAGCGGATTTGAGCGGCGTGCGTTGTGTGATCTCAACATTGTTCGGATCAATCACCACCAGCCCGTGCGGGTTATATCCCGAGTGCAGCGCGATGATCTGGTTGTCGCCCGGCGCGGTTGTGAGGTTCAACACATAGTCGCTGGTGACAACGTGCTTGCCCGCGGGCGTGATACGCCACCCGTTTGGAAGATCGAATCCATTATTCGGCGCCACGCGCGGGGCCGGTTGTCCATTGAGGAAAGCGGCCGCAAGGAGAAGAATCGAAAACCTCATGTCAGTTGAACCCATTACCTTTCACTGAAGTTAGCTCTGATCGATGTGGGACAGGCCTCGGGAAAAGCGCTGCCTCGGGACGTTGGAACTGGCCGGTGTTTGCGCCACCAGCGCGGCGGCGCAGATCCGATAAGCGGAACCGGAATCATCCTCAACAGCATTGCCACAGCAGCAGCGATCATATCAAACTATTCCCGCAATCGATTCAGCAGCCGCACGCCGGTCTTCGCCAACCCGCTGGCGCCCTCAATCCGCGAAGTCTGCGCAGTGTAGAGGCTCCCGGGCGGCGAACAACCATCCCACCGGGCTTCCTCATTACCGTCTGAGTTGTCGAATCTCCGTTCTCAGGCGGAGGCCGCGGAAGAGGCTTTGCCCTTCACCTTCACCGTGTACATCGGAGCGATGCCTTGGTCGAACAACAATCGGTAGACCGTGAACGGATTGGTTTTCTGCTTCAGAAGATAGTTGAGAAACACTTCGCCGAAGTGGCCTACGTCGGTGAGCAGATCGATGTCGATATCCGCCTGCAACAACCCGTTTGCGGACGCAGCCGCGGCGAAGGAGAGCTGCAAACTTCCGAATGTAACTTGTTGTTTGAAGCTGATGGGAAATCCACGGTGGAAGGCTTCGTTGAGGGATTCGTCCAGCTCCCGGAAGGTGCCGTCTTCCCTAATCTCCTCGCGTACCTTGGCCGGCATGTCCGCGTCTACGTAGGCGAAAATGCGGTCCGGCCGGATGGGGTCTGGGACCCCGCCCCCGATCTCCCGGATAAAGTCGATGCCTTGGGAACCGGCAATGAGCGTGTTGCGAAGCTTCGCTTCTATATTCAACGCGCCGGCGATCTGCTCTGGTTTCAACGCCCGGAACTGAGCCTCGTCCATGCCCGCCCCGGTAAGCGCCGCATGGAACGCCGGCGATGTGGCCGACAGTGCGGCGTAGGAAAACTCCTCCAAATTTGGTTTCGCTTTCTCCGGCACCAGCATGGCGGCCATGTTGAGGCGCTTGCCAGGCTCGGGCTTTACCGGATACAAACCCGTGTCCTCAAAGCCATCCGCGCTCACAAGCAGGCTATAGCGCTGCCCCGCATCGGCCGGAATCTTCTCAACAAGCAAGCTGTCCGAGCCCGCCTTCATCCGCCGCCGCGCTGCCACCTTTTTTGTCTGCGAGAACGGGTCCAAGAGTTGAACCGTCACCGCGCCCCCGGCCCATGGTTTGCGGTCCGGTCCGTAAATTCCCAGTAAAACTTCGCCCGTTCGCGCCATTGCTCCTCCTTAATTTTGATGCTTACTTTCCTGTTAATAGATTATGATACCGGCCCATCCAATAGGGAAGTAAAAAAAATGCCCCGTCGTCCTCAGACCGGCCTCCATTGCCCCCGTTCACCTGGAATGGGTTCCCGTTCCACTTCATCACCGGCCGTTCATCCGGCGGCAGCCATGTCTTGGATTGCCGCCTGCCGAAGCGGTCCGGCGCCCCTTCCCAATCAATGTCCGTGCGGTAGGAGTTGTCGACGCTCCAGGTGATCAGGTCCATCGGAGCCCGGTACAAAGTATGCACAGCGACCCCTAGGTCCACCGTTTTTGAGGGGTTGGCAGTCTGATAGATGAAGGTCCAAAGTGGATTCCTCTCGCGCTGGATGTTCTCCCACCACTGGTCGAGCGCTTCGCGGTAAATCGAGAGTAATTTTGCATCTTTTTCGTACCGGAAGAGAAGGTAGAACGGCAGCATCGCCAACTCTTCATCCGAGTAGTTGATCTCCTCACGCAGCTCTTTGAGCTGCTTGGTGATGGCCCCATAGTCCATCCGCACCGCCACTTTCCGGTACTCCTGCTCAAAACGCGCATCCCCGGTGACGTGGTGGGCCGTCTTAAGAAAGCTCAAAAGCTCCACAGCATTGAGCGGAGCGTCCCCTTTGCCGCGCGGCGTGGCGAAGTATTCCTTGGACCAGCGCCCCCAATACGTCGGTTGCCCGTGCACGCAAGTGAGGTTGTAACCGTTCTCGATGATGTGATCGGCTATGCGCGCCGTCACCGCCGCCACCTTTTTCTTGAGCTCCTTATCCGGAAGCAGATCGTAAGCGATCCCGAAGAGATAAAAGTGCCCCACAATCTCATCCGAACTCGTATCGGCCTTCCATTCCTTCTCCCCATCCGGTGTCCAGAGCCAGGTTCCCCCGCTCCCACGCCAGTCTCCTTTGCGGATAGGAGCGGGCCGGGTAGCCGGCACGCCCGGTCACCTCCTCCAGAAACAGCACCGCCTCCACGCTACGCCGGGCCCGCGCCAAGGCATCGGCCGACCCGGTCGCCGCATACCGGAAGCATTCCCCCGCCGCATACATCGCGGTCCACAAACCGTCGTTGTCGCTCGGGTCCAATTGATTTGTGCTGAGGTCCCCCGGAGTGCGCAGCATGGAACTGGCCACCAGACCGTAACGGTCATGCCGCAGCCTCACACGGTCCTCAAAGTGAGCCGCCTTACGCGCCAAACTCATCCCAACCATCGCGATGTGGCTGACGCCCGTGCGCGTTTGTACCCACACGCCGGCGGAGTTGTCCGGCGCCAGGCGTTGCACACCATCGTCGGGCAGATAGCGCCGCCCCGAAAAATATTGCGTACGATCCTCGGCTCGCGTCCCAGGTTGGCGCCGCACCAACCCCTTGGAGGAACCACTCCAAGCGGCTCCATCGGTGGCCTTCACCTCGAGTACAGGTTGGCCGGAAGCCCGCAGCGCCGCCGGTATCCGGGAGTCTTCGGGCGAATGGAAAGTAACTATCTTCTGCGGGTACTCGATGAGTTTGACCGGCCGTGACGACTGCGCGCCAGCCGGCCATACACCGAGGAAGATCCACAAAAGCGCAAAGGGCCTCGGGGTGTGGCTCCAAGCAGTTGATGAAATTCGACTTAGGCCGCGCCGAGTAGGCTCTGTTCCAGGCGTAATCATCAACGGCGCCAACGGCACTCGCAGCGCCAGGGCATTAGAAAGCATTGCGTCCTTTCCAGATAAGGCGAATAAGGTATAATCTACCGCAAAGGAGAGCGGAAGAGTCGTTTGCTGCGAGTGTAACCCTGGCAGCATCATCGATACAGGGTGGACGGGCCCTCCAGTCGGTTGCAACAGCTAAGGTCAATTTGCCTCATATAACAGGTTTAGGCCGGCCAAGCTGTGGCGGCAAAAACTTACGACTGCGCTTAAGTTTAGACTGCAACATGTCGATGAAGGAGCGTATGCTAAAAGATCTTTGCATAACCTCGCCCACAGTCGGCGAAGGCAACGTTGCGGATCTTTTCCTTGCGTCCCCCTTGGACAGTACACAGGCGCCCAGTAGCGGAATTGCGAATATGGAAATTCTGATTGCCGACGACAGCGCGGTTTCGCGAAAACTGCTCGAGGTGGAATTGAAAAAATGGGGCTACCGCGTGATCTCGGTGGCCAATGGAACCGAGGCGTGGGAAATTCTGCACCGCGAAGATGCCCCCCGGATGGTGATTCTGGACTGGATGATGCCGGGATTGAGCGGTGTCGAGGTCTGCCACCTGGTACGCCAGCAAAACCTTCCGCACTACACCTATATTCTCCTGCTGACTTCGCGGCATGAGAAGGAAGACTTGATTGCCGGGATGGAGGCTGGGGCCGATGATTATCTCATCAAGCCGTTTGACGCAAATGAGCTGAAGGTGCGCCTTGGTCCCGGACGCAGGATCATTGATCTCCAAGCCGAGTTACTGCAAGCCCAGGAAGCTTTGCACATACAGGCCACCCGGGACGGCCTCACACAGCTTTGGAATCGCCGCGCCATCTTCGATATCCTGCTCAAGGAGGTTGCCCGCTGCCAGCGCGAAGGCGTGCCGCTGGGATTGGTCATTGGCGATTTGGACTGTTTCAAGGAAATCAATGACACCTACGGCCATATCGCCGGAGATGCCGTTCTGATCGAGGTTTCCTCGCGTATGCTGCATTCGGTGAGACCCTACGACTCGGTGGGCCGCTATGGCGGCGAGGAGTTTCTCCTCATCCTGCCTGGCTGCACCAAAGAAGATACCATCGCCGCGGCCGAGAGAATGCGCGCGCACATCAACCATGCCCCGGTTCAACTCGGCGCTGATTCCTTGCCGATCTCGGCCAGCTTTGGCGCTACCACCCTCGAACCAGGACAGAAAGTTGCCGGAGCCGAATCCTTGATTGGGACCGCCGATCGGGCCTTATACCTTGCCAAGCAACAGGGGCGCGATAGAACCGTGTTTTCCCTTCACGAATAGTCCTGTATCCAACCTTGTACTGGCCTTTTACTGGCGCTGCGCCACTTTAAAGTTGCTCAGCGATTCGGTGTAACGCACAATCCCTTTGAAAAGAGCTTCCGCGATCTTCTGCCGGTGCTCGGACTTCTTCAAAAGCCCTTCCTCTTTCGAGTTGCTCATGAATCCAATCTCGGTCAGCACGCTCGGCATCTCGGCCCCGATCAACACCACAAAGGGCGCCGTCTTCACCCCTCGATTCCTGATCTTTCCATGCGTCCGCGATGAAAAATCAAACGCTGCCTCCTGAATCCGGTCGGCAAACTCCCTCGATTCATCCTTCTTGTCCTTCAGCGCGATCTTGCGCAACAAGTCCGACAATTCATGCATGGATTTCTCCGACCCCGCATTTTCACGCGCCGCAACATCCATATCGGCCTGGGAATTGGTGAAGTTCAAGTAGAAAGTCTCAGTACCGACAATCCTTTTGAATTGACTCGAGTTCGCGTGGATCGACAGGAAAAGATCAGCCTGATTTTCGTTTGCTATCACGGCCCGTTTTTCCAGCGGGATAAATGTGTCGTCGGCGCGCGTGTAGATCACCTCGGCCCGCAACCGCTCGTCAATCAGCTTACCCAGCCGGAGCGTCACGTCGAGCACGAGTTCCTTCTCCATCAGGCCGGAGCGCGTAATTGTTCCCGTGTCGTGCCCGCCGTGACCGGCGTCCAGCACGACACGGCCCAGTTTCAATCCGAGCACACGTGTCAGGGAGCGTTTTCCCGTCCTGTCCCGCTGCGCCGGACTGGCGATCCGCACCTCGGCCGGCTCACCAACTGTCAGAGGGCCCGCCGGCCCAACCTCGGTCGAAGGCACTCGCGAGCTTTCGCGCCGGCGTGGCTCCGTTGTGGCAGCCAGTTCCCCAGCCGGTTGCCTGGATGGGACCGAGGCCCCGCTGGTCACCACTGTCTTCGGCTTGCTCACCACAGACGTTGTCACAGGCGGTGCAGGGGGAACAGCCGCTGCGGTAACCGCGGGTGCGGGCGCCGGTGGAGCCGTGAGACGGACCGGCGCCTGCCGCAAAAATCTCGATACGCTCATCCGCTGTACAGGCATGGACGGGAGGACCGGCGGGTATCCAATGCCGGCTAGCAACACCGGCGTTTGCAAGCCTGCATTTGAAGCCGCCGGAGCCACAAACGGTTTTGCCTGACGGTGCGCCTTTACTGACGCCTTTATGGAAGGCCGCACGACCTCGGGCCGGTGCACAGCCGATGGCAGTTCATAGGTCGTGCGAACTGCAGCCGAAGGGCCGGGCGCCGTTCTGGCTCCGGGCATCTCCGAGGGTCTGCGCAGTTCGATCATCACACGATCCGGATTGCTCAACTGGCTGGTGGACATCTCCACCTCCGCCTCCAGATCGATCACCACCCTGGTTACCGTTTTCTGCGACAGCGCATACCGGATCTGCTTGACCACCCTGTCCCCCACGGCAATGGTCCGCATCACCCCCGAGCCCTTGGGGACCGTGTCGTACAGATCAATGTAAACACGTTCCGGACTCTTCAGCCGGTCATACTTGAACCGGACCTCGCCGCTGGTCTCCAGCGCCACTCGCGTCACATCACCGGCCGACCACAGACGGACCTCATTCAAAAGGGCGACTCCCTCGGCCGGGTCAGCGCGCAACACCAGCGGGGCAATCAGCCAGGTTGCCAGCAGGGCCGCAAGTCCGCAAAGCGCCGTCCCGCTGGGACGAGCTCCGCCCTGCGGGCTGTTACCGAGGAGCCTCGGGGTCACCGGACTCACCGTTGTTTCAGCCACCGGCCTGGGGGAGGAATCGGCGGGTGCCATCTTGATTCGCGTTACCTCGTTCTTAAGTGCAACCTTCCTTCAGCGTCAACAAAAGTTTCCAGCGGACGGTATTCCGGGACCGGTGCCTGCCGGGCAGCAACCTGGACGGGCGCCGGCGGAGCCTGTTTTTGCCTGCGCCTCAACTCGCCCAGCCGCTTTCCGGCCCGATAAACATATTCCTGCGTCTCCTGGTATGGTGGGATACCCCGGTAGCGCGACACCGCCTCTTCCCCGGCGTTGTAGGCCGCAAACACATGCCGCAGATCGCTGAAACGGTCCAGCAGAAATCGGAGGTACTTCACCCCGCCTTCAATATTCTGCCGGCTGTCAAAACTGTTCCGCACCCCGAATCGCCGCGCCGTGGCCGGAATCAACTGCATCAACCCCTGCGCCCCCTTCGGCGAAAGCGCAAACCGGTTATAGCTGCTCTCCACGTAGATCACCGCATGTGCCAGAAGCGGGTCCACGCCGTACTGTTGACAGACCTCATCCACGATCTCGTTCACTGTGGTTTGGGGCAGCGGAGCCGGGTGGAACTCAGCGGGACTCCGCGGGGCGATGACGTGCGATGCCACCATCTGCGAAGGCACAACAATGCGGCGCACCAACCGGCCCGTGCGCGCATCGGCGCGCACCACCGACGACACCGCGCTCTCCTCAATTGAGGAGCCTTCCAGCGCCGGAAGTGTGCCCGCCAGTGCCATCGCTGCCATAAAACAAAAACGCATCTTTATGTTTCCCCTGATTATACCTCTAAACCAATGATTCGCAATCAATCTTTTCACGCTACATTGTCTCATACGTCTCACACCAGCCAGGATTCCGAGCCGCGTCCGCGGGAGGCGGCCGTAAAAAGGAGAAACGGTCGTCACTCCGCAGTGCCCGTCCCGCGTTAACATGTAGAGGTGCGCGACATCGCTGGCTTCGTTTTGGCGGGCGGCAACAGCACCCGAATGGGTAGCGACAAAGCCCTGCTTCCGCTCGCCGGTGGCACCCTCCTCGAACAGACTTGCCGCAAAGTTGAGGCGGCCGCCGGTTGCGCCGTCATCATAGGTCCGCCCGAACGCTACTCCCATCTGGGTTGGGAAGTATGCCCCGACCGGCAATCCGGCCTCGGCCCATTGGCAGGCATCGTCGCCGCTCTCTCGTTGGACCGCGCCGAATGGAACCTCATCGTCGCCTGCGACATGCCGGCTTTGGAAACTCCTTTTCTTCGCCTCATACTGAGCCTGGCCGCCCAATCGGGCGCAGCCTGCCTTCTCCCGGCCGGCCCCGACGGCCGTGCCCAACCGCTGTGCGCCGTCTACCATGCGGCCAGCCGCCAGCCGCTCGCGGATGCCCTCTCCCGCGGCGTCCGAAAGGTCCGGCAGGCTCTTGAGAGCGTCCCGGTCAAAATCTGGCAAGTGGATGATAAACAAGCGTTTCTAAACCTCAACACGCCCGCCGACTGGGCTTCCCTGAAAACATGAGCGAGCTCTACCCCAACTACATCGAGTTCCGTAACGTCTATAAGACGTTCGACAGGCCGGTTTTAGTCGATGTCAATTTTCACGTAAAAGCAGGTGAGACCGTCGCCATCATCGGGCGTAGCGGCGTCGGCAAGTCCGTCTCCCTCGCCCACATTATGGGATTCCTCAAGCCGGATTCCGGCCGCATCATCGTCTCCCATGTCGACATCACCGATGCCCCCGAAGCCGAACTGCGCCAGATCCGCAAGAAAGTCACCATGGTCTTCCAGTCCGGTGCGCTCTTTGATTCGCTCACCGTGGCCGAAAACATCCTGTTCTCCCTCGAACTCCGCGATGACTACGACGCGTCCAATCGCGAAGAGATCGTCAACGGCCTCCTCCACATGGTCGATCTGCAGGATTTCCACGACTCCTACCCAAGCGATCTGTCCACCGGATACAAGCGCTCCGTCGCCATCGCGCGCGCCCTTGCCGCCCAGCCCAAATGCATCCTCTACGACGAACCCACCACGATGGTCGACCCCATCATGTCCGATCAGGTAGGACAACTCATGCTGCGTCTGAAAAACCAGTTGAGCCTCACCTCCGTGGTCGTTACCCATGACCTGCAGCTGATGCGCCTGGTCGCCGACCGCGTCGTCTTCCTACACGACGGCAAGGTGATCTACTTTGGTCCCGTCCATGAAATGGACCAATCCGACCACCCGCACATCCGCGAGTTTCTCGCCATGGATCGCGTCGAAATTTAGTGCGGCATCCCGCCGGGAATTTGAAAGCCGGCCTTAGCCGGCCCGCTTCAGCGTGGCCTCCGCATTCGCCTGC
>JAENWC010000350.1 GCA_016650235.1 Terriglobia bacterium
CGTGATTCAACCCTTGATCGTCAGGCGGAAAGCAGACCGATACGAACTAATCGCTGGGGAGCGCCGGTGGCGTGCAGCGCGCATGGCAGACCTTGATACGATTCCGGTAGTACTAGTGGATTTGGCCGACGAAAAGCTGCTGGAAATCTCATTGATCGAGAATATCCAGCGAGAGGATCTCAACCCCATTGAAGTGGCGCAAGCATATGAGCGTCTGGCCCGGGAGCACAATCTGAGCCACGAAGAAATTGGCCGCCGGACCGGGAAGGATCGCGCAACGGTCACGAACATGATCCGGCTCTTGCGCCTCCCGGCCGACGTACAGATCCTGTTGGCTGAGCACCGGTTGTCCATGGGCCACGCGCGAGCGCTCTTGGGCTTGCCCACCCCGGAACTCCAACAAACGATTGCGGAAAAAGCCGCATCCCAGGGTTTGTCCGTGCGTCAGGTGGAGAGGACTGTTCAAAAACTCAACGAAGAAAGAGACCCGGACGATAAAGAGCAGCCCAAGGTAGATCCTAATGTAAAAGCAGCTATTGAGGAGCTGGAACGGTTCTTGGGGACCAGGGTCCGGATTGTAGAAAAATCCTCAAATCGCGGCCGAATTGAAGTGGACTACTTCTCGCAGGAAGACCTCGACCGGATCTATCAAAGGATGATTGGCGAGGGTAGCTAAGCCTCACCCTAAGCCATACCAAACACGGGGTGCGGTGAGAACTGGTGCCGGCGGTAGGACTCGAACCTACGACCTGCGGATTATGAGACCGCCGCTCTAACCACCTGAGCTACACCGGCGCAAGAAGTTCTAAGCTCCAAGGTACCGGGGGTCTGCTCAAAAGTCAAATTTCTGATAGTAAGCCCCGGTTGCACGGGGGTTGCACAGGTTGCACAGCGAGTGGGTTGACAACGGCGCATAGATGTGCTAGTTTTCTAGCATGATGGTGAAAAACCAGCATACGCATCTCAGCCGGCGGGAGCGCCAGATCCTGGACATACTTTTCCGCCGCGGCAAGGCCACCGCGGCCGAGATTCTGGCTGATCTGCCTGATCCGCCCGGCTACTCCGCTGTCCGCGCGCATCTGCGGACGATGGAGCAGAAGGGGCAGGTCTCCCACAGGGCAGAGGATCTACGCTACGTTTACATGCCGGCGGTGCGGCCGGAGAAGGCAATGCGCGGCGCTTTGCGCCATCTGGTGGAAACATTCTTTGGCGGATCGCCGACGCAGGCGATGGTTGCGCTGTTGGATACGCATTCGGCTCAACTCTCAGGCCAGGATCTGCAAAAGCTGTCGCGGATGATCGAAAACGCAAGAAAGGATGGCAGGTAATCCATGGCGCCTTTTCTTTTCACCCTGATTCTCAAGTCCACCGTCGTTCTCGGTCTGGCGGGTTTCATCACGGCGCTGCTTGGACGTGCCTCGTCGGCCGTTCGACACCTGGTATGGTTGGCGGGGTTGGGCGCGATAGTTTTGATGCCTGCCGCGATTCTCCTGGTTCCGGAATGGCGGCCCGCAAAAACGATTCGCCTACAGGGCGGGGCCAGCGTTCCTACCACCATCATCATCGACGTGATTGCCGGAGAATCCAGCGGCAAGCTGCCGCTACTGAACCTGGCCTCAGGGATATATTTGGCAGGGGCGTTGCTGCTCTTGCTGCGCGCCTCCGTGGCGCAAATCAGGGCCGCCCGCCTGGCCCGCAGGTCAACGGATTACGACCGGCTGGAGCAAGTACCTGTCCGGCTGAGCAGGGAAGTGGACGTCCCGCTGGTCTGCGGATTGGGCGCCCCAGCGATCCTGCTGCCGGAGCAGGTACGCGACTGGCCCCGGAATCGTCTGCGGGTGGTACTGGCCCACGAGTTGATGCATGTGAGGAGGCGCGACACTTGGGCTATGGCGGTTGCGCAATGCGCCTGCGCGCTCTACTGGCCGCACCCGCTGGTATGGTGGGCCGCCGCAAGGATGCGTTCGGAATGCGAACGGGCTTGCGACGATGGTGTCCTGGCTGGCGGCGAGAAGGCATCCGCCTACGCGGAACACTTGATGGAAATAGTCCGCGGCATGCAGCAGCCGCGTCCAATAATACAAGGAGGGATCACCATGATCCGCATAGAAGAACTCCAGCACCGTCTCACAACGCTGCTGAACCCGCATGCCAGCCGCCGCTCGGTTGGCCCGCGTTTGGCTGCCTTGGCAGCATGCGCCGCCCTGGTCGTCCTGGTTCCGCTGGCCGCGCTACGAGCTCCGGCGCAGGTGTCGGGCAGCACAATGACTGGTGTGGTGCGTGATGCCAGCGGCGCCACGGTTCCCCGCGCCCAGGTAATTGTTTCTCAATCCGGCACAAGCCGCAAGGAATTCGCCATCACCAACGACACCGGCGAATTCTCGTTTACTCCATTGCCCGACGGCTTCTACAAAGTGGAGGTCAGGAAACCGGGCTTTGCCTTATATGAAGCGGGCGAGATCGCGCTCAAAGCCTCT
Organism: Terriglobia bacterium; assembly: GCA_016650235.1. Classification (GTDB taxonomy): domain Bacteria; phylum Acidobacteriota; class Terriglobia; order Bryobacterales; family Bryobacteraceae; genus VFZE01. Next base: position 2,478 of record JAENWC010000350.1, read on the forward strand.
GCTCCCGTAAAAGTGGATGTCGTGCTCAACATCGGCCGTATACAGGAATCGATGAACGTCAGCGCGGAACGCGTTTCCCCGGTGACGGCGGCCAACGCGCAGCAGGGTACGGTTCCGAAGCGGATCAGAGTGGGCGGCAATGTACAGGCCTCCAAACTCAGCTACCAGGAAAAGCCTCTCTATCCGGCTGATTGCAAGGCGGAACGAGTGGAGGGCACTGTGATGCTGACCGCGGTGATCTCGCGCGAAGGCGTTCCAATCAATCTGGAGCAGGTCAATCAACTGGTAGACGCCCGGCTCGTGAAGGCAGCCACCGATGCCGTTCGACAGTGGCGCTACCAACCGACACTGCTCAATGGCGAGCCGGTGGAGATCGTCAGCCAAATACAAGTCAACTTCACCTTGACACAGTAACCGGAAGGCCCAAGAGAAGCCGGAGACATCGCCCTGGTCCCAGTTTCGTAGATGAGGGATGTCGCGGGGTCGACCGCGGCGGCTTCGTGCGCGAAACGGCCGAGGCCCCGTAGGGGCGTGGGTGGCGCGGGCACGCCAGGCGTTGTGGTGACGGGGACTTCGAAGACGTATCCGTGGTTTTGGGCGAAATCAGTGGCGGAAGGGGCGAGGAGAGTCTCTTCACAGGAGAGCCAACTGCCCCAGGGCGTCGCGCCGCCGGCGCAGTTTCGAAGGGTGCCGACGAGGCTCCAATATTCGCGGACTTTGCGCCGGGTGCTGGGGTTGACTTCGATGGATGTGGCGCCGCCGCATGAGAATTCGTCGTAGGCGAAGCGGCGGGGACCGTAGTCGGTGTCAAGGAGATGGGCGAGGGTGCCGGTAGTGGTTGAGGTAGAGTCGGCGGGACGGGGCGAAAGCGATTGCCGCTCTCGGCGATTTCGTGGTTGCGGATGAGAAGGATGTTGCCGTTGAAGAGTGGAAACGCGGCCATCCCATCCATGGCGGAGGGGACCGGGAAACCGTCGGCCATCGTGTCGCCCTCGTAGCTGATGACGGAATACTGGAAGCCGGGGGGGTAGCGCGAGGGCATCGCCGGCCGGGCGCAATTCGCCGTAGCTGGGACTGGTGATGGACTTTCCTTTTCTGGTCACGCTGGCGCCACGGGCGGACATTCCGGCGAACAAGCCGGTGGCCGGGGAAGCGAGGAAGTTGCGGCGTTAGCAAAGGAGTATATACCGCGACTCGATCCGATGGAAGACGAATCTGAAGATCTTTTCAGATCCTACTTCTTCGGCGGCGGTTCCGCCATTGACCCCAGCTCCTCAATCGCGTCGCCGTTGGCCTCCACCTACTCATGCAGATGTTCGATGTCCTCATTCATCTCGGTCGCTTTGCGAATCGCCTGTAAAGTGAAGTTGGCCTCGCGCAGGCCCGCAATCAAGACAACGTTGGCCACCAGCAACGCCGCCAGCAATAGATTGATCAGTGCCAGAGTGATTCGAATGCCGCACAGTTTTCGCATTGGTTAGAATCTATTATGGGGCAAGCGCAAAACGGAGCTGCCCGAGTTCCCCCCGAGATGGTGGCCGCGCTCGACCGCGGCGCTCTTGTACTCACATCCAGCTCCAGGCTCGCCCGCTCGCTGCGCCGCCAGTACTCGCTCCGTAAAAAACAATCCGGCGCCACGCAGTGGCCCTCGCCCCGCATTCTCTCCTGGTCTGGCTGGTTGTCCGATCTCTGGAAGCTGTGCCTCTTCCAAGGGCTCCCCGGTGTTCCACTTCTGCTGAACACTTTTCAGGAACGTATGCTCTGGAACTCCGCCATCCGCCAATCTCCCGAGGCAGCGCATCTGCTCCAAATCGACTCTACCGCCGCCGCCGCCCAACAAGCTTGGAACCTGCTCCACCGTTATCGCATCCCGGTGCAGCGCGCCGCGTTCCAGGTCTCCGAGGACACCGCCGCCTTTTTTGAATGGAGCCGTGTCTATAAAACCCAAATCAAGCGGCTCAACGCCCTCGATGCGGCCCGCCTCTCCGATTGGATTCGAGACCGGTTCGTTCAAGGCGCTTTGGCAGCCCCTTCGCAACTCTGGCTCGCCGGATTCGAAGAATCCACGCCGCAGCAGGAAGTTCTCCTCAAAGCCCTCGAGCAGGCAGGCTGTCCCATTGTCGAATCGCAATTTCTCGACTTGCCCGCTCAGGATACCGCCCTGCACTCCTACCCGGACCAAACCAGCGAAGTGTACGCCGCAGCCGCATGGGCGCGAGAAAAGCTGGAACGCGATCCCGGATGTTCGGTGGGCATCGTCACGCCCAATCTCACCGAAGTGCGCGCTTTCGCCGCACGCGCCTTGCGCGAGCTTCTCGACGATGCCTTCCACATCCCTACCGGACGCCCTCTGGGCTCCTTACCCATCATCCATGCCGCATTGTTGGTGCTGGAAACTTTCCTTCCGCGCCTGGAGCGGGAAACCGTCACCGGGATCCTGCTCTCGCCGTACCTGGCCGCTGGTGAGGAAGAGCGTGCAGCGCGCGCGCGGCTGGACGCCACTTTGCGCTCCTACGGCGGATTGCATTGGCCGGTGCAAGCATTGGCCGATGCGGCCATGAGGGAAAACGCCCAAGGCGGAATTGCTCGTGAACCCGAGTCCGGTGTTCCTTCAAAAGTGGGCGGCGCGGTGAGCGCCCTTTGCGCTTGTCCGAACCTGGTCGCCGCCGTTGAGCGCTGCGAAAAAGTGCCGGACGCTCTGCCCCCCAGCGCGTGGGCGCACCTGTTCGCCCAACGCCTCCAAAATTTCGGCTGGCTCACCGGTCCTTTAGGGAATAGGCGCAAGA
>JAENWC010000351.1 GCA_016650235.1 Terriglobia bacterium
AACACTTGCTTCAACTCAGGCAAGGCAGCGATCCGAGTTCTGCGCAAGAACTGCCGAAGGGGATCTGCGGAAAAGGTGATCGGCCGCATAATGCGATAGTTCCTCCTGTCCTGGAATTCAACAGGAGGACTTATAGCATAATAACTGCGCCTTTACGTGTGGGATTCGCAGCCGCCATCTCTCAGTGAATATTGGCAAGAGACTACTCTTGCCCCAATCTTGACTGTCCGGGATGATGCCGCGTTATGCTTTCAATCTGCCAGCGTATGTGATTATATTGTTGGGCAGATGCTTAGAAGCGCCAACGGGCTTCAGCTCCGTCGTGCCCCTTGTCCCAAGTCCAAGGAAGGAACTGATTCCGGGGTAATCCATACCCGTGTAGATGTAGTTGAAGTAAAACCTCGCCTTCGAAATATCTTCACGGCTGAAGAGCTTTGAACCCTCCGCCTGCTCCACAATCTCAGACCACGATACATCCGCTTCACTGTCGAATTCGAATCCCCAATTTGCGAAGCGACGTCATCCAGCGATACGCCGTAATCATTGTGAACATGCGCGACGTACTGGGCCTTTGCGTATGAGCGCCAAGTGGCGGGGCCGTTCACGTGTTTAAAGCCGAAGTAACGCCAAGACTCCTTCCTGGTCGTGACGATAACAGGGAGTTCGGACAGTTCCTGTTCACGCCGCTTGCTGATCGGCGGAAGTTTTGTCGCTCTCAGGCGCTTTCGGAGGTTAGCGTCCAGCAGCAATCTGACTGCCGCAAGGCGGCGATTCCCTTCTATTACGACAAACCGGCCCTTAGATAACTCCTCGACAAATAGAGGTTCGTGCACGAAGTAGCCGCTGTGCGCAATAGACATAGCCACTTCTTCGACTGCCATTTCTTTCCAAAGGGTTTCGATCAGTTGCTGTTGTGATGCTTTAGCGCCCAAACCAAACTCGGCCAGTCTCGGGTTCTGCGCGTCGAGAAGCAGCTTCTCTATGGGGACACGCTGGTAACCTGGCTTCAGGTGCCACGATGGCTTGTGCTAAGGCTTGAGATCGAGGCTTTCTTGTCGCAGGTTCTTTGCAACTAAACTTTTCATCTTAGAGTAGTATACTTTCTGGCGCGAAGAAATACAGCGCGCAGCATCGCTTCGGTAAGGCGGCCGGTGGAGGTGTTCTGCTGGCTGGGATGGTAAGAACTGATCAAGAGCGGGTGCCCGTCGCCGGTTTGATGCGCCGCATTGTGGGAAAAGGGAAACGCCGGCTTGGAACCGATTTCCCCCGCGTCCGTAAGGACGTTCAAGTAGGCATCGAAAGCGATGCGGCCCAGCGCCACAACCACGCGTACGCGGGAAAGTAGTTCGAGTTCCCTCGCCAAGTAAGGCCGGCAGCGGAGCAACTCCTCCCGCAAAGGCTTATTATCCGGAGGCGCGCAGCGGGCGGCAGCGGTGATATAGGCGTCTATCAACCGCAGACCATCGCCGGCAGACCGGCTTTCCGGTTGTGACGCGAAACCCGTCTCATGCAGTACCTTGTAGAGGAAGTCTCCGGACCGGTCTCCAGTAAACATGCGGCCGGTGCGATTGGCGCCGTGCGCCCCCGGGGCCAGACCGATAATCAAGAGCCGCGCGTTGACATCGCCGAAGGAAGGAACCGGCTTGCCCCAATAATTCCAGTCAAGATAGGCGCGCCGCTTTTGTAGAGCCACCTCGCGGCAATGCTCCCGCAGGCGGGGGCAAAGCACGCAGTTTGCGATTTCGTTCTGAAGGGCGCGAATCAAAGGCCTCGCATGTGGAACCCGCCATCGACGTTGAGAACCTGCCCGGCGGAGTAGTCCAGCAATCCGTCGGCGATGGCGCGCACCACGCGTGCGACATCCGTGGTTTCGCCCATGCGGCGCTGCGGCAGCAGCCCGCCGGCTATTTTTTCGTCGTAGGATTTCTCCACAGCCGCGATCATATCGGTCCGGATGATGCCCGGGCGGATCTCGAAGACTTTGATTCCGTGCGGAGCGAGGCGCTGCGCATACACGAGCGCGCTCATGCTGAGGCCGGCTTTCGAAATGCAATACTCGGCCCGATTCACACTGGCCGTGTAGGAAGAAATCGACGTGACGAACACGATGCGGCCGGACCCCTGCTCCAGCATCCAACGCGCGGCGAGTTGCGTGAGGAAATGCGGCCCGCGAAGGTTCGTGGCGATCAACTCGTCAAAGCTGTCCCCGGTAGCTTCGAGAACGTCGAGCCGCCGGCGGGGGGCGATGCCGGCGTTGTTGACCAGAAGGTCCAGGCGGCCTAAGCGAGTACGCGTGAATTCGATGAGAGCCGATCGGTCCGCATCGCTGGATACATCGCACCGGAATATCTCGCAGCCGGTATCACGGCGCAAACTTTCGGCCGCATCGAGGCTGCCCTTGTAGGTTGCGACCACGGCATGCGTGGCGGCAAGCTCAACAGCGATGCCGCGTCCGATGCCGCGGCTGGCGCCGGTAACCACGGCAACCGGCCGCGTGCTCACTGTTTGGCCTCTCGCAGCGCCTCTTCAATGACTTTTGAAATCTCCTCGACTGTGAAGACTTCCACGAATGGAGTGCCGTTGACAAGGACCGTGGGAGTCTTGGCGATGCCCCGGGCGACCCCGTCCTGATAGTCATCCTCAACCAGGGTGGCGAGCTTTGCGTCATAGATGGCTGCTGCCGCTTTGGCGGGGTCCACCTGATTCGCTTTGGCGAAAGCTTCCAGGTGCTGAAGGAAGTTCCCGACGGTAATACTTTCCAACCGGGCCATTGTCTGGCGCCGGAACGAGACCCCCAACTCGGGCTTGACCGACTCGAAGAACCTTGCGGCGGCGGCGGCACGCCGTGCCCATGGGTGCTTGGTCAAAGGAAAGTCCATGTGCTCGAAAGCGGCCCTGGCGCCGAAGCGGGGCAGCAAATGCTCATCGAGCATTTTACCGAAAGCAGCGCAGTCGCTACATTGGAGGTCCTCGTAGATGACCACGCGTACGGAACTTTTGGGGTTGCCTTCAATCAAGCGGTTTTCTCCTGAGATGGTTGCGGCCAGCAACATGGCGATGACGATGGGCTTCCTGCTCACACCTCCAATATACAAGCTGGCTCGTCAAGGGCCGTCCCGGCCCGCGATACACCAGGGCAACAGCCGGCCACCTCGCCCGCACGAGCCCCGTTTTGCGGGCTGTTACTTAAGAAGCGCAAGGTGGCTCTGCTACCCTGAAGACATCCATGCGTCGAACTCGCCGGGTCTTCCTAGTTGCGATCCTCGCCATCTTGTGCGGCGTTGGGGCCACCTACTATCTGCGGCTGCGGATGGAGCGCCGCAAACCCGTTGTCGTGCCCAAATCCATGCGCGCAAACGTACAGATGGCCGGGCAGGATTGGGTGTATCGCAAAGACGATGGCCAGCGGCCCATTGTCGAGGTGCGCGCCAAAGACATGGAGCGCGTCGAGAAACCGGCCGCCAAAACTTTGCTGAAAGGCGTCGAACTCCGCCTGTTTCACAAGGAAGGCCGCACCTATGATCTGGTGAAGAGCGCCAGCGCCGAGTTTGACGAGGGGGCCGGGAGCCTGTTTTCAGGGGGCGCGGTGGAGATCACCCTTGCCGTGCCGGCCGAGGGTGAGCCGAAAGGGCGCCTGCTGAGCATACAGTCCAGCGCGGTGCGGTTTGACGCCGCTACGGGCAAGGCGACCACCGATGCGCCGGCGCGATTTTCCTTCGACCTGGGCGACGGAGAAGCTGTGGGCGCCAGCTATGATCCCCGCACCCGTGAACTGCAATTGCACAACCGGGTTGTGCTGCGGTGGCGCGGCAATGGGCCAAACCAGAAGTTGATGGTGATCGAGGCAGGGCAACTGGTCTACCGGGAGTCCGAATCCAAGGTGCTGCTGGGTCCCTGGTCGCGCATGAAGCGCGAGCAGTTGAGCTTGTCGGGGGCTGCAACGGAGATCACGCTGGAACAGGGAAATATACGGCGCGTGGACACTCGGCAGGCCAGTGGCGAGGATGCGGTTCCGGGCCGCCGCATGAAGTTCGGGGCCGACCAGATGCATCTGGACTTGAGCGCGAAATCGGAGATCGAAAAGATCACGGGAGTAGGCAAGGCTCGTTTGGAGACCCTCTCGGATGGCGGGCAGACCATTATCCGGACCGATCAGGTCGTGCTCGATTTCGAGGTGCGCGACAAGGAGAGCATTCTGCGCAAGGCGCTGGCGCATGGGGGCAGCGTTCTGGAATCTCATCCGGTGGCCAAGGCGGGTGAGCCGAAGGCTTCCCGCATTTTGCGTAGCGAAGTGGTGGAGATCCAGATGCGGCCGGACGGGGAGGAGATTGAAATGATGCAAACCCATTCCCCCGGCACGCTGGATTTGACACCGGGCAAGGCGGGCCAACCCAAGCGCCAATTGACGGCGGAGCGCATGACGATGGTGTACGGGGCCAAGAACCAGTTGCGCTCTTTCCGCGGCGTGCAGGTGACCACCAAGACCATGAAGCCGGCCATGGCAAAACAGAGGCAACCCGCTCCAGCCCTTACCTCGAGCCGCGACATGACCGCCGAGTTCCATCCGGCAACCGGCGAGATGACACGGATGGAGCAGTGGAACGATTTCAAGTACCGCGAGGGGGAGCAACAGGCCACGGCGGCGAAAGCGACGCTCGACCAGGCGCTGAACCTGATCGTCCTCAGCACCGGGGCCAGGGTTTGGGATCCCACCGGATCTGTGAAGGCGGACCAGATTGAGATGAATCAGGCGAGCGGCGATTTCACGGCTGTGGGCAAGGTGGAGTCCTCGCGCCTGCCGGAGAAACAATCCTCCTCGGGCGGAATGCTGGCTCAGGATGAGCCGATGCAGGCCAAAGCGGCGCGCATGGTTTCCACCGGCGGGAACCAGCACATCGTCTATGAGGGCGATGCTGTGTTGTGGCAGACCACGAACCGTTTGCAGGCGGACCGTGTCGTGATCCAGCGCAAGGATCAGAAACTGTTGGCGTCGGGCAAAGTGGTGAGCCAGTTTTTGGATAACAAGAAGACCAGGAAGAAGGACGAGACGGCGGAGCCTGTGCTGACGCTGGTGCGTTCGGACACGCTCGACTACGACGATCGGCAAAAGATGGCCTGGTACAAGGGGCATGTGCGGCTGCTGCGTGGCGGCATGGACGTCAAATCGAAAGAGCTGCGTGCCTTCCTGGAGGAAGAGAAGAACGATAAGGAGCAAGCGGGTTCCAGCCTGAACCGCGCCTTTGCGGATGGGGACGTGGAGATCTTTCAAGCAGCGCCTGGAAGAACGCGGCGCGGTTCCTCCGAGCATGCCGAGTACTACGTGGCCGACGAGAAGGTGATCCTGAAAGGCGGCAACCCGCAGATGGTGGATTCGGTGAAAGGGACCACGCGGGGCCGTGAATTGACCTACTGGGCCAACAGTGATAGCCTTCAGGTGGATGGCGCTCCGGCCCAGCCAGTCGTCAGCAAGATTCGCCGTAAATAGCCACATGCGCAAGCTCCAGACGTCGGAGATCTCCAAATCCTATCGCCGCCGGAAAGTTGTGGACAATGTGTCTGTCTCGGTTTCACAAGGCGAAGTAGTGGGGCTTTTGGGTCCGAATGGCGCGGGCAAGACTACCTCTTTCTACATGATCGTGGGCCTCATCACGCCCGATTCGGGACGCGTGATGCTGGACGATGCCGATGTTACCGACTTGGCCATGTATGAGCGCGCGCGGCGCGGGATCAGCTACCTTCCGCAGGAAGCCTCCGTGTTCCGCAAGCTGACCGTCGAGGAGAACCTGATGGCGATCCTTGAGACCTTGCGCATCAGCGGCCGGGAACGCCGCGAACGGATGCAACGGCTCATCGAGCAGTTAGGGCTGGATACGGTGCGGCACAGCAAGGGCTACATGCTGTCGGGCGGCGAACGGCGGCGCGTGGAAATCGCCCGTTCCCTGGTGATCGAGCCGAGCTTCCTCCTGCTGGACGAGCCGTTTTCCGGCATCGATCCCATACAGGTGCTGGAATTGCAGCGGATCATCTTTGACCTCAAGCGCAGCGGTATCGGCATCCTGGTCACCGACCACAACGTGCGTGAAACGCTGGCGGTGACGGACCGCGCCTACATCATCAACAACGGAAAAATCTTCCGTGCCGGTACTCCCGAGGCGCTCGGCCGCGATGCCGAAGTGAAGCGCGTCTATCTGGGCGAGAGTTTCCAGTACGAAGTTTCACGGCCGGGCTCCTGAGGCGAGGCCGGCTGTTGCTCGGTTGTATCGAGGGCCGACCCGTACGTTCTCGATGTATCCCTTGCAGGGAGTCCCCTTTGGACCTCGAATCGGCAGACCCTTTTTCAGTTCCTTACAGTGATATCCATGAGAAGCGCAAAGGGCGCTCGACGCGCCACCAAACCCCAGAGGAACACGAGACTTAGGTTCGCGGCGGGCAGCTCCGTTTTGCGCGTGTTCCTCAAAAGCTTGCCGCGGGAAAGGCGATAGCACGTCTCGAACCCGGCACACCGGGTGCAGT
>JAENWC010000352.1 GCA_016650235.1 Terriglobia bacterium
AACACTTGCTTCAACTCAGGCAAGGCAGCGATCCGAGTTCTGCGCAAGAACTGCCGAAGGGGATCTGCGGAAAAGGTGATCGGCCGCATAATGCGATAGTTCCTCCTGTCCTGGAATTCAACAGGAGGACTTATAGCATAACAACTGCGCTTTTACATGCGGGATCGCAGCCGCCATCTCTCAGTGAATATTGGCAAGAGACTACTCTTGCCCCAATCTTGACTGTGCGGGATGATGCCGCTGTTATGCTTTCAATCTGCCGGCGTATATGATTATATTGTTGGGCAGATGCTTAGAGGAGCCACGCCCTTTGACAGTGCACGTGACAGCGGGCATGAAGAAATCGCGCTGCTGGTGAAAAATAATTACTAAGTGTCGAGAACATGGGTCCCTTTCGTGGACGCGTTTGGAGAACTCTTTGCCAGCTCCATCCCAGAAAAAGTGGGCCGCACGTTTGAAGCAATTCGTCAAGTAATAAAGGGGACGAGTCGATAGTGGACGGATGGTCGGGCTCTCGGAAAGAGGCGGAGACGTGAACATGGTCCATTTGGATGTTTTGTCGGCCACCCCCGGCAGCGCCTCTCGCAGCCGCGCCGGCGCGATACGTGACCGAGCTTCTGAAACGAAGTACTAAGTTAGTCGGCTCGTGTAATACTTCTCCGCGGCTGCGCGGCCGCTCGCCGGCGCAGCGTAGCCTTCCGCCTTCAGCGCATCCTCCATTTTTTCCAGCAGCAACAGCACGTTCTCTTTGGTCGAGCCCGCGCCCATGATCCCGACACGGAACACTTTGCCGGCAAGCGGACCAAATCCTCCCAGGATTTCGATGCCGTCGCCGTCCAGCAGACGCTTGCGGATTTTCATATCCTCAATCCCGGCGGGAACCACGGGTGTGTTCAGCGCGGGCAGGCGATGCCCGGCTGCCACATGCATGCTCATTCCCATCGCTTCCATACCAGCCACAAACGCCAGGTGATTGCGCCGGTGCCGCTCGTAGCGCTGCTCCAGCCCTTCCTCGCTCACCACAACCAGCGCCTCGCGCAGGGCGTAGAACATGGAGATCGGAGCCGTATGATGATACCGGTGCGAAGCCCCAAAGTATTCATCCAGCAGCTTCAGATCCAGGTACCAGCTATGGTTTTGCGTTGTGCGTTTGTGCAACCACTCCATGGCGCGTGCGGATGCGGTCAGCGGCGATAAACCGGGAGGCGCGCCGAGTCCTTTCTGCGAACAGCTATAGGCGATGTCGATCCCGGTCCTGTCCACCTCCACCGGCATGGTTCCCAGCGAAGTAACACAGTCGGCTATCGTGAGCGCGCCCACCTCACGCGCGGCCTCGCAAATCACCTCGCCGGGATTCACCGCGCCCGTCGAGGTCTCCGCGTGCACATAGGCAACCACGTTCGGCTTCTCACGCTTGATGAAGTCGCGCGACTCATCGGCGGAAAAAGTTACGCCCCACGGCTTCTCCAACCGCACCACCTGCGCTCCCTGGCGCCGGCCCATCTCGGCAATGCGATCCGCAAAAAACCCGCTGGCAAAAACGGCCAGCTTGGAACCATCCTCTACGAAATTGGAAACCGCCGCTTCCATGCCGGCGCTCCCGGTGCCCGAGATAGCCATCGTAAAATGGTTGTTTGTCCCGTATACCTGGGCCAGTAAGCTGTGTACGTCTTCCATGATCTCGAAAAAGTAGGGATCCAGATGGCCGACCACGGGCTGCGCCATCGCCGCATAAACGCGCGGCTCCACCATGCTCGGTCCAGGGCCCATCAACAGCCGCTTGGGAGGCTGCACGGGTGAGTATTTTTTATGCATAGCCTTCTAGTGTTGTAGACAGTTGGTGAAAGAGTCAAATTTGGCAAAACCTGTCCTGCCCATCGATGCCCTGATCGGCGCAATCACGCAAAGTCTCACAAACTGCCCGAATCTGGTGGTGGAAGCGCCCCCAGGCGCCGGCAAGACCACTCGCGTACCGCCGGCTCTGCTCCGCTTTGGCCCCGTTTTGGTTTTGGAACCGCGGCGGCTGGCCGCACGCATGGCGGCGCGCCGTGTGGCTCAGGAACTGGGCGAAGACCTGGGTGAGACCGTGGGTTACCAGGTTCGGTTTGAAGAAGTGGCCGGCCCTCGCACGCGGCTCCGGTTTCTCACCGAGGGTGTACTCACCAGGCGCCTGTTATCGGACCCTCAACTCAAGGGAGTCAGCACGGTGGTGTTGGACGAGTTCCATGAACGCCACATCGATGGGGACGTCGCGTTGGCGCTGCTTCGACAACTGCAATCGAGACGTCCGGACCTGCGCCTCGTGGTCATGTCGGCCACTCTCGACGGCTCTTCGGTCGCCGCATTCCTGGGCGATGGCCTGGGCGATGGCCTCGACGATTGCCCCATCATTCGCACCGCAGGCCGGCTCTATCCGATCGCCATCGAGCACACGCCTCATTCTTCGGCGCCCTTGGAAGATCAGGTTGCCTCGGCGCTGGATCGCCTGCTGGCCAAGCGGGTCGACGGCGATGTCCTGGTCTTCTTGCCCGGCGCGGCCGAAATTCGCCGCGCGCAACGCACTTTTCAGCCCGCCGCCGCACGCGCTCAACTTGCGCTCATCCCTCTTCATGGAGACCTCTCACCCGAGGAACAAGACATCGCCGTTCTTCCCGGACCTCGGCGCAAAGTGATCCTGTCCACCAACGTCGCCGAAAGCTCCATCACCATCGAGGGGGTCACCGCCGTCATCGACTCGGGCTTGGCGCGCATCGCGCGAGACTCACCCTGGACTGGTCTCTCCTCTATCGAGATCGCTCGAATCAGCAAAGCATCCGCCACGCAGCGCGCTGGACGCGCCGGACGCACACAGCCCGGCCACGTGATCCGGCTTTATCCGGAAGAGGATTTCCTGCGCCGCGCCGAGCGCGAGGTTCCGGAAATCACGCGGCGCGAACTCAGCGGGCTGGTGCTCGATTTGCGCGCCATGGGCTTCAGCGATCCGCTCGCTTTGCGCTGGATGGATGATCCTCCGCGGAATGCGCTGCAATCTGCCGGGCTCCTTCTCACCCAACTCGGCGCCGTTGACGGCAAGGACCTCACCCCCGCCGGCAAGGCGATGGCGGAGTTGCCACTGCATCCCAGGCTTGCTGCTTTAACCATTGAGGCGGAGCGCCGCGGCGCCGGCGAAGATGGTTGCGCGATTGCCGCCTTGCTCAGCGCCGGGGAGCGCCTGAGTCCGGGGGAGGCGCGGCACGCCGGACCCTCTGACCTTCTGCTGCTGCTCGAATCGGGCCTTGCGCCGCACGTGCGCCGCTTGCGCGATCAGATTCGACGCAGGCTGGGTCCACTACGGACCAAGCCAGCCCGCAAGGAGCGGTCCCGGCCCTCGATACACCTGAGCAATAGTGGGCCTCCACGCCGGAACGAGCCCCGTTTTGCGGGCGGTCACTCAGGAAGCTCGGATGAGGCCATTCTCATGGCGATTCTCAAAGCGTTTCCAGACCGCGTGGCGCGCCGCCGATCGGGTGACGAACTGTTGCTGGCCGCGGGCGGCTCGGCCCAGCTTTCCCCCTCCAGTGTTGTGCGGCACTCCGGTCTCCTGGTTGCGGTGGAGATAGAACAACGCCGCGATCGAGGCCTGCCGCTGGTGCGCCTGGCCAGTCGGGTCCAACCAGAGTGGCTGATCGATTTGTTCCCGGATCGCGTCACCGATCGCATAGGCCTGAAGTGGAATCGAGCCGCCGAGCGCGTCGAGGCGTCCAGCGCCCTCCTGTTAGACAACCTCGTCATCGAGGAAAGTACCGGCGGGGCGATCGACCCTGAACAAGCCGCCCGTCTGCTTTCCGAGCAAGCATGGGAAGCCGGCATCGGCAGGTTCACCGATCCGGATGAGCTCGAAGCCTTTCTCGCCCGCGCCGCATTTGCCTCAGAGCACTCCTCCTTTCCCCCTTTGGGCGAGGATGCGGTCCAATCGGCTCTGCAATCCCTTTGCCGCGGACTGAGCAGCTTTGCCGGCCTGAAATCCGCCGCATCCTCGGGAGCCCTGTTGCGCGCACTCAATGCCACTCTTACCGTCAAACAAAGGCACCTTCTGGATGAGGCGGCGCCGGAGAGAATTCGGTTGCATCGCGGCCGTTCCGCCGCTGTGCATTACGAACGCGGCAAACCGCCCTGGCTGGCATCCAGGCTGCAGGACTTCTTTGGCATGCGCCAGACCCCATGCGTCGCGTCGGGGAAAGTACCGCTGGTGCTCCAACTGCTTGCCCCTAACCAGCGCCCCGTTCAGACCACCACCGATCTGGCCGGATTCTGGGAGCGTTTGTATCCCCAGTTGCGGCGTGAACTCAGCCGCCGCTATCCGCGGCACGCCTGGCCGGAATCACCGTAACCAGGCCATGATGTGGTCCGAACAGGATGTATCGCCGCTTACACCGATGCCGCCGCGCAACTGGCCGGGCGGGAGAGTAGAGCGACAGACCGCCGCCGAACACATTGACGCCGCCAATCCTCTTGCCCACCATCGGATCCTGGAGGCGGCCATAGTCCTCCGGATTGCCTCCATAGGCAAGGGAAGGGTCGACAGGATTGGATTCCTGCAATCCGAATAGTGTCCCATCCGGCTGGGTTGCGGCATAGAGGTTAGCCGTGGACAGCGCGAACAGCGGAACACTGAACGCGTTGGCCGTGTTGGCCTTCTGCGCCGAGATGACGCGGCTGCCCGGCCACTGGTCACCGCGATTGCCGCCTGAATATGCATCGGCACATACGATGCCATCGCGGTTCACCACTGTGGCCCACCTCGGGAAACCGAGACCGCCGTTACCCGGAAAGTCGATTTTGTCTTCGCCTACTTCGGATCCTCCAGTTCACAGTCGCCGCGGATAATGGCTTCGCGAATCTGGGCCGGCGTCTTACCTTGTTTGTTCAATCTGTTCGCAAGGAGAACCTCCTTGATGCAGACCATTCAACCGGCGGAATGATCATCGCGATGACAGTGCAGCAGGCTGCCGTGCCCATGCGAATCGCAAAAGCAATAGCACGGCTGCTGCGCCAAAACGCCAGGAATCTCTTTGGCCGTGCGGTAAACCTTCTGGAGCACAGGATGGCTGTACTTCTCGGGAGTAACGGTTTTGGGGAAGGGTTTGGCCGCTTCCGCACTCTTGTAGAAAGGCGGTACTCGCTTCTTGGCGCCAGCCTGAGCGGCCCCGAACGCCCATAGCCCAACGCCTCCCCAAACCACGGCTACCATCAACAAGACCGGTTTCGTCGTACCAGACTAGGATAGCAGGCTCGCGAAAACTTCTGAGCCGCGCCCTTCTACTCCTCAATCGGAGTTGGCGCCGAACTGAGATCACTGGAATTTGCTTTTTTCATGCGGATACGGCACGAGGCCGGCGGTTGGAGTGTTAGCGGATCGCCTTGTAGTAGTTGATGAGTCCGTTGGTGGAGGAATCGTGCGAGACCACCAGGTTGCTGCCGGTGAGTTCCGGCAGGATTGCCTTCGCCAGTTGCTTGCCGAGCTCAACGCCCATCTGATCGAAGGAATTGATGTCCCACAGGATGCCCTGTGTGAAAATCTTGTGTTCGTAAAATGCAAGGAGCGTTCCCAGCGTCTGTGGGGTTAGCTTCCGATAGAGAAAAGAGTTGGTGGGGCGGTTCCCCTCAAATGTCTTGGCGGCGGAGAGCAGCGCGAGTGCATCTCCGGTGTGGCCATCGGCGGAGAGCTCCGCGCGGGCCTCCTCTGTTGTGCGTCCTTTCATGAGCGCTTCCGTTTGCGCGAAGAAGTTTGAGATGAGAGCGGCGTGATGGCCGCCCATCGGGTTCTGGCTCTGAGCGGCGGCGAGAAAGTCGCACGGAATCAGTTTGGTTCCCTGATGGATGAGTTGATAGAAAGCGTGTTGGCCATTGGTGCCGGGCTGTCCCCAGATCACAGGGCCTGTCTGGTAGCCGACGCGCTGGCCGCCGCGAGTCACGCTCTTGCCGTTGCTCTCCATGTCGCCTTGCTGGAAGTAGTCCGCGAAGCGGGCCATGTACTGATCATAGGGGAGGATAGCGTGGCTTTGCGCGTCGAAGAAGTTGTTGTACCAAAGGCCCAGCAGACCCATGAGGACCGGAATGTTCTGATCGAGGGGCGCTGTGCGAAAGTGCTGGTCGGCCCGGTGTGCGCCATCCAGCAACTGTTCGAAGCGGTCCATTCCGAGATAGACGGCGATGGAGAGACCGATGGCGGACCACAAAGAATAACGGCCGCCCACCCAATCCCAAAATTCAAACATGTTCGCGGTGTCGATGCCGAAGACGCTGACCGCGTTCGCGTTGGTGGACAGCGCCGCAAAATGCCGCGCCACTGCCGAAGGGTTGCCGGCCGCGGCCAGCAGCCACTCTCGCGCCGAGTGCGCGTTCATCATCGTTTCCTGCGTGGTGAATGTCTTGGAGGCCACCAGAAAGAGCGTTGATTCGGGGCTGAGATTCTTGAGCGTCTCAGCGATGTCAGTGGAGTCCACGTTGGAGACAAAATGCACACGGAGGCCCGGTCGCGCGTAGTGCTTGAGCGCAGTGCAAACCATGTTGGGACCGAGGTCTGATCCACCGATTCCGATGTTCACGATATCGGTGACCGGTTTCCCGGAATAGCCTTTCCAAGCGCCCGACCCCACGGCATCGCTGAAGTGGCGCATCTTGCCCAGCACGCGGCTGACCTCCGGCATGACATCGGCGCCATCCACACACACGCGGTGGCCCGAGCGGTTGCGCAACGCAACGTGCAGGACCGCTCGGCCCTCCGTATTATTGATCTTCTCGCCCGAGAACATAGCCTCGATGCGAGAGGGAAGATCCATCTGGCGTGCGAGATCAAGCAGCAACCGCAAGGTTTCCGCGGTGACACGGTTCTTGGAGTAGTCAAAGAGGATGTCGTCCAACCGCAGCGAAAGCTTAGAGAAGCGGTGCGGGTCGGCTGTGAACAGGTCCCGCATCTGGACGTGAGCCATTTTTTCCCGATGGGCAAGCAGGGCTTGCCAGGCTGGCGTGGTTGTGAGTACAGGCATAGTAAGTGGTCCCATTAGAACATTTCCAAACAGCAGGTAAACGCAAAGGGCGCGGCGGTAATGCCGAAAAGATTGGCAACTCAGCCGAAACCTCTGGGCCGACACCTCAGGGTCTGGAGCAGCTTCAGAGAATCGAATGATAAGATCGTGGAACGGTAACGATGCAGTCCTTCATCCTTGGCCTCGTTTTGCTTTGGGCCATCTGCGTGTCCCAGGCGGACGCCCAGGTCCGGTTCAACCGGGATATTCGTCCCATCCTTTCCGATAAGTGCTACACCTGCCACGGACCCGATCCGGGGAACCGCAAATCCGCGCTCCGCTTTGACATCGAATCCTCCGCCAAGGCTGATCTCGGCAAGGGCCGGTTTGCCATCATTGCGCGCGACCCCGCCGGCAGCGAACTGATACGCCGCGTCAGTTCCACCAACGCCGCCCTGCGCATGCCGCCCGCCTATGCCGGCCACGCCAAACTCAGCGATTTAGAAATCGATACGCTACGGCGCTGGGTGCGGGAAGGGGCCGAGTGGGAGAGTCACTGGTCGCTCATTCCCCCCCAGCGTCCGAAGCTTAACGGCGCCACACATGCCATTGATCAACTGGTGCAGGCGCGCCTGGCGCGGGAAGGGCTCACGCTTTCACCTGAAGCCTCGCCTGCCACACTGCTGCGCCGCCTGAGTCTCGATCTTACAGGCCTGCCGCCCACTCCTGGCGAACTCGACGATTTCCTCCATGACGCCTCCGGCATTGGCCACGAGAGGGCCTACGAAAAGCAGGTGGACCGCCTGCTCGCCTCGCCGCGCTATGCCGAGCGTATGGCCGTGCTGTGGCTCGATGCCGCTCGCTACGCCGACACCAACGGCTACCAGAGCGACGGCGTCCGCGACATGTACCGGTGGCGCGACTGGGTGATCAACGCCTTTCACCGCAACATGCCGTTTGACCAGTTCACCATCGAACAGCTCGCCGGCGACCTGTTGCCGAATCCGGCGCTCGAGCAGCGGATCGCCACCGGTTTCCACCGAAACCATCGCACCACAAGCGTGGGCGGCATCGTGGCCGAGGAGTTTCGCGTAGAGTACGTAGCGGACCGCGCCGAAACCACGTCCACCGTCTGGCTCGGCCTCACGACGGGCTGCGCGCGCTGCCACGATCACAAGTACGATCCCATAACGCAGAAAGACTTCTACCGCCTGTTCGCCTTCTTCAACAACGTTCCCGAGAAGGGGCAGGTTTACAACTTCGGCAACGAAGAACCGATGATCAAGGCGCCAACGGAGGAGATGTCGCGGCGTCTGGCCGGGCTCGACGCCAAAGCCGCCGCGGCGGAAGCGGCGTGGCAGGCACTGCAGCCGAAGATCGCCAAGGCGCAGCGTAAGTGGGAAAAGGATATCGCCAAGGGGAGTAAAGCGCAAAGGGCGTTCGCCGCGCCACCAAACAGGAAAGGAACACGCGACCCGGGTTCGCGGCGAGCAGCTCCGTTTTGCGCGTCTTGCTCAATAGATTGGACCGTCGAGGAAGGACTCCTCCTCCATCTCCCCCTCGATGGCGAGGCCGCTCCGCTCGAGAGTCAACCCGGCAAGATCGGCGGCGCACAGCGCTTTGACGGCAAGCACTTCCTGGAAGCCGGCAATGTGGCCCGCTTCAACTACCTGGACCCTTTCACCATTTCCGCCTGGATACAGCCCGCGGCGCCGGACGGGGCCATACTCAGTAAGCTGGAAGATTACATGGAGGCCGAAGGCTACGGTCTCTATTTGATGGACGCGAAGCTGCGCCTGGTGATCACCAAGCGTTACACCGACATTGGCCTGCGTGTGGAAACCGCATCGCGGCTGAGCCTACATCAATGGCAGCATGTGCTGGTCAGCTATGACGGCAACCGCTACGCCAACGGGGTCAGCATCCGGATCGATGGGGTAGAACAAAAGCTCAACGTTCTGTTTGATGATTTGAACTATCCGCTCGGCAATGACGAACCGTTGCGCGTGGGCGGCGGCGGAGGCGAGAAGCTCCGCTTCCGCGGCGTCATGGACGATGTCCGCATTTACAAGATCGCTCTCAACGCGCAACAGGCTCTCAGCCTGCCGGTGCTGGAAACCGTCAGCCAGATCGCCGCCATCCCAGCCTCGCGCCGCAACCCGGCGCAGCAGGCCAAGCTCCGGCTCTGTTTTCTGGACCAGTACGCTCCGGGTGAAGTACGGCTGGCCCAGGAGTTGCTGCAACTGGCACAACGCGAGCGCAAGCAATATCACGACACCATCCCCACCGTGATGGTGATGCAGGAAAGCCCGGGCATTCGCGATACTTTTGTGCTGAAACGCGGAGCTTACGACGCTCCTGGGGAGAAAGTAACCCCAGGTGTTCCGGCCGTCCTGCCTCCCTTTCAAAAGGGCTGGCCGGAGAATCGGCTGGGGCTGGCGCGCTGGCTGGTGGACCGCGGGCATCCGCTCACCGCGCGCGTCACCGTGAACCGCTTCTGGCAAATGCTGTTCGGCACGGGACTGGTGCGGACCGTCGAGGACTTTGGCTCCCAAGGCGAGTGGCCGGTGAATCCCGACCTGCTGGACTGGCTGGCTGTCGAGTTTATGGAGAGCGGCTGGAACGTGAAGCAACTTCTCAAGACGATAGCCACCAGCGCGACCTACCGGCAGTCCTCTCAACTGACCCCGGCACTGCTCGAGAAGGATCCGGAGAACCGCCTGCTGGCCCGCGGCCCGCGCTTCCGCCTGCCCGCCGAGGTGCTGCGCGATCAAGCTCTGTTCACTTCCGGACTGCTGGTGGAGAAGACGGGAGGTCCCTCCGTGAAGCCCTATCAACCGGCCGGACTCTGGCAGGAACTGGCGGGCGGCTCCGGGTATAAAGCCGACCGGGGCGAAGGCCTTTACCGGCGCAGCCTCTATACCTACTGGCGGCGCACGGTAGCGCCTCCATCGATGGTGACCTTCGATTCGCCCAATCGCGAGACCTGTTCTGTGCGCGCCGTCCGCACTAATACGCCGCTCCAGGCTCTCAATTTAATGAACGACGTGGCGTATCTGGAGGCATCACGCAAGCTGGCTGCGCGCATGATGCGAGAATCGCAGGGCACAACGACGCAAAGGCTCGCTTACGGATACCGCCTGGTTCTATCGCGGGAACCAAAGCCGCAAGAGGCCGCCATTCTACTCAACGCCTATCAAGGCTTTCTCGCCTATTACGGCAAGAACAGTGCCGCGGCAGTCAAGATTCTCTCGCAAGGGGAATCCCCTGCCGAAGCCTCGCTCGACCCGGCCGAGCACGCCGCCTATGCAGGCGTCGCCAGCCTCATCCTCAATCTGGATGAGGCTGTAACGAAGGAGTAGCTGCCATCATGGACACAGTGCAACTGCAACTCACCCGCCGCCACTTCTTCTCACGCACCGCCACAGGCATTGGAACCGCGGCGCTGTCTTCCCTGCTCAACGCCGCCGGGGGGCTTCCAGGCATGCCCCACTTTGCGCCAAAAGCAAAGCGCGTGATCTACCTGTTCCAATCCGGCGGACCGTCCCAGATAGAGTTGTTCGACTACAAGCCGCGCTTGCAGGATGTGGCCGGCCAGGAGATGCCGGAATCGGTGCGCAAAGGCCAGCGGCTCACCACCATGTCGGCTTCACAATCCAGCCTTCCGCTGGTGCCTTCCCGGTTCAGCTTTTCGCGTCACGGCCAATCCGGCGCATGGGTCAGTGAACTGTTGCCCTACACAGCGAAGATCGCGGACCGCCTCACCTTTATCAAGTCGTTGCACACCGAAGCCATCAACCATGACCCGGCGGTTACGTTTCTGCAAACCGGCGCGCAGATTGCCGGCCGTCCCAGCATCGGCGCATGGCTGACATATGGTTTGGGCAGCGACACCGAAAACCTTCCCGCCTTCGTCGTGATGATCTCGCCTGGGGGCGGGGGCGGAGGACAGCCGCTTTATGACAGACTTTGGGGAAGCGGCTTCCTGCCCACGCGCTACCAGGGCGTAAAGTTCCGCTCCGTCGGTGACCCCGTACTCTACTTGTCGGATCCGGACGGTTTTCCGAAACAGAATCGCCGTCTGTATCTGGACGCGCTGTCGCGGTTGAACCAGATGAAACTCGACGAGCAGGGTGATCCGGAAATCGCCACACGCATCGCGCAATATGAGATGGCGTTCCGCATGCAAAGCTCGGTGCCGGAGCTGACTGATCTAACCGGCGAACCGGAAAGCACCTTTCAGCTCTACGGTCCGGACGCGCGCAAACCCGGCACTTTCGCCGCTAACTGTCTACTGGCGCGCCGTCTGGCCGAACGCGGCGTGCGCTTCATCCAACTCTTTCATCGCGACTGGGATCATCACGGCCGGCTCCCAACCGACTTGCCTAAGCGCTGCAAAGAGACCGATCAGCCCGCGGCCGCCCTAATACAGGATCTCGAGCAGCGCGGCATGCTGGACGACACGCTGGTGCTATGGGGCGGAGAGTTCGGACGCACCGTCTACTGCCAGGGTAGACTCACCAAGGATGACTACGGACGCGACCATCATCCCCGCTGTTTCACCATGTGGATGGCCGGCGGCGGTATGAGGCCCGGCATTACTTTTGGCGCAACCGACGAATACTCTTACAACGTGGAGGAGAATCCGGTCCACATCCACGACCTGCAAGCCACCATCCTGCACTGCCTCGGCATCGACCACACCCGCCTGACCTTCCAATACCAGGGCCGCCACTTCCGGTTGACAGACGTGCACGGCGCCGTGGTAAAGCCGGTTTTGGCCTGAAATGACCCTCCGTTCCAGGACCGGTCTTGGCGCGTAAATCAGGAGTGGAAACACCATGGAAAGAACGAGTAAAAAAGCGAATGAACCGGCGGAGGGCGCGCGGCGGTTCAAAGTCGCGGTGGTACAGGCGGCTCCGGTTGCGTTCGACCGTGAGCGAACGCTCGAGAAAGTGCACACGCTTGCCGGCGAGGCCGCCCGCAGAGGAGCGGGGCTCGTCCTTTTTCCGGAAGCCTTTGTTTCCGCGTACCCGAGAGGCCTCGATTTCGGGGCTGTGATCGGGTCGCGTACCGATGAGGGCCGCGAAGATTTTCTAAGGTATTGGGAGAGCAGCGTGGACGTGCCCGGTCCGGCCGTGGATTCGCTGAGCCGTACGGCGCGAACCTACAACATCTACGTTGTGATTGGCGTCATCGAGCGGGACCGTGGCACCCTCTATTGCTCGGTCCTGTTCTTCGCCGCCGACGGCAGCTATCTCGGCAAGCACCGTAAGGTAATGCCAACCGCTTCCGAGCGGCTCGTATGGGGTTTTGGGGATGGCTCCACCATGCCCGTGTTCGATACGCCTTTTGGTAATGTCGGCGCCGTGATTTGCTGGGAAAACTATTTACCGCTGCTGCGAGCAACCATGTATGCAAAGGGCATCCAGATTTATTGCGCGCCGACTGCCGACGCCCGTGATTCCTGGATCGCCTCGATGCGCCACATCGCTGTGGAAGGCCGGTGCTTTGTGCTTTCCTGCAACCAATTCAACCGCCGGCGCGACTTCCCGGCCGACTATCGGGCGGCGTTCGGTGATGACCCGGAAACTGTTGTGAATCGTGGCGGGAGCTGCATCGTTGATCCATTCGGTAACTTTCTCGCGGGGCCCAATTTCGAAGGGGAAGAGATTCTCATAGCCGAGATCGATCACGGACAGATCATCCGCGGCAAATTCGACCTGGACGTGATTGGCCATTACGCCCGTGCTGATATCTTTCAACTCCACGTGGACCAGCGGCCTAAAGAACCTGTGATCCTGCAAGGCCCCGAAGCAAGCGGCGAGACAGATTCAAGCGGCGAATGACATTCTAACTTCCAGCTAGAACCCTGATTTCCCAACACAGCCGCCGCCCGATTGTTTTCCCCTATTCTTGCCTGAATTGGAGTGATATATTGTCTGCGTTAAGCCTGGAGGGCACAAATGTACGGAATTCAAAGCTGGGAACGTTCCCGTGAAGTGAGGTTGGGCCTGGTGATGTACGGCGGCGTATCGCTGGCCGTATACGAGAACGGGGTCGCACAAGAGATGCACCGTGCCGTTCGTGGGGAAGGCATCTACGGGCTCATCAAGGAACTCACAGACTCCGACGTCATCGTCGACATCGTCAGCGGCACCTCAGCCGGCGGCATTAATGGCATCCTCCTTTGTCACGCGCTGGCCAACAACCGCCGCTTTTCCGACTCCGCCAAACTGTGGCGCGAAGACGGGGACATCCTTCGCCTGATGCGGTCCACCAGCGACCCGAGCACGGCATCGCTGCTCGACAGCGAAGGCTATTATCAGCCGAAGTTGCAACAGGCTTTCCAAAAGATGAAAGCGTATGACGCCAGCGATGCTTCCCCCTATCAGTCCGACGTAAAAGAGCTGGATCTTTTTGTAACTGGCACCGACATCGACGGGAACGTCTACACCGTCTTTGACGACAAGGGCCATGCAATCGATGTGCGCGATCACAAGGCGGTCTTTCAGCTCAGCTACCGGAAGAACCGCAATAAGAATGAATTCGACGTAATTAACCATCCGGTAAGAGCCGAGGCTTTGGCCAAACTTTCCCGCATCACCAGTTGCTTCCCCGTCGCCTTTGCCCCGGTCGCTGTGTCCTTGTCACCCAACCGGGAAGAGGCGGACGGATTGTTGCAGATTTGGGGCAAGCTCGGCCGTTCCGCAAATTTCCTCGATGGCGGCGTCCTCGACAACAAACCCTTTTCCTATACCACCGACGCGATTTTTTCCCGTTCCGCCGACCGCGACGTGGATCGATTCCTTCTTTATGTCGAGCCGGATCCGGAACGGTTCCAGAAGAATCATCAACCGAATCCGCCCAACGTGCTGGAGGCGGCAATGAAGGCGCTGATCGCGATTCCCGGCTATGAGAGTATTTCGGCGGATCTGGCGGAAATTAACGAGCGCAACCGGAAGCTCGCCTTGCAAGAAGAACTGGCCGATTGCGTCAGAAAGAACGCGCGGAAGCTCGGCGCTCATTGTCTCGATGGGGACGACGATCCGCAGGTTGCGGGTATGAAAGCCGTAGAGGAGGCCGATCCCGTCCGCTATCGTATCTACCGCATGAGCCGGCTGGCGCAGCTCCGCGACCGTGCCCTGCTCGGAATTCTCAAGAACAAGGGCAACACGCAAAGGTTGCAGAATGACAAGCGTGATCAAGCGGAACTGCTGGCGAAGGCCTTCGGTGATCTGAGTATGGGCTCGGATCTGGACGTTTATTTCCGTATCCGGCGTCTGTTCCACGTGATCTATTTCATCAAGGGGATCTTGTGGGACGACGAGAGGCACAAAGGTATGGACAATGCGCGGCAGGGAGCCTGCCGCGAGTTGTGGCGCGGCCTGAACCACATGCTCCAATTGCTGGAGATCATTCGTTACTTCATGGAGTATCTGGTGGACGAGATGGAAGTTCCGCTTTCATCCATGACTGATTCTGGAGTAGAGGAGGAACGAACCAAGAGCGCGTCCAAGATTTGGGGCAAGGTGAACAATCACATCAAACAACTGTTGCGATCGGACGAGATCAGGATTCCTAAACCGGTCGAAAGAAACTGGAAGGCGACAGAAACTAAACAGCAATGGGAAGACGCCGAAATCGCCGGGAGTGCGCAAAGGGATGCGGTTGCCGGCCCGCTCAGACAGCGCGCCGCATCGCTCGCGGCCCAGGCACACGCCGATCCCTACGACGGCCGCATTCTGCTGCAAGAGACCGATCTCATGGAGCGCGAATTGCTGCTGGCCTTTCAGGAGCACGTGCCAAAAGAGATCCTTGAGGAGTATTGCAGGTTCCCTCAAATCGATTCCCACCTGTTTCCAATAGAGCTGCTGTCCGGCATTCATGCCAAGGACCGTATTCGCACCGTCCGCCTCAGCCCCATCGATGCGCAACGGGGCTTGAGTGATCAGACGCTGGTGGACAAGCTATGCGGAGACCAGTTGGGGCATTTCAGCGGATTTTTGAAAAGGTCATGGCGGTCCAACGACATCATGTGGGGCCGCCTGGACTCGGTTTGCCAGTTAATTGAGTGCCTCCTGAGCCGGGATAGAATCGCACAGGCACCCAAGAAGTCCCCCACTATTGCCGTTGACATTGACCCCAAAACGTTGTTCCCGCATTCTTCGCCAGAGGTGATTCAACTCTTGGACGCAGACCTCAAACAACTCAGAACCTTGGCGGAGAAAGGTGGTACTGCCTACGAAGACTTTCTCAACCGCTTCGTTCTCGCGGCTCAAATGGAGGTCTTTGCCGAAGAGGTTCCCAAGATCGTCGAGGACGCCATCGGCCAGCAAGTGGAATGGAACCAATACGCCATGTCCATTGTCCAGCGCGAGGAAACAACGCTGAGCAACAAGTCCTCCCTCTCTTTCGATCTTGGCGCAATGAGCTGGTCCGCGGGAAATGAAAAAATCGATCCGATCCTGAC
>JAENWC010000353.1 GCA_016650235.1 Terriglobia bacterium
CCCGCCCATCGAAGCGATGATGAGCGGGATGGTGATGAAAGGCCCCACCCCCACCATGTTGCTCATGTTCAGCGCAGTGGCCTGCAACAGAGAAAAGCTCCGTACCAGCGCGTAGCGCTGCTTGATATGCTCGTGTTCGCCGTTCATCTTGGATGAGTTGCGAGGATAACACATGGAAGCGCCGGCCAGCGGTTATGCGGCTCACCAGCTACAGACCTGGGATCAGTCCGGTGTTGGTATAATGCCACAGATGGGAGATGAGCATCTCGGCAAAGATAGAGCAAAATCCAAACTCAACCGATGCCTCCTAGAGGGTAGCGTCATCTACTCGCGGCATTTCCGGGATGAACTTGCCAATGACAAGCTGACCACGGAAGACATTCTTGTGGTTTGCAGGTCTGGGAGGACATGATTAGAGCTAGGATTCATGAGTGCACAAGCTGCGGAGAGCAGGTCAGGCCTGAGCGCCGCAATTATCGATACACCGAAAGCGGCCTTTCGAACGTCATTCTACAGGGCATCGAAGTCGCAGACTGCCCGAAGTGTGGGAACTCGGAAGTGATCATTCCGAGGATGGCGAAGATTCATCGCGCAATCGCGCAAGCGCTCGCGAAGAGTCCTGCCCGGCTGACGGGCGAGCAACTCCGGTTCCTTCGAAGCCATCTCGGTCTGAGTGGAGCCAAACTTGGTTGTTACCTTCACACTGACAAATCGAAGATCTCAAAATGGGAATGCGGCTCGGATCGAATTGGACCCACTACCGACAGGCTGGTCCGACTACTCGTGGCAGCGCTTGATAGCGAGTTGCGTCCCGGGGTTTCCGCAATCGCGGAGCATCTTCCACTGATCGCGGATGTGTCTGGTAAGAGTTTAGAGTTGCACATCGACGTGACAACTCTTCTGACGACGTTCCTTTCTGTCTCGAGAGCTGCATAACTTAAACTATTACTCGTGATGTATCAGGACCGGAAAGCAGTGTTGCCGGAATCTGGCCCGAGGCTAGCCGTAGGGTTGGAGAAGCTGGATCCGGGTCGTGCGTGGATCACGGCGCAAAACGGAAGTTGAGGCTTTTGAAGTTCCGCCGATCGTCCGGCGCCATGCCGGCGGGATCAAGATCGGCGACGAACTGGAGGTCAAAGTCTCTGGCGGGATCATTACCATGCTCCCGAAACCCCCAACAACGGATGACGAGTACACGCCCGCCCAGCGCCGGATGATTGATGCCCAGCTTGACGAAGCCGAGAAAGGCCCCTTCTACGGCCCCTTCGAGACCCACAAAGCCATGAGTAAGTCTCTTCACAGCGAAGTGAAGAAGGCGAAAACCAAGAAGTTCAGCCAAGCCAAACTCCCATGAAACGGCTTCGTTCTAACGCCCAATTCGTCAGAAGTTGACGAAGCGGATTGGGAACAGAGCGTCGCCACCCGGAAACAAAACACGTACCCGGCAACACGCTCAAGTGCCTCTCACAGCGGTGACCGAACCTCTGAAACGAAGTGCTTATCGCGCTAAAAGCCCGATCCGCCGCGGGTCACCAGTGACAGGAACTCGGCTCGGGTTTCGCGCTTGCGGAAGGCTCCCAGCATGGCGCTGGTGACGGTGCCCGAATGTTGCTTCTCGACGCCTCGCATCATCATGCAAAAATGGCGCGCCTCACACACCACGCCCACACCGCGTGGATCAGTGATCTCCATGATGGTCTCGGCTATCTGTTGGGTGAGGCGCTCCTGCACCTGCAACCGCCGGGCGAAGGCATCCACAATGCGCGGGATCTTGCTCAACCCGATGACGCGATCCTTGGGAATATAGGCCACGTGCATCTTGCCGAAAAACGGCAGCATGTGATGCTCGCAAAGACTGTAGAACTCGATGTCTTTCACAATCACCATTTCGTCATGCTTGACATGGAACAGTGCGCCGTTGACGATCTGCTGGATATCGGTCTGATACCCGCTAGTGAGAAACCTGAGGGCTTTCTCGCTCCGTTCGGGGGTTTGCAGAAGGCCTTCGCGAGTCGGGTCCTCGCCAAGCTGGCGGAGGATGTATTCCATGCGCGAGGCAATCGAGCCATCATCCTCAGTAACAGCCCGTAAAACGGATCTCGTCCCGGCGGCGAGGCCGGCGGTTGCTCGCCTGTTGCGGGTTCCGGGGCGGCCCTTTGAGGGATCCTCGGGAACCGGCTTCATCACCTTCACTACCGCTTTTCTTTTCATTGTTGCTTCACCGTTGTTTGAAATACGTTTCGCTTGGTTTCTTGAATCCTGACACGATCCAGCACCGGCCAGGGGCCCGCAAAAGCTGCGGGCCAACCGGCCTTGAGCCTGCGCTCGATCTCCCTTACCAGGTTCTCGGTGGTCGGCACGCAATTGCCTTGAAAAGCCGCCGCATCGTTGAGATTGCTTTGCCGGAAATGGGACAGCACGCCGCGCTCCACCAGCGTGTCCAACACTTCGGCGCGCATCAACAATCCGGTCTCCTGGTCCACCGGGCCGCGCGCAGTGACCTCGAGCACGTAGTCATGCCCGTGGCCGTAAGGATTATTGCATTTTCCGTAGAGCTGCTGATTGGCCTCCTCGGTGAGCACCGGGGAATGCAAACGGTGCGAAGCGGAAAACCGGTAGCGGCGCGTCAGGCGCATCATGGTGTTTCTCCGTGATAGTCCACATAGAGATCCTCGGTCTCCCAAAGCCTCACTCCATGCAAGCGAACGGCGCCCTTGCCAAAATGGGGCGCCAACCGGCGCCAGATCTCGACAGCGATGTTTTCGGTGGTGGGCACCACGCGGTCAAACGGGGGCACTTCGTGATTGAGAAAACGGTGATCCATCGGGTCCACCACTTCGCGTTGAATAATTCCTTTGAGATTCTTCAAGTCGAGCACCATTCCCGTGACCGTATCCGGTTCACCCTCGAGGGTCACCTCGAGCACGAAATTGTGCCCGTGGCCGCGCGGATTGGCGGAGGAGCCGAATACTTCGCGGTTCCGCTCCTGGCTCCAATCGGCGCGGTAGCAGGCATGGGAGGAGGAGAAGTCGGCTCGTCTTGTGATCAGCATGGTGTTCTTTTTGGTCCGTGGGCTATTGGATGCGCCAGCGGCGGGAATGGGTTCTCTAATAGAATTATATTTGTACTTCATGCAAGCGGTCAAAACAGAACGTCTTCTTCAAACGCTCATCCTCCTATCCACGGCAGCGCTCGGCTACCTCTTCTGGGACGCCACCGAGGTGAGGATCGTCAATGTAGGGGACAATGCGCCCCATTTCGAGGTGCGTACGGAAAGCGGCATCCTGCTGTCTCCATCGAACTTTGGGGGGAAGCTGCTGGTGGTCAATTTTTGGGCCACCTGGTGCCCGCCGTGCGTGCAGGAGGTTCCGTCGCTGGAGGCGCTACACAAGATGTTCAAGGACTCCGGCCTTGTTGTGTTGGGCATCAGCATGGATAAGAACGAGACAAAGTACAGGAGCTTCCTGAAACGGTTTGGCGTGACTTACCAGACAGCCCGCGACGTGGACGCCAAGATCCCGATCGGCTATGGCACCTTCCGCTATCCGGAAACCTACGTAATTGATCGAAGCGGAAAAGTGGTGCAGAAGATCATCAGCAACGCCAATTTCACCGATGAAGCGATGATCCGTTTCATCAAGTCTCAGCTCTGAAAGAAGATGAATAGACCGCCAATGAACGCTGTTGAACGCCCGGCATGATTCCCGCACAACTTAAGAACGAGATCGCATCGCTACTGGGGCCGCGCGGCTACCTGGATCAACCGCAGGACCTCACGCTGTACGAGTACGACGGCGGGGTGGATAAGGCGCGGCCGGAGCTGGTTGTCTTTCCGCAAACGACAGCGGATGTGGCGGCTATTGCGAAACTGGCGGGACGTCATCGCGTCCCCTTGGTGGGCCGTGGCGCGGGCACGGGACTGAGCGGCGGCGCCATCGCGCGCAGCGGCGGCATCACGGTCGCGTTTTCGCGCATGAACCGGATCCTCGAGATTGACCTCGACAATGAACGCGCGGTCTTGCAGCCGGGCGTGGTGAATCTCGACATAACGCTGGCGGTGCAGGCCGACGGCTACTTTTACGCGCCGGACCCTTCCAGCCAGCGCGCCTGCACCATTGGCGGCAATGTTTCCGAGAACGCCGGAGGCCCGCACACGCTGGCATACGGAGTGACCACAAATCACGTATTGGGTTTGGAAATGGTCCTGATGGATGGCACGGTTGTGGAGACCGGCGGCCGGATGACCGATCTGCCTGGATTCGATCTTGTGGGGCTGTTCACGGGGTCTGAAGGCACGATGGCGCTGGTGACCAAGGTGACCGTGCGGCTGATGCGGCAGCCGGAGGGAGTGAAAACAATTCTGGCTATTTATGATTCCACCGCGGATTGCGGCCGGACAGTGGCCGAGATCACGGCGCGCGCCATCACGCCGGTGGCCGTGGAGATGCTGGACGGGGTCATGCTGCGGATGGTGGAGGAAGCAACGCATGCGGGCTTTCCCATGGACGCCGAAGCGGTGCTGCTGATCGAGTTGGAGGGAGTCAACGAGGCAGTACTGGAACAGGTGGAGCAGATTCGCGAGGTCTGCCTGAGTTGCAACGCGAGAGAGTTCCGGGTGGCCCGTACGTCCCAGGAGCGCGATCTGTTATGGAAGGGCCGCAAGAACGCGTTCGGCGCGGTGGGCCGCGTGAGCCCTTACTACTATGTGCAGGATGGCGTGGTGCCGCGCACCAAGATCGCTCCCACGCTGGACTATATCGGGCAAGTTTCGGCGCGGTACGGGCTGTCCATCTCCAATATCTTCCACGCCGGGGATGGCAATCTGCATCCCATCATACTGTTCGATGCGCGCAAACCGGATGACCTGCGGAAGGCGCAAGAGGCCGGAGAAGCCATCCTCGAGTACTGCATCTCGGTGGGCGGATCCATCACCGGCGAGCACGGCGTCGGCATGGAGAAGATGGAATTGATGGCGCACCAGTTTTCCCCGGAAACGCTGGACCTCATACGCGGGTTCAAGGTTCTGTTTGATCCCGATTGCCGCCTGAATCCGGGCAAGGTTCTGCCGACCGGTAGGGGCTGTCTGGAGATCCGCCAGGAACCGTTGGGACAGGCCGGAGGCCAGGCCTACCTGTAGCCGGCTGCTTGCAGTTGGAACAGTTCCGCGTAGCGGCCGGCCAAAGCGATCAGTTCTTCGTGACTGCCCTGCTCGAGGATGGAGCCGTTCTCAAGGACCAGGATGCGGTCGGCCATACGGACTGTGGAAAACCTGTGGGAAATGAGCACCGCCATCTTGCCGCGCGTGAGGTCGGCAAAGCGCTGGAAGACCTCGTATTCCGCGCGGGCGTCCAGGGAGGCGGTCGGTTCGTCGAGGATGATCAGTTGGGCCTCGCGCATGTAGGCGCGGCCCAGGGCGATCTTCTGCCATTGTCCCGCGGAAAGATCGGAGCCGGCGTCAAAGCGGCGGCCCAGCATTTGGTCGTAGCCTTTGGGGAGATCCGCGATGACGGCATGTGCGAGGCTCTTCTTTGCGGAGTCCTCTATACGAGACAGATCGGAGAGATATTCAATTCTCCCAAACCCTATATTTTCTTTGGCAAGCATGTCATATCTCATGTAGTCCTGGAATATGACTCCAATCTCGGACCGGAGCAAGTCCACGTCGTATTCGCGGAGGTCGATCCCATCGAGGAGGATCTGTCCGGATTCGGGTTCATACAAACGGGCGAGCAGTTTGACAAGCGTCGTTTTCCCGGCTCCATTTTCGCCGATCAAGGCAATGCGCTCATCAGCATGCAGGTGAAAGCTCACGTTTTTAAGTACATGGCTGCCGGCACCCGGATAGCGGAAACTGACGGCTCGAAATTCGAACCCGGTCCGGATGGGGCGCGGTGGCGCCAATGCTGTCTTGGCAGAACGAATGCGGGGCTCCATTCGAAAGAAATCATAGAGATCGGAGAGGTATAGGGCTTGGTCGGAGATACTGGAGGCGGCCCCAAAGAGGTTTTCAATCAGAGCCCGGCTCCGGGCGAAAGAGGCGGCGAGAAATGTGAGCTCCCCAATAGTTAAAGAACCGCCCATGGCGCGTTGTAAAATAACGACATAGGCGGCGTAGTAGGCCCCTGTTCCCAATAGACTGAGCAATGCTCCCACCGAGGCTCGCTGGATGGCAAGGCGACGGTTTTCCTTGTAGAAGCGATCAGCCAGTGTGCGGTAGCGGCCAGCCAGATAGGATCCAAGCCCAAAGATTTTGACTTCTTTGGCGGACTGAAGACTGGCCCCCAGCATGCGGACGTAGTCGAGTTCCCGGCGCTCCGGAGTCCAGCGGTACAGGAGGGAATAGGCGAGGCCTGCAAAATGGGTCTCGCCCAAAAATGTGGGCACTACAGCCACAAACAGCAGCATGAGGAGCCAGGGGTAGAACCAGACTAGTCCGGCGGTAAGAGAAATCAGGGTAAGGAGATCCTGGGCGATGGTAAAAAGGCTGGACAGAAGGCCGATTCTGCCAGTGGTCTGGCGGCGGGCACGCTCCAGCTTGTCGTAGAAGGCGGGATCTTCAAACGAAACCAGGTCGAGGCCCGAGGCATGGAGCATCAACTTAACGCTCACCTGGTTGGTAAAGCGATCCCCCAGCAGGCTATCGATGAGGGAAACGGCCCGGCCCAAGACGTCACCGGCTATGGCCAAGGCGAATTCCAGAGCCACCAATGGCCAAGCCGGGCTAAAGTCAGGCTGGGGGGAGGAAATGCTGGACACGACGAGGTCAATGATGAGTTTGCCCACCCAAAGGACGGCGATGGGGACCAGTGCCCTGAGCAAACGAAGGGCGAGACTGGCGATCAACAATGGGGGTGAAGTATCCCAAACCATTGACAGCAATGGCGGGATATTCGCCAAAGCCGACCAACGCTCGCGCCACCCGGTAGA
This sequence comes from Terriglobia bacterium, assembly GCA_016650235.1. Classification (GTDB taxonomy): domain Bacteria; phylum Acidobacteriota; class Terriglobia; order Bryobacterales; family Bryobacteraceae; genus VFZE01. The sequence goes on from JAENWC010000353.1 coordinate 6,928, forward strand.
TTCGTCTCGTTTGGGCATGTGCGGGTGCATACAAGTAAGTGTAGCTACTTTCAGGTTGGCCGGACCGCTCGCTTTGGTCGCGGTTGTGTATGTGGCCGTGAACAGGTAATGGCGAAACCGGGCTAACATCGAAAACGCCCATCCTTGCGGATGGGCGCTTTTAACACCCCTGACTTACGCCAGGGCGATGTTCATTGGGAGAATCAGAATCAACGGAAAAACTCAACCGTTAAAACTGTTGTGATTGGATAGTAGGTCCTATGGCAGTTGAAGTCAAGAGGAAATCCAAAGGAAAAAAAATGGCCCGCAAGGAACTGAGTTTAAGAAAGTTAATAGGAATAGAAGATTCGCACAAGTTGTGGGAATGTTGTTGAAAACAGCATTCCCAGGCTTCGGTTTTTTGCTCTAAGAGCGCAACATCACTAGGGTTACTTACGGTTGAGGTCGAGCGTGAGCATGGAATCGGAATCGCTATCCCGACCGGAATATTTGCGGTAGGCAATGCGGATTCCTGCATGAGCCAAACCAGCCAGAATGGTAAAACCAAACAGCACCCCGATGAAGGTGAACACGGAGATGAGGAAGTCACCGGCGTTGGTTACTTTCTTGTTCGGGTCCTCATTTAGCGTTAATGTAGCGTGGTAGTTTACCTTTGCGAGTAGTTTTTCAGCTTCCTCCGCAGTAGGGGCCTGAAAGGTGACCGCCACGAGAGGACCCGACCGTTTGGTTGTTGCCCCCGGCAGCTTTTGAAATTCCACAATTCTTTCGCGGGCGATGTGTGGGGTTGGGTAGGAGAAAATGGCAAGGCTCAGTTCGCCGGCTGCGGAGCGGAAGCGCGCCAACTGTGCTTCGGCACCCATGGAAAAAGCGGCCACGGAGGCAGGAATCCGCGGTTCGAACTTCTGCAAGGAGGCCGGTCCGACGAGGAATCGGGGCGAGGCGGGGATGAGGCCTTGGGTCGGCAGGAAGCCGATGAGGGCCGGGAAAGCGGACTGATCCAGGCGCGGCAGGATGGCGAACAATTCCTCCAGCTCATTGGCGGCGGGCTTACGCCCTTCAAAGCTGATGAAGTAGTTACCGAGAATCAGATAAGCGCCGGTTGAAGTTTCCGCTGCAATCTTACGCATGTCAGACGTCTTGGCGCCCGCCGGGGTCTTCCATTGAAAAACGGCCAAGGCGTTGGTGGGGTCCTTTAACCGGTATGCTTCCGCCTTAAAAGTGACGCCGGAAGCGGACTGGTAGAGGGCGGTTTCGGCTACTTCGAGGCCATATTCCTGCCAAACTCCCTGGTCCTGGACCTGGATCGGGCCGGTAGTGGTTCGCTTGAACTCAGAAAACTGCTCGGGCCAAATTGTGGCCAGGAGCGGCAATGAGGCCACGAGGGTGGCGAGAATCAGGCGCCGCAGCATTTTTTGTACTTCTTTCCGCTACCGCAGGGGCACGGGTCGTTGCGGCCAGCTTCCTTCGCCTTGATGACGGTTTTTGGGGCAGTCACGCCGGAGGCTCCGGCCAGGGAAATCTCGGCCAGTTCTTTATCTTTCTTCCGTTGTATGTTGCGGGTGAAGTCCTGGAGCGAGGATTGGGCGGCCTTACGCTGCTCAGGGCTCACACCTCCGTTGTGATTCTGATCCTGGGTGTGGGACATATCAGTGGCACCCACGGCACCCTCGGCGTCCTCATCGTCTTCCCAGGATAACGTGGGGCGATCGGCAATGGAGAGGAAGTAGAGATAGCGCACCGTTTCGTCTTCAATGCGGTCGCGCATGTCCTCGTAGAGGGCGAAGGACTCCTTCTTGTACTCCACCAGCGGGTCCTTTTGACCGTAGCCGCGCAAGCCGATACCCTCTTTGAGGTGGTCCATGGAAAGCAGGTGATCTTTCCACTGGGTATCAATGACGTTGAGCATCACGATGCGCTCGGTTTCCCGCATCACCTCCAGACCGACCAGATCTTCCTTTTCCTGGTAGCGGCGCACGAGTTGCTCGTGGGTGCGTTCCTCGATCTCATCGCGGCTAAGGCCCTCGAGGGCCTCCAAGTTGATCTTGACGCCGAACTGGGTAAGGATCTCGGTTTGCAGGCCGGTGAGATCCCAGGTGTGGGGTTGTGCCTCCGGCGGGCAGCGGGAATCCAGGTGCGTAATGAGGATTCCTTTGACGTAGGTGAGCACCGTTTCCTTCTGGTCAGTGCCATCGAGCAGCGCCCGGCGCAGGGAATAGACGGCCTTGCGCTGCTTGTTCATGACGTCGTCGTACTCGAGCAGGTGTTTGCGGGCCGCGAAGTTCTGCGCCTCGACGGCCTTTTGCGCGGCGGCAATGCGCTTGGTGATGAGGTTGCTTTCGATGGGCACGTCCTCCTCCATGCCGAGCCTCAGCATGAGGTGTTTGACGCGCTCGCCGCCGAAGATGCGCATCAGTTCATCTTCAAGCGAGAGATAGAAGCGGGAAGAACCGGGATCGCCCTGCCGGCCGGCGCGGCCGCGCAGTTGGTTGTCGATGCGGCGCGACTCGTGCCGTTCGGTGGCGAGGATGTGCAAGCCGCCGAGGCCGACCACCTCGTCGTGTTCGGGATCGCAGACGGCTTTGTGCTTGGCGAAGATCTCGCGCCAAGCCTGCATGGGGACGCGGTAGTGCGCCGCGTCACGCTGGAAATAGAAAAAGTCCTTGTCCTCGACAAAGGCGGCCAGGTCGCTCTGCACGGTCTCGGCGATTTTCTTCTTGAGACACTCTTCCTGGGTGAGATAGGACGGGTTGCCGCCGAGCAAAATGTCGGTGCCGCGTCCGGCCATGTTGGTGGAGACGGTAACAGCTTCCTTGCGGCCGGCCTGGGCGACGATGAAGGCTTCCCGCTCGTGATTTTTGGCGTTGAGAACCTCGTGAGGAACGCCCATTTTCTTGAGAATCCCGGAAAGCTTTTCGCTTTTGACGATGGAGATGGTGCCTACCAGGACCGGCTGGCCCTTGGCGTGGAGTTCCTGAATCTCCTTGGCGGCATTGCGGAACTTTTCCTCTTCCGTGCGGTAGACGACATCCTGATTCTCCATGCGGCGCATGGGCAGGTTGGTGGGAATGGCGAGGACATCGACGTTGTAGGTCTTGGCGAACTCGGCCGCTTCGGTCTCGGCGGTTCCGGTCATCCCGGCGAGCTTGGAGTACATGCGGAAGTAGTTCTGGAAAGTGATGGTGGCCAGCGTCTGATTCTCGCGTTCAATCTTGACGCCTTCCTTGGCCTCAATTGCCTGGTGCAAGCCATCGCTCCAGCGGCGTCCGGGCATGAGGCGGCCGGTGTGCTCATCGACGATGATGACTTGCCCTTCCTTGACGACGTAGTCCTTGTCGCGGTGGAACATGACATGGGCGCGCAAGGCCTGCTGCACGTGGTGATTAATATCAATGACCGCGGCGTCGTATAGGTTCTCGATCCCGAGCAACCGCTCGAGCTTGGTGACGCCTTCCTCGGTGAGCCCGACGCTTTTGTGCTTTTCGTCCACCGTGTAGTCGCCGGTGGTATAGCGCTCGCCCGGCTCCTTGCCTTCGATGACTTCACCGCGGACCAGCTTAGGAATCACGCGGTCGATACGGTAGTACTTGTCGGTGGACTCCTCGCTGGGGCCGGAAATAATGAGCGGAGTCCGCGCTTCGTCAATCAGAATGGAATCGACTTCATCGACGATGGCGTAGTGGTGGCCTCGCTGGACACAATCGCCGAGCCGGAACTTCATATTGTCGCGGAGGTAGTCGAACCCGTACTCGTTGTTGGTGCCGTAGGTGATGTCGGCGGCGTAGGCGGCCTTGCGCTCATCGTCGTCCAGGCCGTGGACAATCACTCCGACGTTGAGGCCAAGAAACTGGTAGATGCGGCCCATCCATTCCGAGTCGCGGCGCGCCAGATAGTCGTTCACCGTGACCACGTGTACGCCCTTACCCTCGAGGGCATTGAGGTAGACCGGCAGAGTTGCCACCAGTGTCTTGCCTTCTCCGGTGCGCATCTCGGCGATTTTGCCGCGGTGCAGCGCGATGCCGCCGATCATCTGGACATCGAAGTGGCGCATGTTGAGCATGCGGCGGCCGGCCTCGCGCACCACGGCGAAGGCCTCGATGAGCAGGTCATCGATGGTGGAGCCTTGGGCCAGTCGCTCGCGGAACTCATCGGTCTTGGCCGCCAGTTCCTCGTCGGAAAGGGCCTCCATATGGGGTTCCATCTCGGCAATGGCGGTCACCAGCGGAAGAATCTTCTTGATTTCGCGGTCAGTATTGGTGCCGAAGATTTTGGCGAGAAGGTTATCCAACATAGAGTGAAACAGCGAGGGCGCTACTAATAGTCTACTGCAACGGCGGTGGCGGGGCGAATTGGGGGAGAGGAAAAAGGACGGGTATGCCTGGCCGAGGGCTCCTTTTAAGGAACACGCGCAAAACGGAGCTGCCGCCCGCATCGGCAACTCGCGTGTTTCTGGAGAGTTTGGGGGCGCGGACGGCGCCCTTTGCGCTTTATAACAGCCCGCAAAACGGTGCCTGTCCCGGCGCGGTGGCCGGTTGTTGCTCGGGCGTATCGAGGACCGGGACTGCCCTTTGCGGGCTCGCTAGGGCAGAAGTTTCTCAAGCGTAAGCAGAAGGGCTTCTCTATCGATCGGTTTTGCGAGGAACCCCTGCATCCCGCTCTGGGCGCAGAGCAGGCGGTACTCCTCGGAATAATTGACCGTCAGGGCAACGATGGGACGGTTCTGGTAGCCCGGCAGCGCGCGTATGGAGGAGACTACCTGAAACCCATCCATGCCGGGCAGTTGCAGATCCATGAGAATGAGATCGAAGGCGGAAGAGGTTGCCGCCCGCAAGCCTTCCTTGCCGTTGCCGGCGCAGGTTACATGATATTGGGCGCGCTGGAGTATATACGTTACCACCTGCTGCGCGATTTTGTTGTCCTCGACCAGCAGAATCTTGCGCAGCCTCACTGCCGCCGGAGTTGGAGTAGGGGCCCCAGCCATCCGCGGAACCCCCAATGGAATCGTGATGGAAAAGATGCTGCCCTTGCCGGGGAGACTTTCCACATGGATACTGCCGCCCATCAGCCGGAGCAGTTTGTCTACAATGGCCAACCCAAGCCCGAGCCCTGTGTAGGAGCGTGCCAAGCCGGACTCCAGTTGATGGAACGAGTCAAAGATGAGATGTATTTTCTCCGGATAGATTCCCACCCCTGTATCGGTGATCTGAATTTGCAGCAGGCAGCGCGGATCGGACGCCGAATTCACCATGGAAGGCTGCGTACGAGCCGACAGACCCACCGAACCCTGGCTGGTGAACTTGATGGCGTTATCGAGGATGTGCGACAAGGCAAGCCGCAGATGCTGCGCGTCGCCGATCGCTGTCTCGGGCAGCGCCGGATCCAGGAAACTCTCCAATTGCAGGTTTTTGCCCTCCGCTCTTGGGCGAAAATCATCGGCAATCGATTCCAGCACCTGCCTGAGGTGAAACTCCTCCTGATGGAGTTGGAGCTTGCCTGCGGAAATGGAGGAGTATTCCAGAATCGAATTCAATGTGCCCAGCAGTTGGTGGGCACACTCGCGCGCCGTTTGGACATAATCGATCTGCTCCTCATCGAGCGAGGTTTCCAGCAGCAGATCCAACATGCCGAGTGCTCCGCTCAAAGGTGTGCGAATCTCATGGTTGAGGCTGGCCAGGAAGCTTCCCTTCATCTGATCCAGATCCCGCTCGACAAAACCTGGGTGTTCGGCGGGTTGTGCCTCGTTGTGTTGCGGAATCACGGTTAGCAGTTTTGCACCCATGCGGATTCGTCGATCTACTGGATTCCTATCGACGGAACCTGCATGCAAGTTTAGGAAAAAATGCATCCTGGGTAGGAGGAATGCGTCAACGCATTGAGGGATTTACCCTAGCTAGTCCAGGTAGACTGAATCACGCTGCTCACCCTGGCGGGGCCTAGGTATGGCTGATGTGCATCATTTCAAAGGCAAGCCGGCGGGCAAGCCCCCCCTTCCCTGCCCTCGGGCGCGGGAACGAGTTCCGTTTTGCGGCCAGTTACTCAGAACCAGTTACTCGGGTCGGGAGTGTTCCCATCGCGCCCGGCCGCGTAACAATGGTAACGAAAAAACAGGACTTGCCCAAGGGCGCATCCTGTGTTTTCGGGGGTGGATGGGTTGCGGATCAATCGCCGAGCAGTTTGCCGTAAGGCTGGAGACTGGGGACATTGTCGATTACGGCCTTGATACCGGCGGTGATCGGGATGGCAAACACGAGACCGATGGCGCCCCAGAGGCTGCCCCAGAACATCAAGGCAACGGTGACCGCCATGGGGTTGAGATGGACTCGCGAGCCGACCAGTTTCGGATAGAGGAGATTGAGCGCGAGAAGATGGAAAAATCCGACCACGGCGGCGATGAAGATGTAATGTCCCATCTTGTCGTGCATGGGCAAGGCAGCCAGGAAGGGCGGCAGGATGGCGAGCGGCAGGCCGACGTAAGGCACCAGGCTGAGGAACCCGCTGAGCGGGGCCACGAGGAGGAAGTAAGGCAGGTTGATGGACCAGAAAAAGATTCCACTGGCCAGAGTCAACAAGGTGCCGAGAACGAAATTGCCGATGACATAGGCGCGCGCCATATCAGCTACGCCCTGCCAGCTTCGTCCGGCGGCATGGCGGCCCGGGCCCTGGAAAAGATGGAGGTAGTTGCGTCGCAGATGATCACGCCAACTGAGCATGAAATAGACGAGGAATGGGATGAAGCTGGCCATGAGCAACGTGTGGTAAACCGATTCCCAACGAGCGTAGAGATAGTCCCAAAATGGGGACCGGTCGGACCGGATGCGAACCTCCTGTACCACGGGCGGAGCGGCGACAGGCATGGGCGGTTCCGCGGAACGGCGTTTTGGTTTGGCTTGTGCGGGCTGCGGCTCCAGGGGTTGGGACTGGCTCTGCTGCTCCCGAATGCGCCTGGGAACAAAAATCTGGTAGGTGTTCTTCTCGGCGGTTTCGAGCCGGACAGCTACCTGATCGGCAAGTTGATTGATGCGCTGGCCGTAGCTGGGCAGGTCCTCCATAAGGCCGGCCACCTGTGTGAACAGACCGAGCCCCATCAGATAGAGCAACAGGAGAGCAATTGAGCAGACCAGAAAGCTGGCCACGGCGCGTGGCAGCCTCAGCCGGGTGAACAGACCGACAAACGGGTCGAGCAAAAAGGAAATGGTGATGGCGGTGAAGAGAGTTATGAAAAATTCGCGCCCATAGTAGAGCAGCGCAATCACCACAGCGGTAGCAATCAGAGACGCGGCGAGGCTCCGTCTGGGTTTGTTCTCCGTAAATGATGATAGCAACACCGACACTACCCTGAGCTTCCTCTACAGGTACTCTAGCATGGCCTGTATAATGAGACGACACTGTGACAAACAAAGGCGCACCACAGGCCCGGCCAGGCAGAGTCCTTGCGCTTGATGTCGGCAAGAAACGGATCGGCCTGGCCCTCAGCGATGAACTGGGACTGACGGCGCAGGGACTGGAGACACTGCAGCGCACGCGCGTCCGCGAAGATGTCGAACGGTTGCGGGAACTGGCCGAGGGCAAGGGCGCGACCATGCTCCTGATTGGCTACCCGCTGCAGATGAATGGCGTCGAAGGCCGGCAGGTGCGCTGGGTGCGCGAGTTTGGAGACATGATCACCAAGCGAACCGGCCTTGCGGTGGAATATTGGGACGAGCGCTTGACTAGCGTGGAAGCCAACCGTGTGCTGCGCTCTAGCGGCATCAGCATTGCCAAGCGCGGCGCGGCAGTGGACCGGCTCTCCGCGGTGATCCTGCTGGACAGCTTTTTAGAGCGGCAGAGGCTGGAACGGCTGCGGCAGGCGGAGCAGCCGGAGGAATGAGAAAGGGGGCCTGGCTCCTGCTTCTGGCTGTGGCGATGGCCATCACAGTCTTGTGGGGCCTTTCCCAGCCCTATCGAGGTTTCGCGGATCCGGTGGCGGTGGAGATCCCGAAAGGAATGTCTACGCGCCAAATGGCGGCCCTCCTAGCTGAAAAGGGCGTGGTGCGGTGGGAATGGCAGTTTCTGGCGGCGCGCGCGTTGCGGCCGCGGGCGCGCCTGCAGGCTGGCGAGTACCTGTTCGCCGAACCAGCGGATGCGCGTGAGGTACTGGACCGGATTGCGCGCGGGGATGTGTTCTTCTACGAGGTGCGCGTGCCGGAGGGAAGCAATCTGTTCGACATCGCCAGGCTGGCTGCGGGACTCGGCTTTATTACCGAAGATGAGTTTCTGGAAGCGGCCGCGAGCACAGGGGGGATTCAGGATCTTGCGCCGCATGCGGAAACTCTGGAGGGCTACCTGTTTCCCTCCACCTACCGCCTCACCCGTCACACCTCGGCCACGCAACTGACGGCGATGATGGTGGAGCAGTTCCGGCGGATATGGAAACAGTTGCACAACGGAACCGGGATGGACGCGCATGCCGCGGTAACGCTGGCTTCGCTGGTGGAGAAAGAGACCGCGTTAAACGCCGAACGCCCGCTTGTGGCCTCGGTCTACCGCAACCGGCTCGACATGGGGATGAAGCTGGATTGTGATCCCACTACCATTTACGCGGCCATGATCGAGAAGCGGTACCGCGGCGCCATTTACCGTTCCGACTTGAGCAGCCAGAACCGGTACAACACCTATCAGCATTCCGGATTACCTCCAGGACCAATCGCCAATCCGGGTGCGGCATCGCTGCAAGCGGCACTGGCGCCCGCGCAAACCAGGTATTTGTATTTCGTAGCTAAGCCGGGCGGGGACGGTTCTCATCAGTTCAGCGAAACGTTCGGGCAGCATCAGAGCGCAGTAGGCACATACAAAAGTGGCAACAGGAAAGCGCAAAAAACGAGAGGAGCTAAAGCGGTATCTGTCCGTAAGAAGTCCAGGCGCCCTTAGCGTGGAAGAGCGCAACGCACTCGCCCAACGGCTGGCGCCGATTTCAGCGGGATATTTGCGGCGTCTTTTGCGCGAAAGCGGAGTGGAGTTGGACCCGCTGGTGGAAGGAGTGCGGCAGGACGATCTCGACTCTCTGGAGCGCACCCTGTTGGCATTAGGCGATGTTTACGGTAAGGCGGAATCCAGCGGCGATGCCGGACTCATGCGGCTCTGCCGCAAAGCGGTGATCGAGTCCAAAGACCATGCCCGGCTGTCGCTGCGGCGCGGCGCGGCGGGGAAAGCGGAGATGATCCAGTGGATGCTGGTGTGGCTGGAGAACCCGCCGGTGTTTCCGCTCTGGGTCCGGCTACGCCGCCGCGTGATTACTGAATCTCCACAAGCTCCACTTGAATAACGTCGCCGTCGAGCTTGCCGGTCACCTTGGCCTTGATGTCCTTCTCTTTGGCGCTGGACTTCAGAACAGCCAGTGTCTTAGCGTTGCCAGCCTCATTGAACTTGACGAACTTGCCGTCAGCGAGCACGAGGCCGAAACCGCCCTTGGCGCAGTTGAGCGCGCATTGGCGTGTGTGGCTGGCAAGATCCTTGCCTTTGCACATGACGTCCACTACGGTGCCGGACCAGGACTCGGCCGAGGCCGAAAGCGCCAGCAGGAGGAAAGAAACGGGGATTGTGATCTTTTTCATAGAAGCACCAGAATCTGGGAGCCTCCTCCAGTTAACCACGAAATCCGTCCGATGTGAGGGCTGACGAAGCCTGTTGAGATTTAGGACTTGATTGATGGCCGGGATGCTGCTTATACTTGCTGTTTTAGAGAATGGTTTTTGTCCAAGGGACTATGAGGAATGGCTGCCCAGGGAGCAATCCGGGATAACTTCGATCCGGCCGCGCCGATGAAGGAGGCGGCCATGTTTTATGGCTTGTTCCTGCGCGGGCACGCCGTGGATTCGCTACGCAAGGACATCGACGTTCCCCGGAATGTGCTGGAAAAGTGGCTGCGGCCCAAGCGCTATGAGACCGAATTCAAAGACAACCTGCGGCAGATTTATTATTTCCGGAAGCGGGTGCTGGCCATTTTTGACGAGTTAGTTCTCAACGAGCGCAATCGCGCCCGCGTGCAATAGCCGATCCGCTTCTATCCACCCCGACCCACCTTTGATGGCGGCGACAAAATGCACTTCACTCTGAGGACCCACGCGCTCGAGCAAACCTAGAGGAGTGATCTCTCCGTCCACGGCCACAGAGAGGTTGGGCCGGAGCCGGGCCCCCTCCACCAGCCGCGCTGCGATGCCGGGCCAGTCGCGATCGAGGTTTTCGATCACCTGGGCCACGGTGGATCCTTCGGCCTCCAGCCGTGTGTGACCGCCGGTGACGGCTTGCAACAGAGTGGGGATGAAGACTACCGGCATCCTTAGATGTCGAAGACGGCGAGCGCCTGGTCCAGCGAGGTGAGGGCGTCTTTCAAGGGAGAGTACTCGTGGGCCACCCAGCCGGTGAAACCAAGGTCGGCTATGGCTTTGGCAATGCCGTGGTAGTTCATCTCCTGGGTGTCGTCGAACTCATGGCGGCCTGGATTGCCGGCGGTATGAAAATGAGCAATGTATTGGTAGTTGTCCCGCATCATGCGGATAATGTCGCCTTCCATGATTTGGACGTGATACATGTCGTAGAGGATCTTCACACGCGGCGAGCTCACGCGTTTGCAAATCTCCACTCCAAAAGACATGTGATCGAACTGGTAGTCGGCGTGGTTCACCTTCGAATTGAGGTACTCCATGCAGATGGTGACGCCCTTGTCCTCGGCATGGGCCTTCACTTTTTGGAGGAACAGGACGCAGTTATCGATGGCTTCCGGTTCGGCCATGCCGGCGCGGTTCCCGGAAAAGGTAATCACATTGGGAACCCCGTTCGCGGCGGCTTTGTCCAGATTGGAATGCATCGCCTCTTCCAGCTTCGCGTGGTTCTCCTTGCGGTTGAGCGCATCCCGGATGGAGCCGGCGCCGGGCGCCATGGTCGGAACGAGTCCGTGTTTTTTGAGAATGGGCCACTCCGGTTCGCCAATCAAGTCAAATCCGGTGGCGCCGAGGCGCGAGGCGTGACGGGCCATTTCGTCGAGAGTAAAATTTGTGCCGCGGAAACAGCCTCTTGTCACCGCTTGCTTGATGCGCCCTTTGCGAACGGCCTTGGCCTGCTGCTGAGCAGCCAGGACGGGCAATGCAGCTATCGCCGGAAGGAAACTTCTGCGTGTCATGCGTAGATTATGACGCTTTTGAGGAACACGCGCAAAACGGAGCTGCCCGCCGCGGGGTTAAGCCCAGTGTTCCTCTCCTGTTGGTGGTGCGGCGAGCGCAGCGCCCTTTGCGCATGCGGTCAGCGCGCAGCGAGGTTCGGCAAATAACTTTCGCGCAAGATCTTCGCGTGGTGCACTTCGTGGCCGGCGATGATCCAGGCGATGGCGCGGACGGAAATCGGGTTTTGGCCGGCTGTGCCGATACGGGTCCAGGCTTCGGGCTGGAGATTCTGGAACAGGAAGAGGGAGGAGCGGCGGATGCAGCGGAACTCTTCGAGCAGATCGGGCAGGCGGCAGGAGGCGTGCGGGCCGTATTTCACGTAGTCGTCCTGTTCGAAGCTTGGAAGCGGCGTCGGGTCATTGCGTGCGATGCGCAGCGCGCGGTAGGCAAAGATGCGTTCGGTGTCGATGATGTGGCCGAGAGCTTCATTGACGGTCCACTTTTCCGGGGCATAACGGTAATGGCCGTCTTGAGGCGCGAGTCCGGCAAGCAGAACCGCGGTTCCGGCGATTTGGGATTCCAGCGTGGCCACGATGTCATCGGATGCGATGAGGGAAATGTAGCGGCCGAAGTAGGGCGCGTATTCATTCTCTTTGGGCGCAGTGTGCACGGTCATCATCCTCGACGGGATAGGAGCAGGCCGATGTGGGCGCTGTGGTGACGGCAGTGCCAGGCATAGAGGCAGAGCATGGCGTTGAGATCGACGACACCGTTCTCCGGATGATAGAGCGTGCGGTCCAACTGCGCGGGTGTAAGGAATTTCAGCAGCACCACCCAGCGCGCGTGGAGGGCATCGAGCAGGTGCAAAGACATCTCGACCGGGGCATCTTTTGCGTCGCGCAATTCGGCCCATTGAGCCTCGTCATAAGGCTTGATGGTGGGTTGGTCTTCGGTGAGTGCGAGGCGGAAGCGGATGTAGCTGTTCATATGACTGTCGGCCATGTGATGGACCACCTGCCGCGCTGTCCAGCCGCCGGGACGGTAGGGCTTGTCGATGGCGCCCGGGGGCAATGACTGGATGGCGGCGCGGACCTGCGCGGGGGCTTGTTCGATGATGTCGATCCAGGTAGCGCGCTGTTGGGCGGTTGGGTTGGGAACAAGCTGGAAGCGGCCTACGGGATATTGGAGATCGGACATGAATCCATTTTAGCCGGATGTGTGAGAAGGGATGTGTGAGAAGGGAGGCGTTGGAAGGCGGGTGTTACTCAAAGGTGGGTGAGACGGTGAGTTGGTTATTGACGGACTTGACGCCCTTGACGCCCTTGGCCAACTTTTCCGCTTTGGCCTTGGCCTTACCGGTGCGGACGCGCCCCTTCAAAGTGACGGCTCCGTTTTCCACGTCCACTGTAATTGCGCCGCCCTGGACGACGGTGTCGCTCACCAGCTTCATGCGGACCTGGTCATGAATGGAGTCGTCGGTCACTTCCTTTTGCGCCGCCAGCGGCGAGGCTAGAACCAGAGCCAATGCGACAATCATGGTAGAGATCGCGGTTTTCACTTTTCCTGTCCTCCAGCCATATAACGCCAGTCTAACTCATTGAGGAAATCCGGGCTGTCGCGCCATTTGGGCTGCACCTTGACAAACAGTTCAAGAAATATCTTGCGGCCAAAGAGAGATTCCATCTCCTGCCGGGCAAGGGTACCTATTTTTTTGAGCATGTCGCCGCCGGAACCAATGATGATGCGCTTGTGCGTATCACGATCCACATAAATAGCGGCGGCGATGCGCGTGAGCCGGGTCTTCTCCTCCCACTGTTCAACCAGGACGGCGACGGAATGGGGGACCTCCTGGCGCGTGGCGTAGAGAATCTTTTCGCGAATGAGTTCGCCGGCGAGATAGCGTTCGGGCTGATCGGTAAGGAAGTCCGGTGGGAAGTACTGCGGTCCGGCGGGCATGAGGTTGACGATGTGCCGCATAAGTTGGTCCAACCCTTCGCCTTTGAGGGCGGAGATGGGGATGGACTCCTGGAAAGTGGCAACCTTGGCGAACTCCTCGATCAGAGGGAGGAGTTGCTGTTTGTTCCTGATGCGATCGATCTTGTTGAGCACCAGAAAGACGGGCGTTTTGGAGTTTGCCACCAGCGCGAGGGCCGCCTTCTCCCTGGAGTCGAGCGGTAGCGTGGCGTCGGCCATCCAGAGCAGCAGATCGCGTTCCTGCAAGCCCTGGCGCACCTGGTCCATCATGCGGCGATGCACGAGCAGGTTTCCTTCATGGACACCAGGGGTATCGAGAAAGACGACCTGTGACTTGCTGGTGGAGACCACTGCCTGGACCGTCTGCCGCGTGGTTTGCGGCTTGGGCGAGACGATGGCGACTTTGCTGCCTACGAGGGCATTGATGAGGGTGGATTTGCCGGCGTTCGGGCGGCCCAGAATGGACACAAAGCCAGAGACGAATTTTTTCGCCTTACGCACTGGACACCGGCCCCGATTCGACGCGCGTGAGCCGCACTTGAGAGACGCGGCGTTCATCGGCGGACAACACTTCAATGCGGATGCCGCCCTGTTCGACACGTTCACCGGCGGCGGGGACGTGGCCCATCCATTCGGTGACCAATCCGCCCACGGTGGTGGATTGAGTTTGGCCGGCAGGCCGGAAGGAGAGGAGTTCGTCAAGGCGGTCGAGGTCGAGATTTCCGGAAACGATGAAGCCGCCGCTGGAATCGACATCAACGTCTTTACCGGGCTCGTGTTCGTCTTGAATTTCGCCGACGATCTCTTCGACCAGGTCCTCCATGGTGGCCAGGCCGGCGGTCTGGCCGTACTCATCGATGACGATGACCATATGCACGCTCTGCTTCTGCATGAGGCGCAGCAGGTCATCGACGGGCTTGGTTTCGGGAACGAACTCGATCTTGCGCTGCAGATCCTCGGCTGTGCGCGTGAGGCGCTCGTCCTCGTCGAGTTCAAACATGTCGCGGACATGAACGAATCCGGTCACACGATCGATACTGCCATCGACAACAGGTATGCGCGTGTACTGTTCCTTGAGGACCAGTTCGCGCAACTCTTCCAGCGAGGCATCGCGCGGAATGGTGACCATCTGCGGCCGGGGCGTCATGACTTCACGCACTGTCTTGCCGCCGAAAGCGACGACGGAATGAATGAGCTTGCGGTCTTCCTCCTCGATCAAGCCCTCTTCGGTACCGGCATCGATCAGGGCATCGATATTTTCATTCTGCGCATCATTTTCTTCGCCGGCTTCTTCTGGAGAGCCGAGATCGACCAGCGATTGCAGGAAGAGCAGCAGTCCAAGCAGGGGCCGCACAAGAAGGGAAAGGAGGCGCAGAACAGGGACAAGAGGCGCCAGCCAAGCTCCGCTGGTGCCGCGGTAGAGCAGTTGCGGGAGCACGTGTGTGGTCAGGATCATGCCGAGCGTGGAGACGAGGATGGATTCGAGCAGAATCTGCCAGAGGGGGCGTCCGGCGCCCAGCAGTTTCACTCCGCTGGTTTGCATGCTCGCAAAGATGAGGATGGCGATGCTGAGCAGGAGGGTGTGCTTGATGAGCGAAAAAGTAAGGGCCCCATGTTCCAGCTTCAAGCCGATTTTGTCATCGAGCGATTCTTTGAACAGCTCCAACGAGGGCAGGTCCCGCGAGCGCAGGCGCAAAGATTCGAGATAGAGCAATTGCACGAAGCAGACGGGGACAAGGACCAGGACGGCGACGAGGGCGATCAGAAAAAGAACAGCGGTCATCGCATGCTCCTTTCAATCAGTCCGGCGGGGAGCTGCAACTGTTTTCGCAAGGCAGCCTCCGTACGGCGCATACGGCCGCGATCGGTTGCGTGGTCCATGCCTTGCAGGTGGAGCAGACCATGCAGCATGAGAATGCCGATCTCGTCGCTGAGAGAGTGGCCGAGGCGAGCGGCCTGCTCGCGGGCGCGATCCTCGGAAATGGCTAAATCGCCGAGTGAGCCTTCCGGTTGGCCGGAGGGAAAGGAGAGCACGTCGGTAGCGTAATCCTTGCCGAGGAAGTCGCGATTGAGTTGCTGGAGTTCCTCATCGCCGGTGAGGAGGCAGCAGAAGGGTCTGCCACCGGCAACCAGTTTGCGCAGGGAGGCGGCAAAGCTGCGGAGCCTGGGCCGGTCCAGCGGGCTGGCGGTACGAAAAACCAGCAAATGGGGGGAGGCGGGCATGGTGGACAATCAGGCCTGCTGGGGCGGCGGAGGGCCCGCGTCCTGCGGGGTGGGCCGAGGAGATTTTTCCGCGTGCGACTCGTTCCAGCGCAGGGGGAGTTGGCGGCCGGCGCCGGTGGCTTCCTGATAGTGCTCGTAGGCCCTGATGATCTTCTGGACGAGGCTGTGCCGCACTACATCGCTCTCGTCAAAGGTCATGAACTTGATCTCGTCGATGCCGTGAAGGATGTCCATGGCATCCAGCAGTCCACAGCCGCGCCCGTGGGGAAGGTCGATTTGTGTGATATCGCCGGTGATCACCATTTTGGAGTTGAAGCCCTGCCGGGTGAGCACCATTTTCATTTGCTCGGGCGTGGAGTTCTGAGCCTCGTCGAGGA